>CAVHTL010000011.1:0-474 GCA_963638955.1 bacterium
TCATGATCGCAAGCGGCACCTTCACCGACATAAACGGACTGCCCGTCTTAGATTGGGACGTTCAATAAAAAAAGATCCTGAAGGAGCCGTTCTCTAGAGTAGGCTCAGACAATAAACTGCTGCTCGTTATAGAGCAGTTTTTTCGTGTTGGCGCAATAAATGGCGCAACAAAAAGCCCGATTTGTTTAAAAAGCAGAACTTTTGCAATAAATGAGGAAGCCAATTCTTCCTGAGGCTGTAAAATAAAGTTATCGCTAGATAAGCAAGAACGCATTCGAGGTAAGAACAATGGAACAGGTAATCTTGATCATCGCAATCATCACATTGATAGCATTGCTATTTTACATCTGCTTGTATTTCTTTTTCGTGAGGAAAGGCGAGAAGTACCGCGTTGATTCCTCGTTCAGCAAAGAACTCGAGAAAAATCAGATTCAAGGCACAACAGAGATAAAAATGGCGGTGGAAAACCTTGAA
>CAVHTL010000011.1:484-23334 GCA_963638955.1 bacterium
CTAAATAGCAAAATGCAGGCCCAAATTGCCGAGATTTTGAAGGGCATGAAAGAACAAACGGAAAGCGACACGAAGCGCCTCAATGATTTCCAATCGACCATCACGAATAATCTCACCAATCAAGTCAAGACGATGAATGACACCATAAACCAGCGTTTTTCGGAGATAACGAGCAAAACCAACGAACAGATGAACGCGATGCAAACATCTTTCAAATCACTCACGGAAAGCGATACGAAGCGCCTCAATGATTTTCAGAAAACGATGAGTGATTCAATGACTCTCCAACTCAATATCGTCAACCAGAAGCTCGATGCCTCCATGAAAACAATCAACGAAAAAGTAGATAAGTCCTTGACTGACGGCTTCAAGAATACCTCAGAATCGATGAGCAGCCTCCAAAAGCAGCTCGGAATGGTCGAAGCGGCTCAGAAAAACATCGAGAACCTTCAGGGCGAGATTACCTCTTTGAAGGATGTCTTATCCAACAATCAGCAACGCGGGAAATATGGCGAACTGCAGCTTGAGATGCTTCTCGAGAATCTCTTCCAGGGTTCAAAAGGGACACTGTATGATACTCAATATATACTCGAAGGCGCGAAAGGGGATGAGAAGGCCCTTAAGCCAGATGCCGTTATTTTTTTAGACGGGGAGGCACATCATCAGATTGTTTGCATCGACAGCAAATTCTCTCTTATCGGTTACGAGGATCTTTTCGACAAGAACAAGCATTTGACCGAAGGAGAGATAGCATCTGCAAAATCCGCTTTCAAAGGCGCGATGAAGCAGCGCATCGAAGAAACTTCCAAATATATCATCAAAGGAAAAACCATCTCAAATGCCATCATGTTTGTGCCAAACGACGGGATATTTGCCTATATCCATAATGAATTTCCGGACTTGATCGACTTCGCTAAAGGAAAAGGCGTCGTGATGGTTTCTCCAACAATCCTTCAGCCTCTTCTCGCCTCTTTCCGCGTCATTCAGATCGATGCGAAAAAAAGCAAGAACATCACCCTCATAAACAATCAACTCAATGCCTTAAGCAAAGAATTCAACCGTTTCGTGCCAAGATGGAAAAGCCTCAATGAGAGCATTCAAAATCTTACGAAGAAAAGCGAAAATTTCTCCAAGACCGTCGACAAGATAGGAAACAAATTTGATAAAGTCGCTAAAGTCGAATTCGATGATGGGATTGAAGAAATCGAAAATCAGGACGAAGAGATAAAGCAAATCGAAGAAGAGAAAGACGAGGATTAATTTTTCTCTTTGAGGACCATTTCTTTGGCGTAGGCAAGTTGCTTTTCGCTTATTTTTCCACCCGAAATGAGATAGGCGATTTGCCTTATTTTCTCTTCAAGATTCAACTCTTTTGCGTATGAATATGTCCTTTCTCCGCGTACCTCTTTGCTCAATAAGATGTGGTGATCGGCTTTGGAGGCAACTTGCGGGAGGTGGGTGATTGCGATGACTTGCGAATGGAGCGATATCTCTCTTATCTTATTCGCGACCGCTTCAGCGCTTTCACCGCTTATCCCCGTATCGATCTCATCGAATATAGCCGTCGGGATTTTGTTGGTTTTGATGAAAAGGGCTTTGAAGGCGAGCATGATGCGGCTCGCTTCGCCCCCTGATATGACTTTGCTTAGGCTTTTTAGCCCTTCGCCGATGTTGGTCTCGATAAGAAAATCTATTTTGTCGATCCCGTTTTCACTCAATGAAGATTCATCTAGAGACTCATTGTTCTCAAAAGAGATGACGAAGCGCGCCTTAAGCAATAAATCGTCAAGGCTTTTGGTCAATTCCTTTTCGATCGATTTGGCCACTTTTTGGCGAATGAGGGAAAGATCTTTGCCTTTTTCGGCGGCTTTCAGGAAGCTTTTTTCTTTCTCGTCTTTCTTTTTCGCGATTTCCTCTTCATAGTTTTCGCCGTCTTTTAATAAGGCGGAGAGTTCATCGCGATAAGCGAGAAGCTCATCGTAGTTTTTGCGATATTTCCTTTTCAAAGAAGCAATGTCATTTTCGCGGCTCTCCAGCTCATCTAAACGCGAGGGGTCGTAATCCTCTTGCCCGAAATCCTTTTTGAGCGAGGAAAGATAATCAAGCACCTCATAATAGATATCGTCGAGTCTCTTGTGCGTTTCCTCATACTGATTCTGATAAGAGGAGAGCTTTCCGAGGATTTTGTTGAGATCATAATAATCATCGAGGAAAGAGCCGTCGATGATGGATTTGGCTTCTTCTTGGAGAGCGTATATTTTGTCGTGATTGCGGAGCAAAGAAAGCTCGCTTGCGATTTCCTTTTCCTCATTCTCTTGGAGAGAGAAAGACGAAAGCTCATTGTATTGATATTCATAAAAATCGCGGCTCTCATTGAGTTTCTTTTGCTTTTCTATGGCCTCTTCATATTCCTGCTTTTTGTTTTTGAAGGCGATGTAGGCTTCTTGGTATTCCTTCTTATATGAGGATATAAGATCGCGAGAGAAACCATCGATTATCGAAAGATAGTTGTCTGGGTTGAGGATTTTGGCAAAATCCAATTGATTGTGGATGTCAGCAATATATGGGGCAAAGCGCTCCAAATCTGAAAGGGCAACAGCTTTTCCGTTTATTTTGATGGAACTGCGCGCTCTGCCGATGTTCCTTTCTATGATGATATTCCCATCGTTCCAAGGGATGTCGCTTTTGCTCAGTTCGGCCTCCAAAACTTTGCTCTCCAATTGGAATTCGCCTTTGATGAGCGCTTTCTCTTCGCCTTGGCGGATTGCTTCGCTGTAGGCTCTCGCTCCAAGGAGCAACGACAAAGAATCGATGATGAGACTTTTCCCAGCGCCAGTCTCGCCAATCAAAACGCTGAAACCATCGGAAAAGGAAATGTCGATATTCTCGATGATCGCTAAATTTTGGATGGATAAGCTCTTAAGCACCCACATAGTATACGCTAGAAAAAGGGGAAAATAATCGTTTACGATTCTGTTACAAATTTGTTTCTACTCATTGATTTCGCCTTCTTTAAGAGGGGCGGATAGTAAAGGGGCAAAAAAGAAAAGAGAAACAAATGAGAAAATTCAAAGTGCTCTTAGCAGCATTGAGCGTTGTTGCGCTCACCTCTTGCAGCGAAGCGTCCTTCGATGCGAGCAAATCAATCGTCGTCGTCGTGAGAGAAGACGGAAGCGGAACCAAAAGCGCCTTCCTTGAAATCCTCGGCTTAAAAGGAGCCAAAGACCCAGCCGGTGCCTTGACTGCGAATAGCACTTCGGCCGTCTTAAGCAAAGTGTCCACCAATCAATACGCCATCGCTTACGATTCGCTTGGCTATGTCGATAGCACCGTCAAAATCGTGAAAGTCGATAACGTTGAGCCGACAAGCGCCACCATCAAAGACGGTAGCTATGCCTTATCGCGCCCACTCAACCTCATCTATAAAGCCGCGACTTTGGAAGATGAGGTCTACAAAGACTATTACAATTATCTTTCTTCCAAGGAAGTCCAGGATTTGGCCGCTTCCGAAGGCTATGTCTCGGTTTTAGAAAGCACCACGGAATACTCGACCGCCGCCTTTGCTGAGGGCAAGAAAATCACCATTTCCGGTTCAACTTCCTTGCAGCCTTTGATGCTTAAGATCGCCGCCAAATACATGGAGCATCAAAAGAACGTCACCGTCGAAGTGAGCGGTGGAGGTTCAGGAACGGGCTATAACAACGCCCAAAACGGCGTCTCCAATTTTGGGATGATCTCCGAGGAATTCAACGTGAGCAAAGCCGCCGATTGCACCTACTTCACGGTTTGCAAAGATGGCATCGCTTTGATTGCAAACCTCAAGAACCCGATTGAGACCATTTCGAAAGCCAACCTCTCGACGATCTATAACCCAGAGGCAAGCTCCCCCATCACCAGCTGGTCCAGCTTGATCGCATGATTAGTAGCGAAATAAAAAGAGAAAAGATCAAAGAAAACACGGCGAAGTACACCTTCGCCTTTTCCTCTTTTCTTTCTCTTCTTGCCCTTGTGGCGATTGTCGTGTTCCTTTTTGCCTACGGCTCGCCGTTCTTATTTAGATACGGAGTTGGAAATTTCCTTTTCGGGATGGAATGGGCTCCGCTTTCCTCAACCCCGTCTTTTGGCGTTTTTCCGATGATCGTGACCACTTTCTACGTCACCGCCCTTTCTTCTCTTATCGGCTGCACGATAGGCTTATTGGTAGCGATTGCTCTTTTTGGTTTCGTAAATAAGCGCGCGGTGAAGGGGTTGCGTGCCCTTATCGATTTATTGGCGGGCATTCCTTCGGTCATTTTCGGTCTATTCGGCATGCTCATTATCGTGCCCTTCATTCAAAACAATCTTTCGTCTAACGGCATCGGCGATGGCGTTTTGGCGGCCTCACTTATCCTTTCCATCATGATTTTGCCCACGATGGTCGGCGTGAGCTTAGACGCCCTGAATTCGGTTGACCGGGCATATTACGAGGGTGCTTTGTCGCTTGGCTCAAGCAAGCCGCAAGCCGTTTTCAAAGTGATGGTGCCGGCCGCAAAGCGGGGCATCATGGCGGCAATCGTTTTATCGACGGGTCGCGCTTTAGGAGAGACGATGGCCGTGATCATGGTTATCGGCGGCTCACCCCAAATGCCTATCAGTTTGACTACGCCAGCCCGCACATTGACCGCGAATATCGCGATGGGGGCGATGGAACTTAACGTCGTGCCCGATGCGATGAGCGCTTTGTTTTGCTCCGGCGTCATCCTCTTCTTGCTCTCTTTGCTTCTCAATATCGTTTTCTCCTTGCTTGAGAAGGAGGTGGTATGATGGAACTTTCAAATGCCGGTAAAAACAACAAGCGCTTCTTTTCGTCTTTGAAGTATTTGTCTCTTTTCGCTCTTGTCTTGAGCCTCTTAGCTTTAGGAGGCATCATCGTCTTCATCTTCGTGCAGGGGAGCGGAGCTTTATCCTTCCAATTTATCTTTGGGAAATATGGGGACGAAATTTCAATTCTTCCTGCCATTATCGGGACTTTTCGCCTTATTCTTGTATCTCTTGCCGTTTCTTTGCCGCTCGGAGTGGCGACTTCTCTATATTTGGTGGAGTACGCCAAAGGCGAAGGGAAAATAAAAAAGATCGTTCGTTTGTCGATTGAGACGCTCTCTTCGATCCCCTCGATCGTTTATGGCTTATTCGGATACCTCGTCTTCGTCATCAGCTTTAACTGGGGGTATTCCCTTCTTGGCGGAGGTTTGACGCTTGCTATCATGATTCTTCCGACCATCGTGAAGAATGTCGAAGAAGCGCTTAAGGAAGTCCCGAATTCGCTTCGTGAAGCCTCTTTGGCTCTAGGCGCGAGCAAAGTCAGGACCATCTTCAAGGTCGTCTTGCCAACTGCCACCCCGGGCATCGTCACTTCCATCGTCCTTTCTGTCGGGCGCGTGGTGAGCGAGTCGGCGGTGCTGCTACTTACAATCGGGATGGTCGTCAACATTTCGCCATCTTCTTTGATGGGCGCAGGCACATCCCTTGCTCTCGATATCTACTATTTCGCTTCCTTTGGCTACACGAAAGAAGCGGGAGCGGCCTCTTTGGTGCTGCTCATCATCGTTTTGCTTCTCAATTTAATCGCATATTCTCTCTCATCATTTTTCGAAAGGAGGAAAAAGAATGGATAATGAATGCATAATAAAAAGCAAGGATCTGCATCTATTCTACGGCGAGAAAGAAGCCCTCAAAGGCATCAATCTCGACATAGAGAAAGGCAAGATCCACGCTCTTATAGGTCCGTCAGGATGCGGGAAAAGCACCTTCTTGCGCTCGCTCAACCGCATGAACGATCTTATCCTCGGCTGCCGCATCGAAGGGCAGGTCTATTTCAAGGGCGAAGATATCTACGAAAAAAACGTCGACGTGAATGCCCTCAGAAAAAAAGTGGGGATGGTTTTCCAAAAGCCGAATCCCTTCCCGATGAGCATCTTCGACAATATCGCCTACGCCCCGAGGACATTCGGGATACGCGATAAGAAAAAACTCGCGGAAATCGTCGAGACAAGTTTGAAAAGGGCTTCCCTTTTTGAGGAGGTCAAGGATTCTCTCCATAAAAGCGCATTGTCCTTATCTGGTGGGCAGCAACAGCGCCTTTGCATCGCGCGTGCCTTATCGGCTGAGCCGGAAGTTCTTCTGATGGATGAGCCTACAAGCGCCCTTGACCCGATTTCGACTGCCAAAATCGAAGAGCTTATGACGCTGCTAAAAAACGAGGTCACCATAGTCATCGTCACTCACAATATGCAGCAAGCTAGCCGCGTTGCCGATACCACATCCTTTTTCTTGCTCGGCGAGCTCGTGGAGACCTCTCCAACCGAGAGACTATTCTCTTACCCAGAGGACAAGCGGACAGAAAATTACATCACAGGGAGGTTCGGATAGAATGGAAAATCGTTTTGAAAGAGAAATCGTCGAAATCAAAAACAAGTTGATCGAGATGGGCAAGCTCGCTTCTTTGTCGGTCAATAAGGCCCTCAGCGCTTTGATGAAAAAAGATAGAGCGCTTGCTCAAACGGTCATTGAGGAGGATAAGCACATCGATGCCCTCATGAAGGATATCGAAAACGGCTGCTTCAAGATTTTGCTTCTTGATCAGCCCGTAGCCAAAGACTTCAGGACCGTTGGCAGCGCCCTCAAGATGATCACGGATCTTGAGCGCATCGGGGATTACAGCGTCGATATCGCCGAGGAGGTCATCTCTTTTCCCGATGAGCCTTACATCAAAGCGCTTATCGACTTGCCCAAGATGGGGGAGTGCGTTTCATCGATGGTGGAGAAAGCCGTATCTTCCTTTATCAAAGAGGATGTCGTGGAGGCTAGATCGTTAGAAAAAGACGATGATAGGGTCGATGATTATTACGAAAGAATCAAAAAAGATCTGCTGATTTTGATAAAGAAGGATGAGAGTAACGCCGAGCAGTCTATAATATTCATGATGATTGCAAAGTATCTCGAAAGGATAGGCGACCATGCCGTGAATGTCGGCGAGTGGGTTGACTATTCCTCGACTGGCACGCATCTTGATTCCTAGTCATGAACAAACTCATTTATTGCTTGGACGATGAAGAAAGCATCCGCACTCTTTACGAGGAGGCTTTGCCTTTGGGCGGGTTTTGCTGCAAGACTTTCGCCGATGCCTCCTCTTTTTATAAGGCCTTAAAAGAGAAAAAACCAGATTTGGCTTTGCTAGATATCATGCTTCCGGACATGAACGGCATGGATATTCTTAGATTGATGAAACAAGGCGAATTCGCCTCCATCCCCGTCATTTTCGTGTCCGCGAAAGGAAGCGAGACAGATAAGGTGAAAGGGTTAAACGAAGGGGCAGACGATTATCTCTCTAAGCCCTTTGGCGTGATGGAGCTTATCGCAAGGATAAACGCGAATCTAAGAAAGAGTTCGAAATCCGATACGGCTTCCTACAAGGGGCTTGAAGTCAATGACGCGCTCCATGAAATCAAATTAAATGACGAGCTCCTTTCTTTGAGCAACAAAGAATACGATCTTCTCTCATATCTTCTTTTTCACCAATCCGTTTTGATAAGCAAAGAAGAATTATTGAAAGAAATATGGGGGATTGACGCGGATATTGAGACACGAACCCTCGATATGTTCGTTTCAAGGATCAGGAAGAAAATTGCTTCCTCAAGCGCGAATATCGAAACCGTGAGAGGGATAGGATATATCCTCAAATGAAGAAAAAACTCATTTTATGGAATTCGCTCATTCTCACTCTTGCCCTCCTTTTCACTTGCTCTTTCGGCATCTATTTCGCAAGGAACAGTTTGCTGGATGAGGCCAAAAGCCACCTCATATCATTGAATCACGCCTACAAAAATTCCTTCACGGGGGATTGCTCCTCTCTTTCTATTGACGAAGAAGGGATCAGAGAGACGATTCTTGACGAAGACGGTACCGTTTTGTGGGATTCAAAAGAAGAGGCAACTAGCCTCCCCTCCCACAAAGACCGCGAGGAATTCATCGCCGCGATCGAAGGAAATCCAAAAGTAGTGATCCGCTCTTCACTAACGCTTGGAGTCGAATCGCTCTATTACGCAGAAAGCAAAGTAATTGAAACGAAAATATACGTAGTCAGGGTAGCGATGGAGACATCTTCTCTCACCCGTTTCCTCTCCGGCTACATCCCTTGGATGCTGCTTCTCCTTCTCCTTTCTTTATCTTGTTCTGTCTTCGCCATCGTCTATGTCTCATCCCGTTCCCTTTCCCCGCTTAAAGAAATCGAAAGCAATCTCGCGAAAATAAAGAAAGGCGAGAAGATGGGCGAGGTCTTTTATCCGAAAGACGAGCTTGGGAATATCTATCAAGACATCAACGACATCTCATTGTCTTTGTATTCGCTGCTTGAAGAAAGAGAGAAAGAGAAAGCGAAACTCTCTTTCGTCTTATCAAGCATCCCGAGTCCCATCCTTGCTCTAGAAGGGAGCCATGTCGTTTTCGTCAATGAGCTTGGGAGAGAGGTTTTCAATATCGCAGGGGAGAAGGTAGACGAGCGCTTCTCTTTCGAAAACGGGCAGATATTTTACGATTACAATCAAAAGAAGACGTATTTGCTGAGCAAATCAGTCGACGGCTCCTTCTCTCTTTATGTATGCAGCGATATCACGATTCAAGTGGAGAATGAAAAACGGAGAAAGGAATTCGTTGATGCGGCAAGTCACGAGCTGAAGACGCCTCTTACAAGCATCAAGGGTTTCAATGAGCTTATCGCGATGAGCGAAAAAGATCCGAAAATAGAGGAGTATTCGGC
Organism: bacterium; assembly: GCA_963638955.1. GTDB lineage: Bacteria > Bacillota_I > Bacilli_A > RFN20 > CAG-826 > UBA4951. The sequence goes on from CAVHTL010000011.1 coordinate 9,279, forward strand.
AAAAATCACAGAGGCTATCTCGAGAATGCTCTCTTTAATCAGCGACATGCTCTCCTTAAGCGCTTTAGAAGAGGAAAAGAAGGAAGAAAGGCTAGAAGAGATATCCCTTTTCGCTTTATCTTCTTCGATAAAAGAGGAGTTGACGCCACTTGCGAAAGATAGAAACGTCACTTTAAGCCTGGAAGGCGAATGCAAGATGAGAATCAGCGAGAAAGACGCTCGCTTAATCATCAAAAACCTTTGGGAGAACGCCATTCTGTATAATGTGGACGAAGGGAAGGCAAGCGTATATCTTTCCGAAAACAAAATCGAGGTTAAGGATACGGGCATCGGCATTTCGAAAAAGGATGCAGATCGCGTCTTTGAGCGGTTTTACCGCGTCGATAAATCGCGCAGCCGCCTCAATGGCGGAACGGGCTTAGGCCTATCGATTGTCAAGCATGCCGTCAATAAATACGGTGGCAAGATCACTTTGAACTCCGTGCCTGGATATGGAACCGACATACTGGTCAGCTTTGCAAACGAGAAAAAATAAGAAGATAGTTAGGGATCACTAACAAGAGATAAGAAAGACGCTTATAATGTCTAAGCGCCTTTTTTGGCGCATCAAGGAAAACGAGGTCAATCTTTATGCCATGCACAACAATTTTGGTCGGGAAAAAAGCTTCCAATAACGGCAGCACTTTCATTGCGAGGAACGACGATTCGCCAAGCGGAGTCTTTCACGTCAAGAAAATGGTGGTTATTCCTTCGAGCGAAGAAGCGAAAGCCTATCACTCGAAAATCAGCCACGCAGAAATTGAATTGCCAAAAAAACAATTTCGTTACACCTTGATGCCGAATGTCGATCCGGAAGAAGGGGTCTGGGGAGCGGCAGGCATAAACGAAAAGAACGTGGCAATGTCGGCCACCGAAACCATCACGAGCAACCCGCTTGTTTTGGGGGCCGATCCTTACGTTAGTTACGATGAGAAGACAAATAAGGCTGGCGGAATCGGGGAGGAAGATCTTCTCTCCATTACCCTTCCCTATATCTCCTCGGCCCGCGAAGGCGTGCTTCGTCTTGGGGCATTACTCGAACAATACGGCACTTACGAGCCAAACGGCATCGCTTTCTCCGACAAAGAGGAGATATGGTGGCTTGAGAGTATTGGCGGGCACCATTGGATCGCTAGAAGAGTCAACGATGATGAGGTCGTCATCATGCCAAATCAGTTCGGGATGGATCATTTCGATTTTGAGGATGCTTATAAAGAAGGAAAGTCGAATCTTTGCTCCAAGGATTTGCGTGAATTCGTGAAGAAGCATCATCTCTATTGCGGAAAAGATGATGGATTCAATCCGCGTTTGGCTTTTGGCAGCCATAGCGACAGCGACCACATATATAACACCCCAAGAGCTTGGTATATGGGTAGGTATCTTTGCCCAAAATCGATGAATTGGGATGAGGATTGCGGAGGATATTCACCAGAGAGCGATGATATCCCTTGGAGCTATATCCCCGAGAGAAAGATAACGGTGGAAGATGTGAAATATCTCCTTTCCTCGCATTATCAAGGAACGGAATATGACCCATATGGGAAAGGCGATTCTCATAAGAAAAATATGTATCGCTCAATCGGAGTGAACCGCACCTCCTTCTTGGCGTTATTAGAAATCAGAAACGGCGTACCGGAGGAAATTTCCGCACTTGAGTGGGTCTCTTATGGCTCAAATGTCTTTAACGCTCTTGTCTCTCTTTACGCGAACGTGAACGATATCCCTCCTTACTTCCGCGATACCACTATGCGTGTCTCGACCGACAGTTTCTATTGGGCAAGCCGCTTGATCGGAGCTTTGAGCGATTCGCACTTCTTTTCAACCTCAATTCATATCGAGCGATATCAGAACGCTGTCGCTAACGCATCACGTGCCTTGCTCAACCGCTACGACGAAGCCTATAGAAAAAGTGGCGATCTTTCGCTCCTAGAGAAAGCTAACGATGAGATGGCTGCGATAAGCAAGGAAGAGACGGATAAAGCTCTCGACAAAATCCTCTTCACTGCCTCTTGCTTAATGAAAAACGGCTTTGCCCGCTCCGATAACTGAAGCATAAGAGAAGAAGCTTAGCCCTTTCTTCTTTATAATGGGGAAGGAAGAGAGGAAAGAAAAATGGTCAATATCAAAAAAGCCGCTATCATCGGTTGCGGGTTCGTCGGCAGCTCAATCGCTTTCGCCTTGATGCAGAAAGGCCAATTCAATGAGCTCGTTTTGCTAGACGCCAACAAGAACAAGGCGGAAGGGGAAGCGATGGATTTATCGCATGGCCTCCCTTACACCTACTCGATGGATATCCACGCTGGAGATTACGAAGAGATAGTAGACGCTTCCGTGATCATCATCACGGCTGGAGCTGCCCAAAAAGAGGGACAGACGAGGCTTGATTTGATCCAGACAAATTCGCGAATCATGCGCTCGATCGTCTCGGAACTTAAGCGCGTTCAGGTAGAAGGGATATTGCTCATTGTCTCTAATCCCGTCGACGTTTTGACCCATATTGCCGTGAAAGAAAGCGGCCTTCCGAAAAATCGCGTCTTTGGAAGCGGCACCGTTCTTGATACGGCGCGCCTTAAATATCTTCTCTCGAAGCATCTTTCGGTAGATGCCAAAAACGTCCATGCCGTCATCATCGGAGAGCATGGCGACAGCGAGACCGCCATTTGGAGCGGAGCGAACGTAAGCGGGGTCCCGCTCAATGATTTTTGCGCGTTGCGCGGCTATAGCGATCATGATGGCGGAATGAAGAGAATTCAAGACGATGTCGTCAATTCCGCCTATCGGATTATCGAAAAGAAAGGCGCGACCTATTACGGCATCGCCTTAAGCGTTTCGCATATCGTCTCCTGTATTGTCAATAACACCAACACGATGCTTCCTCTCTCCGTTGAGCTTGATGGGACTTACGGCTTACAGGGGCTTGCTTTATCCATCCCTTCCTTGGTGGGGAGAGATGGCGTGAGCAAAATCCTTGAGCTGCCATTGACTAAGAAGGAAAAAGAAAAGCTTTATGCTTCAGCCGATAGCCTAAAAGAGGTCATCAAGCGAATCGATAATTAAAAATCGTTGCAATTCAGGCGTATTTTTTGCAAATCTCGTCTAAAAACGCGTCAAATTCTTTGTCGATGAAGCGGCATTCATCGTGTGTTTCGACGTAGTTTTTCGTAATCTTCAAAGCTTCTGATAATGGCGTTTGGTTTCTGAATTCAGGGGCTATAGCCTCTATTTTGGAATTGTCGAAAATGGTATTTATGGCTTTATCGCCCGCTAAAGCGTCGTGAAATGAAGGATAAGAGGAAAGGAAACGGCCTTTAGGCAAAAAGAGGAAACTAGGGATCAATTTGTACATTGAAGCTTCGAGCGTAAAGATTTCTTTCCAACTATGGCCTTCTTTAGGGGTGAGATTGTAGGTTTCTCCGTATGCTTTTTCATTTAATAGCAATGGGTATAGACCTTTTGGGAAATCCCCGGCATAAAGAATTGGCCAAGAAGATAAGCCGTCATCGAGAAGCGGGATTTTCTTTCCATCAAGCATTCTCTTGATAATGGTATAACTTCCTTTTCCGTGCATCAAAACCGGGAAAGCGCGCTCATCGAAGGTATGAGAGGGGCGGACGATGGTGTATTTACGGTATCCGATTTTGGATAAATAACGTTCGCATTCGGCTTTGTTTTCACCATATTCGCTATAAGGATTCCCTAAAGGCGTAAGCTCGTTATATGGCGGCAATGAGTCTATGCGATTTGTGGCAACGGTCGAAGAGACAAAGAAATAATGGGGATTATTCGAAAAATACGACAAATGCAAGCCGACCTCATCCGCCTTGAAGGCCACAAAATCAATGACAACGTCAAATTCGCGGCCTTTTAAGATAGCGTGGGTTTGCTCTTCGTTATTGACGTCGGAGAGAAGCGAATATCTCTCTAGCCCAAGGCCGAGGTTATGCCCGCGGTTGAGAATCGTCACTTCTTCGCCTTTATCGATGAGATATTGGCTAACTTTGTAGGATATGCGTCCTGTGCCTCCCAATATAAGAATCTTCATTTCGTCTCCTTTTTCTTTATTTTCTCCATGAGCGAAGAATCCAAACCCAAATAAGCGAAATAAGCCTCTTTGCTCCCGAATCTTGCTTTCAAAAGCGAGAAAATGTGAGGCAAGAGAGTTTCGTCTTTTTCGTAATATGCTGGCGAAACAATCTCTCCTAGTTCCCTTAAATGGCGTATATGGGATTCGATCTCATCATAAGAAAGCAGATATTCGCGATTGATGTCTTCTAAGGAAACACCAGCCATAAATTGAAGCAAAGATATGATTACGCCAGTGCGGTCTTTGCCAGCGGAACAATGAATAAGAACTCCGCCTTGCCGCTCCGCCACAGCCTCAAAAATGGGTTTGAGTTCGTCTCTTGCTAGATACATCTCTTCGTAAATCGATATAACATCAAGGCGCGATGAAGGCAATCTTTCGCCCCCTTTTAGGCGAAATGGGAGATAAACGAAACGGGAGTCAGACGAAGTCGGATCGACTTCTCGCGTTTTGGCCTTATTCGAACGCAAATCGATGACGGTAGTGATTCCTTTGCTCAAAAGAGCATTCTTTGTCTCTTCGTCTATGCCAGTGAGGGAGCCGGAGCGAAAAATCACGCCTTTCTCGCTATAGCCTTCTTTTGTTTTGTATCCGCCGATATCACGCGAATTCATGATTGAGGGGAAAAGGCGTTCTTTCATAAAAAGAATGATAATTCCTTTTCTTTTCCTTCGCATTTGCTTTCGCTCACATTTCGATTTTCTACACTCGTAGAGTGCAGAAACGCTTTTCTTGCTATAATATGCCCTAGTTTATGGACGAAGCAAAAGAAGTTGCCCCTCTAGAAAAAGGGGAAAACAAACAGAAAAAAGAAAGCAACGGAGCTTGGAAATATTTCATCACGGTGGGGCTTGTTTTGCTTCTGACCGGCACCTCGCTCCTTTTTTCGCTTTGGAGCGCTGGAGAAGGCGATATCGCTTTGGGCGCATACTCGATTTGGGGCGCCATCTCTTCCACTTCCATCCCTTTGCTGATTATGCTTTTCCTTATCGTCTTGCTCTCTTATTGCGTGGACGGCGTCATTCTCTATGTCTTTTGTCGCCTCTACACCAGGAAATACCATTGGCATCAAGGCTTTTTCAATTCCTTGATCGGCGCTTTCTATAGTGCAGTCACCCCAGGGGCAAGCGGTGGCCAAGTGATGCAGGTATACGTGCTCAAAAAACAAGGCGTGGAGATTTCAAGCGCCGCCTCCATCATGGTGATGTGGTTTATTCTTTACCAGTCCAACCTTATCGTCTTCGATTTCATCGCCATAGGCGTTGAATGGAACAAAATCATCTCGCTCAGCTCTTTCGAATTCGCTCTAGGCGATATCCGCTTGACTTTGCTCCCGCTCATCGTCGTCGGTTTCATCTTGAATCTCGGAACGCTTGCGATCCTCACCCTCATGAGCTATTCACACCGTTTCCACGGCTTTGTCCTTCATCACGTCATCAATCTCGGGGCGAAGCTCCATATCGTCAAAAATCCCGAAAAGAGCAGAGAATCCCTTCGCGTCCAAGTAGAGAATTTCAAAATGGAGCTGCGCCGACTGCAAAGCAATATCCCCGTGACGATTTTGCTCAGCATTTTCTTCCAGCTCAATTTCTTTTTGCGGAACTCGATCCCTTATTTATCCGCCGTAGCGTTAGATGCCACTGGCGGTTCCTTCTCTTTGACCGATATGTTCGATACTTGCTTTCTTGCCGCCTTCCACCAAATGGTGACTGGCGTCTTCCCTCTTCCAGGCGGAGCGGGCGTCAGCGAGCTTTTCTTCAACAGCATTTTCCGCGATATCTTCGCCGCAACGACAAGTGACGGAATCCTCATAAGAAGCGCCGAGGCCAACATGAACGCCGCTCAGATTCTTTGGCGCTTCGCCACCTTCCATATCATCGTCCTGATTTCGGGCTTTGTGGCTGCTTTCTATCGAAGCCACGGGGAGGAAAGGGCCAAATACGGCTACGTCAACCGTCAGACATTCATCACGCTTCAGCTTGAGACTTACGAAATAAGGAAAGCAAGCGCTGATACGCTTTATGAAACAAGGCAGCTGAGCAAAAAGCAGATCAAGGCAGGACTTAAAAATTACGAGTCGGATAAGCCGCTTGCCAAAAAGAAGAAAAAAGCGCCAGGCAAGAAAAAGATGAGCGGAAAGAAGAAGGCATAAAGGATGAGAGTCGTTATTTTTTCTGATACTTATCCGCCGGAGATCAATGGCGTTGCCACCTCTTCGCGCAACCTCTACCGCACCCTCAAGGCGCATGGGGAAGAAGTGCTCGTGGTCACGACGAACCCTTTCGACAACGAATTCTATTATCAAGACGATGTCATCAGAATCCCCGGCATTACCATCAAGAAACTATATGGTTACGTCTTCCCAGCTCTTCCTTGGAACAAGAAAAGCGAAAAAATCATCAAGGAATTCAAACCGGATGTCGTCCATATCCAAACCGATGGCATGATTGGCCAAATGGGCTTCCTCCTCGCCGCAAAATTCCATATCGCAAGCGTTTATACCTTTCACACGATGATTGAGGATTACACATATTACGCAAGCCGCGGCCATTTCGACAGAGCTGCCAAAAGCGTGGTCAGAAGCTACGTCCGCCACAAAGCCAAAACCGCGGACGAATTCATCACCCCTAGCGAAAAAATACGCGAATATATGCGCTCAATCGCCGTTGATTCCCATATCGCCGTAATCCCGACTGGCATCGATTTCTCCGCTTTCGCGCGTTCATCTTTCTCTTCAAGTGAGGTTCTCGCCCTCAAGAAGAAATTCAATATCGACCCCGATGCTTACGTAATCCTTTCTTTGGGAAGAGTCGCCAAAGAGAAATCAATCGATATCTGCTTAAAGGGCTATGCCTCCTTTTTGAAGAAAAAGCCAAGCAAGAAAACGATCATGGTAATCGTCGGTGGGGGGCCAGCCGTGGATGAGCTTAAGTCCTTATGCGTCAAGCTCAGTATCGATAAACAGGTTATTTTCGTCGGGCCAGTCGATCCTGACACGGTCCCATTTTATTACGCTCTCGGCGACTGCTTCGTCAGCGCTTCGACGAGCGAGACTCAGGGTCTCACCTTCATGGAGGCTATGGCAAGCGACAATATCCTTTTGGCTAGATATGACGATACTCTCGCCGATTTGATTCACGATGGGGAAAACGGCTTCTTCTTTTTCGATGAGAGAGATATGCCTAGCAAGATAGAGAAAGTCATCGCTCTTTCCAAAGCCGATAAAGAAAACATCTTCGTTGCGGCTCATGAAGCGATAAAACCGTATTCTTTGGAACAATTCTATGAATCTATAAAATGGGTGTATGAACGTGCCAGAAAGAAAAATTATTGAGATTTCTTCAATCGAGAAAAAGAAGCACCTTTACGAGGTGAAAGCTTCTCCTTTCGTCTTTCTTCTAGACGAAGGGGCTTTTACCGATTTCTATCTTTACCCTGAGAAAAAACTGAGCGAAGAAGAGGTGAGAAGGCTTAAAGAGGCTTCGGAAACATCATCTTTGAATTCCTATGCCATCTCTTTGCTTAATAGAAAACGCTACAGCAAGAGCGAGATGAAAGACAAACTTTTCTCCAAGTCGACGAGTGAAGATGCAGTTAGCAAAGTGCTCGATAATCTCCTTTCCTATGGGCTTCTTGATGATGAAGCTTACGCCAAAGACTATAAAGAAGAGAAGGAAAATGCCCTTTTCGGAAGAAGAAGAATCAAGGAAGAACTGCGTTTTAAAAGAAGAATATCCCCTCAAATCGTGAATGCTTTGCTTTTTTCAAACGAAAAAGAACACGCTCAGCAATATCTGCTCTCAATATCAAAATCCTTATCCTCTTACCCGTATGGAGCAAAGAAAAAGAAGGCGCACGATATCTTGCTTCGAAGAGGATACGAGGAAGAAGATATCACTTACGCGCTCCGCTCTTTGAAAGAGGAAGATAAAGATAAGGTAGTTCAGAGAATGGAAATGGAGGCCTCTAGGGCTTATAACCGATATAAAAGAAAATATGAAGGCAAGGAACTAAAATCGCACGTATATTCTTTCTTATATAGAAAAGGATACGGGGGTGAAGATATCGCTTCGTGCCTGGAAAGGATCATAAATGAACATTAAGGACCTCAAAAACGGCGACCATATCGAAAGCATGCAGTTTCTCATCGACGATGTGAAAGCGTGCGTCAGCAATAATGGAAAGCAATACTACAATCTGACCCTTCAAGACAACACAGGCAAAATCGATGCCAAAAAATGGGAGATTGCTCCAGGCGATGAAAATGTATTCGCGGCAGGCAATATTGTTTCCATTCGTGGAGACGTCAATCTTTATAACAATGGCCTTCAGCTTAAAGTGCTCGGCGGGGATCTTGTGCCGTCAAATCAAGCCGATATGAGCAAATTCGTCCTCTCGGCTCCGGAAAATGAGGCAGCGCTCAAAGAAGAGCTTGAGCGATTCGTTTCCTCAATCGAGGACAAAGAGCTGCATTCGCTTGTCTCCTCTTTGATTTATGAGCATGTTGATGCTTATCTGCTTTATCCAGCCGCCACCAAAAACCATCATGCCTTCGCCCATGGCCTCTTATATCACAGCATCTGCATGACGCGGCTTGCAAACGCAATCTGCAATCTATATCCGCATTTAAATCGCGACCTTATAATCTCCGGAACATTGCTCCATGATTTGGGAAAAGTAAGGGAACTATCAGGCGTTGTCGCGACGCAATATACGGTTGAGGGAAAACTCATGGGTCATCTAGTCATCGCTAGCGAGATGATTGAAGAGAAGGCCCGCGAACTCAAACTAGAAGGCGAGCAAATACTCCTGCTCAAACACATGATGCTGTCTCACCATGGCAAGCTCGAATTTGGCTCCGCTAAGCTCCCTGAGACGAAAGAGGCGGTCGCTTTAGCGATGATAGACGACTTCGACGCCAAAATGGAAATCCTCGATGAGGCGTATAAGAACGTTAAACCTGGCGAATGGACATCACGAGTCCTTGCTTTCGATGGGCGGAGTTTCTATAACTCGCCCTTTACAGCGAAAAACGATATTAAATAGACAAAAAACGTGGCTCATTGGTTCTCGCCACGTTTTTCTTTTTCGCTCCTATTTTTTGAGGGCGTTTCCGATGTCGTTTGCTAGAGCTGGCAGATTGAGGGTTGCGGTATCTAACGCCTTTAAGGTTATCTGGAAACCACCTTCCCCAGCCACGTATCTAGGGATGACGTGAACATGGAAGTGGTTAACGCTTTGCCCAGCCATCTCGCCCGCGTTAGTGAGGATATTGATCCCTTTCGCGCCGATGACCTGGATTTCGGCTTGCCCAATGCGCTGAGCCACGTCAAACACCTTGTGCATGATTTCCTGAGGGCAGGAGAGATAGTTGTCGTAGTGTTTCTTCGGCATGACCAAAGTATGGCCTTTGCTCACCGGAGAGACGTCAAGGATCGCTAGTACGTCATCGTCTTCATAGACCTTCGTCGACAGTATCTCGCCATCAATTATTTTGCAGAATACGTCTTTCATTGTTTAACCTCTATTAAGAAGAAAGGAGCGACTTTCATCGCTCCTATATTATAGTTCGTTTTCTTATTTTAGAAGAGGTCCGGGAAGGTCTTCTTGAAATAATCATAGACGCTTTGATCGTGATAGATGAGCGCCATCTTTTTGACGAAGTATTGGTTGCTGCTCTTCTTGTAGGTGTCAGAACTAGAGAGGGTCGCGGCGATAGAACGGGCGACGTATTCAGCATAGTGAGTTTGGCCTTTGATAACGTCGTAGTAGTTCGTGGTGTCGCTCTTCGAGAGTTTCGAGCTCTTGACCGCCTCTTCGACATCGAAGAGATACCAGTTGCCAGAATCGCCGATTACGTACGGGGTTTCATTCCCAGTCGCGGCGTTCTTCGGAGTCAACAAGTAGTGATCATCACCGACTTCGTTGCCTTCATCGTCGACTTCGCCATTGCGATAATAGACATAATTGCTCTTGCTGTGATCGGAATCGACCTCATCAGCAACGCCCATGTTGAAGATACGGCTCTTCACATCGCTTGGGATATCCCCTAAGCCGGTAGAGGTGTACCAGCCGTTCACGGTGTCATCTTGGGCGAGAAGGGCGCGGTATTTGATCTCTAAGCCGGTTTCTGGCGTATAGGCGCCGGAATTGGTGAAATCGCTCACGACATCCGTATCATCGGTGGTATCGCTGCCGATTTTGAGATAATTGGTCACGTATCCGCCAAAGGTCGACTCTTTATAGACGGTGGTGGAGTATTCGTCAATCGTCGCCTTATAGCTTTCCGCTAAACCGGCATAATCGGAATCGGTGAACTCAGTCCAACCAGCGTCGGCATAAATTGATTTGATGAATGCCTTATCCTCTTCACCGACTTCGTATCCGCTATCAAAGACAGTGCCTTTGACCATGGCGTCAAGAACGGTGAATGGATATTTGTCGAGCTTGTTCTCTTCAACGACCATCTCGGCGTAAGAAGTCACGAGATTTTTCGTAGCGGCAGGATAGGCGCTGTTGTCGGCGAGTTTGATGTAGTTGACCTTACGGGCATAGGAAATTCCGAGGGTACGATAGTTCTCGCGATATAGGTATTCGCAAACAAGTTCGTCACGATAGATGTCGGGAAGAATGGCGAGTTCGATATAGGAATTCGTGGTCTCTCCGTCTTTGTCCGTGCCATAAACCCCGAAGAGGTTGACGTAGAACTCGTCGAGAGAGGTCGACAAATTGTCGGCTAGCTCATTGACGTGGAAAGCGCCATCGATTTGTTTATGCTCGCTCATCGCCTCTTTTTGCGTATCGCTGACGTTTCCGAGGGAATAGCTTGCCTTCGTCTGAGCATCGTAGAATTTCTTTTCGATGAATTCGTTGCGTTCTTGATAGGTGCTGTTCTTCACGTACCCGTAGAATGTATCCATGATGCGGCGGAGGAAGTTGCGGTAGATGATTTCGAGTTTGACGGTTGAGCCTTTGCCCTCATCATCATGATAAATCTCGTATTTGTCGGCCACAGCTTGGATTTTGCTCGTATCACCGCTGTCGAAAGCGGGTTTAACCTCTCCTAGGAAGTCACCGAAGACGCTCTTGCTATAAAGGAGAAGAACGTTATTGAGAACTTTTTCGCTATTGGTATCGCCTTCATTCACGAGAGCGTCGTAGATTTGCTTCATCGTGTTGTTGGAGACTTCGACTTTGTCGCCGTTTTCATCAACTATGATCGCTGCTCCGTCATATTGATCCGTTGGCGGGACGGCTTTGATGGTTGAGCATCCGGCTAAAACGGCGCCAGCCATTAAGGTAGATAATCCGAATACGTAGAGTTTGCTTTTCTTATTGAACATAGTAGCATCTCCCTCCTTCTTCCCAATCTGCACCGCTATGGGATGAATAGCCAATCGCGCAGACCTCACTCAGCATGTGCTTTTTGCCAGTGGCGTTGCCTTTGTATGTTCCGCCATCGTTTGCAAAGCTGAATTCAAGGCTTCTTTGACGATTCTGCTCTTCAATCATCTCGGCATACGTTTTCCAATTGGTTGTCCATGTCTCGAAGTTGCTGTCTTTCGTGCTCAAACGTTTGGTCGCGCTGTAATTTTGGATGCGCTTTTCCATGTCTTCGCTCGTGAACTTGACTTTGCCTTCGTTGATTAGGTCTTGGAAGATGTAGGTGCTCATCGCGCCGTTATAGTTTTTGAGGGCGCTCGTGATTTTGCCTTGTCTCGTATTCCAGGCCGCGGATTGATTCTTTTCGTTGTTATAGTTGACGTAGGTGAGTTTATCTTCACCATCATCGTTGGTGGGGTAGTTGCTTTCACCCGGCTTATACATGGTGTAGTACTCGCTGAGGGAGCTTGTGGTCGATGAATCATCGGTGGCTGGCGTGTAGAAGCTGCCATCGAGATCCAAACCGCTGCGCTGAATGACAATGAAGTGAATGCCTTGATAGCTGCTCGCTCCGGCTCTTACCGCCAAGATGATGTTGCCTTCGTCGTTTGTCAAAACGTTATGAGTGAAGCCAGGCAAGACATTTGTCGTGTCATATTGGAAGCCCGGAAGAGCGCCATAGGTCTCACTGTATGTGCCATTATAGGAATCGGCTGAAACGCTTGAATCGTTGTAGGCGATTTCGTTTGGCGTGATGACGCAGATGTTGTGTTTATTAAAATATTTATTAAAGAGGATATTGCGCGGGTAGAAAGTGGCTTTGCCGCCCCAGACATCGCTGCCGTTGGCATCGGTGGTGATTTTGGCCGCTTTCAATAAGGCGACTGCCGCCCCGTATGGGATTTGGCCGATGCCGGTATATTCGCCGTTGTCGTCTTTTTCGCCTTTGCTGAAGAAGTCGTAAATGGTGGTATCGGTGGAATCGAGAGCTTGCGTATCGTCGATTGTCTCATCGCTCACCGTCTCAGCGCCTTCAGTAAGCCCAGGTGTGAGAGTGGCAACATTGCTGTCATAGTAGCTCTTCTCATCACCAGTCGCGTTCTTGTAAGCTTGGTTATAGAGAGTTTCAAAAGCATAGGTGCCGAGTTTGAACTCGTTAACGAGATCACTTTCCATGACCTTTGTCATCGGGCTATCAAGCTCGCCGTAGTTAGCGGCACTTGAGGTGTCCTCGGAATCCTGAGCGATTGCGTAGAACGGCTCTCGCTTGGCGTCTGCGGTGGTGCCATCCTGCTTATTGGCACCGGCCAAACGCATAATCATCGTGGCTAGCTTAGTGGCTTCGCCCGCTGAGCTCTTGTCTTCGCTGATCTCACCTTGCGTGTAGTCACCGCTCGCGGCGCTGACTTTTACCAAGATGTGGCGGATATTCATCGGGACCTGCTCTTTGATCCAGCCATGATTCTCAATGCCGTAATCGTCGCTTGCGGCCATGAGATATTCGTTGCTCGTCAACCCTTTGGTCGAGCCGTCGCGGATGGCTTCGAGGTGATTGTTGTAATAATCGTTCTCGTATTGTTTCTTCTCTTCTTGATAGAGATAGTAATCTTTTAGCTCAACGAGATTATCAACATTGAGATTATCGAAGATTTTCTCAAGTTCCTCGCGGACGGTCGTACCATTGCTGTCGGCGTTTTTCGTAGCGGTCTGGATTTGAGCCGCGACGCTTGACTCCGCCTCTCTTTCGCATTTTGCGAGGCTCGTTGCGTATTCGTCGGTGGTGTAGAGCTTACGGATGAGCACCTCGTAGACCTTGTCGAATTCGGTCGAGGCGCTGTTGCCAGCTTGCTGATAGCTCTTCAAAAGCTCGCTAGCGGTGTAGGAAAGGGTTATTCCTTGCGCAGTCGTATAAGTAAAAATTGTGCCATCATCGGCCTGGGTTGGCTTATTGCAGGAAGCCAAGGCAGCGCATGTGGCAAGCAACGTTACTAGACATAGAGCGGATTTAGTTTTCTTCATTGGGTGATTCGCTCCTCCTTAAACATAATTGCTCGATAAGTTTATTCTCTTTAGAGAATGGGCGCAACATATAAAATTAGCCATTTTAAGAGGCTTCTTTTTTGTGGTCGTATTATTTGCGCACGTCTTGACGCGATATTAGAATTAAGTGCATTTTTTGGAGCGAACGATGTCTACATTGAAAATTGATAACTTGCATGTCTCTACAAAAGGAACACCGATACTGCGCGGCCTCTCCCTTGAGATAAAAGAAGGTGAAACTATTGCTCTCCTTGGCCCGAATGGGCACGGAAAGAGCACTTTGCTCGCCGCGATCATGGGAAATCCCGCATATTCCGTCAATGAAGGCTCTATCAGTTTAGACGATAAGGATGTGCTCTCCATGTCCGTTGATGAGCGTTCAAAAGCGGGGCTTTTCCTCGGCATGCAATATCCAAGCGAGATTGCCGGTCTCAATTCGGCCGATTTTCTGCGCGCCGCCATCAACGCCCACCGCGAGAAGCCGATGAAGCTTTTCGAATTCTATAGCGC
>CAVHTL010000012.1:0-3121 GCA_963638955.1 bacterium
CCCTAGCCGCCATCAGGCGGCTTTTTGCACAAAATTTGAAAAAGCGTTTAACCTTTGCGGGCTTTTTGAGATTCTAGGCTTTATTTTCATCGAATCCGCGCGTGGACGAAAGAGATAACAGGACGTATAATTTTGCCAGGCAGGTAATTATATGAAAAAATTCGAAGTCGTTTTGCCAAACAACAAAAAGATTTTTGGCGCTTCATATCTAAAAGAGGGAGCCACAAAAAACATTCTTATCCAAACCGGCATGTGCGAGCATGCCACCCGTTATGAGCCATTTGCAAAAACACTAAACGAAGAAGGATATAACGTCTATGTGATGGATGCTTTCGGACAAGGGCTCAACGCTGCTTCCGTTGAAGAACAGGAAAGATGGCACGAAGGGGCCTTCTTCGATAACGTCGATGCCCTTGGCTTAATGGCCAAAAGATTGAAGAAAGAAGGGAAGCCACTCGCCTTGATGGGCCATTCCATGGGCTCGTTCATGACTCAGTCATTCTTGGAAAGACATCCCGGGATTGTTGATAAAGTAATAATCATGGGAAGCAATGGGCCAAATGCGAAAATGACCATTAAAGCAGGGTATCTCGCCTCCAAACTCATGGTAAACAAAAAGAACTGGGACAAAGAAGGCAAGAAAATCCAGAAACTTGCCTGGGGCACATATCTAAATAGAATAGATGAAGTCAAAACTGGAATCGAATGGATTTCCGCAAGCGAAGAGAATATCGCGAACTACATCGCCGATCCCTATTGCGGTTACCCTGCAACCAATGGCTTTTGGCACGAATTCCTACGCGGTTTGAATACTCTCTATGTCGGCAAAAACCTCAAAAACGTCGACAAAAATCAAAAAATCCTTATCGTCGCTGGGGCCGAAGATCCTGTCGGAAGTTGGGGCAAAGGGCCAAAAGCTCTTGCCGATATGTATAAAAAACTAGGCGTTAAGAGCGTCGAGTTACATATCTATGAAGGTATGAGACACGAGATTCTTAACGAGAAAGATTGCAAGCTTGTCGAAAACGACATAAAGCGTTTCCTCGCTTAAGAGAAAGACGAAAAGCCAGGCCCTCATCGTCGAGCCTGGCTTTTTCAGTCCTTATTGTTTGTTTTGATGTATTGGTCAATAGCTTGAGCGGCCGCTTTTCCGGCTCCCATTGCCAAAATGACGGTGGCAGCGCCAGTTACGGCATCGCCTCCCGCATATACTCCTTTTTTCGAAGTTTGACCGTTTTCGCCCTTTGTTATTATGCAGCCATGCGAATTCGTATCTAACCCGGCGGTGGTGTTTTTGATGAGTGGATTGGGCGAGGTTCCGATTGCTTCAATCACGACGTCGACAGGAAGAGTGAATTCGCTGCCTTGAATCGCAATGGGGCGGCATCGCCCGCTTTTATCAGGCTCTCCAAGCTCCATCTTGATGCAGCGTATTTCCTTCACATTGAGATTCTCATCGCCGATGATTTCGGTTGGGTTGTTGAGCAAGCGGAAATCAACACCCTCTTCTTTTGCGTGCTCGACCTCCTCTTTTCGCGCTGGGAGCTCTTCAAGGCTTCTCCGATATATTATGTATACTTTCTCTGCTCCAAGTCTCATCGCTGAGCGACAGGCATCCATTGCGACATTGCCTCCTCCGATGACTGCGACGTTTTTTCCGCGCATGACCGGTGTTTCGCTGTCGTCTAGATAAGCCTTCATCAAATTTATGCGGGTAAGGAATTCATTTGCGCTGTAGACCCCTTTGAGATTTTCGCCAGGAATCCCCATAAAGCGCGGCAAACCGGCGCCTGAGCCAACAAAGACGGCTTCAAAACCGTTTTCGTTCATGAGTTCGTCAATGGAAAAAGTCTTCCCGATTACGACATTCGTGCGAATGTTCACGCCCATCTTTTTCAGGTTGTCTACTTCTTTTTGGACGATGGATTTCGGAAGACGGAATTCAGGTATTCCGTAAGATAAGACACCGCCCGCAAGATGCAGAGCCTCAAAAACAGTGACATCGTAGCCAAGTTTGGCCAGATCAAGGGCGCAACTCAATCCGGAAGGACCGCTCCCCACAACGGCAACTTTATGGCCGTTTGAAGCCGGTTTAGAGAATTCGACAAGATCATTATCGCGGGCATAATCAGCCACGAATCTTTCTAACCGTCCAATAGCGACTGGTTCACAGGCAATTTTTGGATTGGCGGCGCGAATGCAGTATTTTTCGCATTGGGATTCTTGCGGGCACACGCGTCCGCAGATGCTTGATAAAGAAGAAGACCGAAGCAAGACGTCGTTAGCTCCTCTCAAGTCGTTTTCCCTGATTTTCGCGATGAAGGAAGGTATGTCTATATGGACAGGGCAGCCGGAGACGCAGTGGGGGATTTTGCAGTTGAGGCAGCGACTAGCCTCATCGAGAGCTATATCGTAAGTGTAGCCTGTAGCCACCTCTTTGAAATTGTGGGCACGAATAGACGCCTCTTGGCTAGGCATTGGGTTTTTCTTTTTGCTAGGATTGAAGCCCATTTTATTTCTCCTCCGCTTTTTTGAAGAGGTTGCACGTTTCTTCGTATTTGTGCTTTTCCCACTCTTTGTATATGCAGTTACGTTTGTTTGTCTCGTCAAAATCAACGAGATGGCCATCAAAATCAGGGCCATCGACGCAGGCAAATTTCATTTCCCCGCCGACTGATAGGCGGCATCCTCCACACATTCCTGTTCCGTCAATCATAATCGGGTTCATCGATACGACGGTTTTAACTCCGTATTGTTTGGTGAGCAAGCACACGAATTTCATCATCACAATCGGTCCAATAGCGAAAACTTCATCGTATTGGTTGCCGGATTTTATCAAATTTTCCAAAGCAGTGGTCACCAATCCTTTTTCTCCATAAGAGCCGTCGTCTGTCATAATTTTTAGCACATCGCTGCATTTTTTGAATTCGTCTTCGAGAATGACGAGATCTTTATTTCTGAAACCGATGATAGAGTGGACGGTCGCCCCCATTTCATGGAGCTTTTCGGCAATCGGCATAGCGATGGCGCTTCCCGCACCTCCACCAACGATGCAGACTTTCTTTAAGCCTTCAAGTTCACTCGGTTTTCCTAAAGGGCCGACGAAATCTTCAATGAAATC
>CAVHTL010000012.1:3131-19746 GCA_963638955.1 bacterium
TCTTTTTTGTGATTCAATTTCTCGGTTGTGGCTCCGACGATTTGGAAGATGATTTTCACGGTGCCTTTATTTACGTCCTCTCCAGCGATGGTTAACGGGATACGTTCACCGTTTTCGTTTACGCGAAGAATGATGAATTCACCTGGTTTGGCCTTTTTGGCTACATCAGGCGCGTAAATCTCCATTTGCGTCACGGTTGGATTTAAGGATTTTTTGGAAACGATTTCGTACATATTCCCTCCTTTTATAAATCGATCGTTTTGTGTAGACGATCCAAAAAGTAGTCTTCTTTTTTGAGATAAGAAAGAAGTTTCAATTTTGAGTAATGGATTTCGACGCGGTCTATTCTCTCGTCCATCATTCTTATGCCGTCGGCATATAAATATCCTCCACGAGTTGAATCGCTTTTGAGCTCAATGCTTCTTTCTTTGGAGACGAGCAGAGGATTCCCGATTGTTTTGTGGGCCTTTGAGCGAATTGGCGCGACTTCCGTTATCTCTAATAGGTGAAGCGAAGGATCGATAATGGCGCCATGAAGACTGCGGTTATAGGCCAAAGAGCCAGTGGGTGAGGATATAACTAGCCCTGCGCCGAAATAGTGTTCCATGAAGCGAGAATCAAGAAGCAAATCATAATCGATGTTGCTATCCAATCCGGTGATATTGAACTCATTCCAGGCATAATACGTTTTCTCGTTTACGCTGGCCTCAATCGTGTCTATTTGACCCAAAGCATATTTGTTGTCGAAGACGATGGGCGGGATATCCTCGACATCACTATCTACAAAATCATTGTAAAAGCCAATTGTGCCTGCGTTGAAGGCAAGGAATTTGGCACTTGGATTTGAAGGGAATACCGCATGAGCTGCTTTCAAGAAAGTGCCATCACCTCCAACGACAATGACCAAATCAGGCATTGAGAAAGATTCGGAAAAGCGCCCGTCTGCTTTTAAAACGCTCTCGATTTTCTTAACGAGCGGGGATTTTTCCAACCCGTTTTTCGTGAACAGACAATATTTCATTTAGGTTATTTCTCGTATTTGTAGAACCCTTCTCCAGAAGAGACCCCAAGTTTGCCTTCATCAATGTAGCGTTTTAGCATATCTCGCTGAAGTTTAAAGTGGAAAGGAGCCAAAAAGCTCGGAATTTTGCAATAGGCATTTACGATTTCGTAGGCTGTTTTTAGTCCAACCACGTCGAGGATCCTGAATGGTCCTTTTGGCGCGCCGGTGCCTTTAACCCAAGCCGTATCGATTGATTCGGGGTCGCTGATGTTTAGCACTAATAGATCCATGGCTGAAAAAAGGAAGGGAATGAGCATCGAATTAAGCAAATATCCGGCTTTTTCTTTGCGAACTGGCAGAGGTATCATTCTTATTTCTTTGGCAAAGGCCAGCGTCTCGTCGAAGTATTTCATGTTGGTTTGTTTTTGAGCCATGACTTCGGCGATGTTGTTGAGCCAGATTTCGTTCGCGAAATGCATCGCCAAATAACGGTCGGGACAGCCAGTGTATTTGGCGAAAGTACTAGGAAGCATTGAAGAACTATTAGTCAACAAAACGGTCTTCTTATCGAGCAAAGGGGCGGCCTTTTTGTAGAATTCTATTTTGGCATCCTTATTTTCGCTCATCGATTCAATAACGACATCCGCATCAAGAAAAGCTTTTTTCATATCGAGTTCAAGTTTTATTGAAGAATAAGCTTTTTCTGTTTTTTGGATGCAGTCCTTTCCTGAGAACGAATCAGGATCGGCGATGCCCATGCACCATTTGCCTTCCTTTCTTTCCATCGCATCAATCGCATCTAGATAATCTTTTTTGATCTTGTCGATCTTTGGTTGAGTGCGAGTGATGGAGGATTCGCTGCGTAACCAGATAGTCACGTCAAAGCCGCAATATGCGGCCTGAAAAGCGATTTGACTGCCGAGCACGCCGCCGCCAGCCACGACTACCTTCTTGAAACTCATGTTTGTCTCTCCTTGTGTATGTAGTTTTAGTATAAAGGTTTTTTCACTTTTTTAGATAGTGAAAATATTCGACATCATCGATGCTTTTCTTTATAAATAAGCAGGTGTTTTGCCCTTTTGCTTTTATTTGATGAGTCTAGCCGTATAGCCAGCACTCTCAATGGCTTTTAGCAAGGTATCAGCCAGAACGCATTCCTCGGTTTTTACTGTGGCGGTCTTTTCCTTCAATGAGACGTTTGCCTTTATTACGCCAGGGACTTTCTCAAGCGCTTCTTTGACGTGAGCCACGCAATGTTCGCACATCATCCCTTCTACTTTGATTTCTACTTCCATTGTTTTTTTCTCCTTTTTTATGGTTGCTGCTTCCAAAAAACTGGGCAGCTCGATGGCTTTTTTGAGCGATTTCCTCTCTTTATAAGGATTGAATAAGTTAAGGCGCAAAGCATTCATCACGACGCTGAAACTTGATAAGCTCATCGCAGCTGCGCCCATCCATGGTTTCAGTTTCGCTAGGCCAAACGCACCGAAAGCACCGGCGGCGATTGGTATCATCACGAGATTATAGAAGAAAGCCCAAAATAGGTTTTCTTTTATGTTGGCGTAAGTCGCTTTGGCGATATTGATGGCTGCCATGGCATCTAGAAGGCTTGAGCGCATCAAGACGATCTCGCTTGAATCGATGGCGATGTCGCTTCCTGCTCCTATCGCAATGCCCACATCGGCTTCTGTTAAAGCAACTGCGTCATTGATTCCGTCACCAATCATTGCGACCTTCCCGTATTTTTTGAGTTCTTTTACGAAAGACTGTTTTTCAATCGGCAAAGTTCCAGCCTTTACATATTCTATCCCCGCTTTATCAGCAATCGTTTTGGCCGTCCTTTCGTTGTCTCCGGTTACCATGATCGGGGTGATACCAAGTTTTTTGAACTGCTCAATCGCCCTTTTCGAATCGTTTTTAATTGAATCAGCAACGGCGATAATTCCAATAATTGAGCCGTTCTTTGCAAAAAAGATAGGGGTTTTGCCAGCATTTGCAAAATTAAGAGCAAAACTTTCGTCTTTTTCCGTGAGAAATCCCTTATCTTTGAAAAACGACTGGGAACCAGCGAGATATTCATCTTTTTCTATCATCACTTTCACGCCATGGCCAACGAGATTTTCGAAAGTAGAAACTTCGAATGGCTTCACGTTGCTTTCTTTGGCTTTTTCGACTACGGCCTTCGCTAAAGGATGGGACGAACTGCTTTCGATGGAGTAAGCGATGCGGAGCAATTCCTCTTCGTTATACCCTCCGGATGGCAGGATATCGGTCACTTTTGGCTTTCCTTCCGTGATGGTTCCGGTTTTATCGAGGACAACGAAATCTATCTTGCCCGCCTTTTCTAAAGCAGATGCGTTTTTGAATAATATGCCTTTCTTTGCCCCGAGCCCATTTCCGACCATGATAGCGACTGGAGTGGCCAATCCTAGAGCACACGGGCAAGAAATGACGAGTATGGATATAGCTCTCTCCAATGAGTAGGAGAGGAGAGTCACATTCTCCAACCCGCTTACGAAATCACTTCCGAATATCATCCAGAAAAGGAAGGTTACTAGAGAAAAGAACAAAACGACTGGCACGAAGATCCCAGCCACTTTGTCGGCGATTTCCGAGATTTTCGTTTTGGTGCCGCTCGCTTCCTCCACCATCTTGATTATTTGGTTGAGCGATGTTTCTTCACCTACATGCGTTGCTTTGCATACAAGAGCTCCGTTTTGATTTATGGTGGCGGTTGCGACTTTATCGCCTGTTTTTTTGTCGACAGGAAGCGATTCCCCACTCAAAGGCGATTCGTCAACCGCGCTTTCGCCCTTTATTACGATGCCATCTGCAGGAAATGACTCGCCTGGTTTGACTATGAAAATATCATCTTGCTTTAATTCGCATGCCAAAACGGTTTGCTCTTTATCGTTGAGTAGCAAATGGGCCTCTTTTGGAGCCAAATCAAAAAGGCTTTTAAGAGCGTTCGTTGTTTTTCCTTTGCTGTAGGATTCCAAAGTTTTTCCAATGGTGATTAAGGCAGGAACCATGCCACTTGTCTCAAATGAGAGATTCATACTGTCTCTCATCAAGGCATCCATATCCATGTTTATGGCGTCTTTGCCCATCAAGAAAAGAATAGCGACGCTATAGATCCAGGCTATTCCTGCTCCAAGCATCACAAGCGTATCCATGTTTGGCGAGCGGTGGATGGCGCTTTTGAAACCCGATACGAAGAATTGATGATTTATGAGCATGATGGCCAAAGACAAAAGCATTTCCGTCAAACCAACATAGAATGGGTTTTCCCCAAAAGAGCCGAGAGGCCAATCGAGCATATAACCCATGCCTATATAAAATAAAGGTATTAAAAGAATTAACGAAAACAGCAGGCGTCTAAGTAATCTCGGCGTTGTTTTATCAGCGAATTTATCGTCTTCGACTTCAGTATCTTTGCTTGGACTATCCTTTAGCAAAGAAGCCTCATAACCGGCTTTTTTCACCGACTCCGTTATCGAAGAAGGGGATGCCGGCTCTTCGTAAGTAACTGTCATCGAATTGGTCAATAGATTGACATTTACCTCTTTTACGCCTTCGACATCTTTGACGGCTTTTTCAACATGACTTACGCATGCGGCGCAGCTCATGCCGCTAACGTTATATTTCTCATTGACTGTCTTATTCATGATTAACCTAGTTTCTTGATAATCTGGAGCAAATCATCCATTGCCGTATCTTTGCCCGATAAAACCTCTTCTTTGACGCATGTATCCATATGCGTCTGGAGAATTAAATATGCAAGCGAGCGAATGGCATTATTGACGGCAGCGACCTGATTCAAGACTTCTCCGCAATAACGGTTTTCGTCTAGCATTTTCGAAATCCCGTTGAGTTGGCCTATGATGCGATTTATGCGATTCTGAAGACCTGTCAATTCTTCTTTAGACCTCTCGCTACTTCTTTTCTGGCAGCCGCAACTACAATCTTCCATAAATGTTACCTCGACCGAAATATATACCCTAGGGGGGTATATTGCAAGGATTGTGCTTTACCTAAAAAGGCAAATCGTTAAAATAGGGCGTATGCGTAGCGAAAGACTCCCTTTTGAAGGCCTTGCCAATTGCCGAGATTTAGGTGGTTTCATCGGAATAAACGGTCTAAAAACCATTAGCAAAAAAGTGTATCGCAGCAATTCACTCGATGCTTTGAGCGAAAATGACATAGTGACCTTTGAAAGAGATATCAAACTGGCCTACGTAGTTGATTTGCGTTCTGAAAGCGAAAGCAAAACGCACCCGGATAAGCTACTTAAAGGAGCGGCTTATCTAATTTTGCCTTTTCATGGCGCGGGCTCTCTAGGGGATCCTTACCCTCACAAGGATTACAAATTGTCCGATATATCGCTTATGAACAACATTCGCTTTTTGTATTCCCTTGACGAAAAAGGGTGGGCAATGGACGCTATGAAAAAGAATTATCACGACAAAATAAACGACAGCACTGCGAAAAATAGCATAAAGGCCTTCTTTGAGCTTCTTGCTAACTTAGAAGACGGGGGAGCGCTGTTTCACTGTCACGAAGGAAAAGATAGAACTGGCATTTTGGCGATGCTTTATCTCGGTTTGCTTGGAGTCAAAGACGATGACATCATTGATGATTACCTTGCTAGCAATGATTACTTGTCATATAGGAAAAAGGAAAGAAAACGCTACTTCGACGAAGTCGCGCATCTAGCGAAGGACGACCCTATGTATCAATCGCTTATCGATTTGGCTGGCGTGAACGAGAGTTGGATCAAAGAGGCAATAAATGAGGTATATCGTTTTGGCGGATATGAGCGCTATCTTGTTGAGCAGGTTGGCTTAAGCAAGGAGACTATTACGAAAATACGCGCCTCTTATTTGGTTTAGGTAGCGGGGCGAATAATAAAGAAAAAATCCCATCGGCAATTTGCTGATGGGATTTGATTTTGAATGGTGATTAAGCGGCTTTGTTCACGCTGCCGAAGAGTTTCATCTTCTCCTCGACTTTGGCGCAAATAGCTTCATATCCTGGCTTCAACACTTTGCGCGGGTCATAGCCTTTAGTCGCATTATCCGCAGTTGGGCTGGCTTTTCCGCTTGCGCAGTAATCAATTGTGGCTTGGGCGAAAACCAATTGGCAATCGGTGTTGACGTTGATTTTGCTGACACCGTTTTTGATGGCATGGACGATTTGATCGTCAGGAATGCCTGTTCCACCATGCAAGACGAGCGGGATACCACCAGTCGCTGCGTTGATTGCTTCGAGCGCATCGAAGTGGAGACCCTTCCAATCGGTTGGATAGATGCCGTGGATATTTCCGATGCCAGCCGCTAAGAAGTCGATGCCAAGATCAACGATGGTCTTGCACTCTTTTGGATCGGCGACCTCGCCGTCGGCAGTGACGCCATCTTCCGTTCCACCAATCGCGCCGACTTCAGCTTCGATCGATAAGCCTTTATCGTGGGCCAAAGCCACTAATTCTTTCGTTTTTGCGATATTCTCGTCGAAAGGAAGCGAGGAGCCATCGAACATAATCGAAGTGAATCCGGCAGCGATGCATTCTTTTGCGGCTTCATAGGTGCCGTGATCGAGGTGCAAAGCAACTGGAACCGTGATGCCAAGGCTTTCGTCCATGGCCTTAACCATTGCGGCGACGGTTTTGAAACCTGTCATATATTTCCCAGCGCCGCAGCTGACACCCAAAATGACTGGGGAATTTAGCTTCTGGGCAGTGAGAAGGACGGCTTTCGTCCATTCTAGATTGTTAATGTTGAATTGGCCTACGGCGTAGTGGCCATCACGAGCCAATTTCAGCATTCTAGTTGCGTTGACTAACATATTTTTAAGAACCTCCAAGTTCCGCCCATAATTATTGCTTTCTCTTTCTTTCTTTGCAATCTTTTAGGCCTATTCTAAAATGGTTCTATGGACTTCAATGGATGGGAAAAATTGTCACTTGTCGACTTCGATGATCATATTTCGACAACCTTGTTCAGCGCAGGGTGCAATATGCGCTGCCCTTTTTGTCATAATAGGACCCTTGTTTTAACACCGAATGAGAACCCGGTGATAGATTGGCGGGAAATCGAAGATTATTTGAAGCGGAGAAGAGGGATAATCGACGCGGTCGTTATCACGGGCGGAGAGCCAACCATCAACAAAGACCTTATCGACAAAATCCAAGAGATTAAAAAGCTCGGCTATTTAATCAAACTGGATAGCAATGGGACAAACCCTGACTTGCTCATCGACTTGGTGAATCTTGGTCTTGTGGATTATGTGGCCATGGATATCAAAAACTGCATGGAAAAGTACGGGGAGACATGTGGAAACAGCTTTATCGATTTATCAAAAATAAAGGAATCTATCGATTTTTTGATTGGCGGGGTCGTCGATTACGAATTCAGGACGACGATTATCGATGAATTCCATTCTAACGATGATATGGAAAGAATCGGGCATCTTTTGGATGGGGCGAAACGATACTTCCTTCAGAAATATGTTGATGGTGAGAATTGCATAAAGCCAGGTTTTCACGAAGTAGATAAAGAAAAGGCTTTGCGTTTCAAGGCCATAATGAGCAAATACGTTGGCGAAGTAAGTCTTCGCGGATACGAATAGCTATTTCAAGGAGAACAAGTATTTATTGGCGCTTAAGGCTGCGATGGCTCCATCCCCGCAAGCGGTGGTGAGCTGGCGCACTTTTTTATCTGTGCAGTCGCCAGCGGCAAACAAGCCGTCTGTTTTTGTTTTCTTGTCTTCGTCTACCACAATGAAGCCTTTATTAAGATCGACTAGATTGCTGAATCTATCGCTATCAGGTACTTGTCCGATAGCAACAAAAGCGGCTTCTGCGGGGATTTCTTTGATTTGTTTGGTTTTTGTGTCTTCGAATACGATGCTTTTTAAAGCTGTTCCGTCCCCTTTGAATTCTTTGGAGTTCATATTGTGGTAGATTGTGACGTTTCCCTCTTTGCGCAAGGCATTTACGAGGATTTCGTCAGCAAAGAAGCGTTCGAATAGAGTCACGACATTGACATGAGAGCAGATTTTCGCCAAAAGGAGAGCATACTGGAGAGCGCTATTGGCATCGCCAATGACGGTGACGTCCTTCCCTTCATAGAAAGCCCCATCGCAAACAGCGCAATAGGAAATGCCGTGTCCGATGTATTCGTCTTCGCCTTTGATGTTCAAATGACGGTGCTTTACCCCGGTTGCGATGATCACGGCTTTGCTTTCGTATGCTGAATATTTGCCTTTTACCAAAAAAGTAGACTCGTTTTTTTCGATTGATTCGATTTCGTCTAACTCAAAATTTCCGCCGAGTTCCGTAAACTGCTCAAACATGTTATTGGCTAGTTCGAGGCCGCTTATCGACTTGATGCTGGGGAAGTTTTCTACCCGCGGAGAATCGGCAATTTGCCCGCCGATGGCTTCTTTTTCGAGCAAGGTGACGCTTCTTCCTGCTCTACAAGCATAAAGACCTGCCGTTAAAGCAGCAGGTCCTCCGCCGATGATAATGATATCAGGCGACATGGTTTCCCTTTGTCTTTTCGATATAACCACGGATGAGAGAAGCGTTCTCATAGACATCATATCCATCACCGTTCGGAACGATGAGAGTTGGCGCTTTGGTGATACCGAAGGCGACAGTGGTTTCTTTGTTCGCTACAGCGTCGATGTTCTCGTAAACGATGCCTTCTTTGTCCAAAAGCATTTTTGCCATTTTGCAGTTGGGGCATGTAGCGGAAGTGAATAGCATGAGTCCAGTTGCTTTTGGCTTGCTGTGCTCATGATTCTCACAGTCGCAATGCTCTTCTTTTTCAGAGTGCATTACGCTTGTTGATGGATCATAGGTTTTGCGGTCTTTGAATTCCTGGCTCTTTCCGGCGTTCCAGTTTTTGACTGGGCGGTAATAACCGGTGATGCGGCTATAGACTTCAGTCTCTTTGCCGCAAATCGGGCATTTCCACACTTCGCCATTGAGATATCCGTGATCTTCGCAAACCGAATAAGTTGGAGACATTGTGTAATAAGGAAGTTTGTAGTTTTCGGCGATCTTCCGGACGAGTTTCATACAGCTTTCCCAATTCGGAAGGCGTTGGCCTAAGAAAGCATGGAAGACGGTGCCAGAGGTGTAAAGAGTCTGGAATTTGTCCTCGATGTCTAGGGCCGAGAAGATGTCGCTCGTATATCCGACAGGAAGGTGCGAACTATTGGTGTAATAAGGTACCTCGCCTGGTTTTCCGGCAGTAATGATGTCTGGATAACGCTCACGGTCATGCTTAGCAAGACGATAAGAAGTCGATTCGGCTGGCGTGGCTTCAAGGTTGAAGAGATCGCCGTATTTTTCCTGATAATCGCTTAGGCGCGTTCTCATGTGATTGAGAACATCGGTGGTGAAGTCCTGAGCCTTCTTGTTGGTTAAATCTTCTTTGATCCAACGAGCGTTGATGCAGGCTTCATTCATGCCGACCAAGCCGATGGTGGAGAAGTGGTTGCGGAAGGTTCCAAGATAATGCTTGGTATAAGGGTATAAGCCAGCTTCAAGAAGAGTCGACACGGTCTTGCGTTTGATGTCAAGGCTTCTCGCGGCAATATCCATCATATGATCGAGACGCGCATAAAAATCAGCTTCGTCTGTTGCTAGATAGGCGATGCGTGGCATGTTGATGGTGACTACGCCGATTGAGCCGGTTGATTCGCCACTCCCGAAGAACCCACCTGATTTTTTGCGGAGTTCGCGGAGGTCAAGACGCAAGCGGCAGCACATCGAGCGAACGTCACTTGGTTTCATGTCACTGTTAATGTAATTGGAGAAATAAGGAGTCCCGTATTTGGCGGTCATCGTGAAAAGAAGACGGTTGTTTTCGGTGTCGCTCCAATCGAAATCCTTGGTGATGGAATAGGTTGGGATTGGGTATTGGAATCCACGGCCATTTGCATCGCCTTCAATCATGACTTCGATAAAGGCTTTGTTGATCATGGCCATTTCTTTAGTGCATTCGCCATATGTGAAGTCCATTTCTCTTCCACCCACTATAGCGGGGAGATTAGCCATATCATCAGGAACGGTCCAGTCCAAGGTGACGTTGGTGAATGGTGCCTGAGTGCCCCAACGCGATGGGGTGTTCACGCCGTAGATGAAGCTTTGGATGCACTGCTTGACCTGTTTGTAGTCGAGATTGTCGACTTTTACGAACGGAGCCAAATAAGTATCGAAACTTGAGAAAGCCTGCGCGCCAGCCCATTCGTTTTGCATGATGCCCAAGAAGTTGACCATCTGATTGCAAAGAGTCATCAAGTGGCGGGCTGGAGTCGATGTGATCTTGCCAACGACGCCTCCTAGACCTTGCTGAATAAGTTGTTTTAATGACCAACCAGCGCAGTAGCCAGTCAACATGCTCAAATCATGGAGATGGATGTCGGCGTTTCTATGAGCGTCGGCAATCTCTTTGTCATAGACCTGCGAAAGCCAGTAATTGGCGGTTACGGCGCCGGAGTTTGAAAGAATCAAGCCGCCGACTGAGTAGGTGACGGTGCTATTTTCTTTGACGCGCCAATCGTTTAGACGAAGATACCCGTCGACGACAGAGGCGTAATTGAGGTCCGTCTTTTTGATTTCACGCATTTGAGCATGTTTGTTGCGGTAATCCATGTAGGAACGCGCGACATCAACGTATTGAGCTTGAATCAAAACGGTTTCCACGCTGTCTTGAATGTCTTCTACGGCGATTGTCTCATCGGCGATTTTCTTTGAGAAATCCGCAGTGACGCGAAGCGCCAATAGCTCCAAAACATCAGAAGCGATCGTGATATGCTCCTGTTCAAAAGCCCTTTGCATCGCCGCTTCTATTTTTTTGATGTCGAAATCGACAATCGAGTTATCCCTTTTCTTTACGCGAAGCATCATTTACTCCTCCTAGATGAGTTTCGGGTGTCAAAGCGCGAACCTCTTTTTTCGAGATTCGCATGACGGCTATTTATCCCGGATGAGCGTTGGTCTCACCCGCCCTTCGCTAGATACTATAACCACCGCAAAAAGATTTTCAACCGATAAAAAAACGATGAAAAACGAGGAAAAATTTTCATGGTTTTTTCTTGCTGAAATAAGGCTAAAAAAGCGATTTTAGTCCCTGTTTTCCTAACCCTTTTCAATGTAGTTGAATGTCAATATTGTTTTAGGCACTTTTATACACTGTACAAAGAAAACAAAATCTTATTGCACTCAATCTAGAAAACTTTTTTGAAAGCTGTTTTTGACTCTATTGACGTTACAAAAATCTCCTTTTGGAGCATTGCTAAGGAAGTGAGTAATCGTTAAGGCACGAAAGTGCTATATTTGTTAACAAAACAAAGACAAACAAAGATTAGGAAAGCGTCCAACATATGGAAACCCCAAAAGAGAAAAAAGAAAAATGCGAAGCTAAGATCAAAAAATTCTTCTCCGACTTCAAAGCGTTTATGCTCAGAGGCAACATCCTTGACCTCGCCGTCGGCGTCATAATCGGTGGTGCGTTCAATGCCATCGTCACGGCGCTTGTCAATATTTTGCTTAGCGTATGCACTTGGGCCGTCCCTGGCGGCTTAAAGGGTTTAGTGACAGTGCTACCCGCCGTTAACGCAAGCCAAGCGGGGATGGATGGAATTGGCCAGCAATTTGGCGCCGACCAGCTTCACGCTTTGGCCACAGCCGTAGCCAATAATCAATATGGAACGGATGTCGTGAATGAGAACCCGAATCTCATTGAGTCAGTAAAGACCACGATTCTCAGCAACTACACGCTCCACGGCACCACGTATTTCTATAACGGAAGCGCCATCATCGATTGGGGAACCTTCATCAACGCCATCATCTCTTTCTTTATCGTTGGCGCTACGCTTTTCGTGATCGTTCGTATTGTTCGCGCCGCTGAAGCCAAAACCCTAGAGCTCAAGGAAAAAGCACTTACTGAGCTCAACATCGGCGAGACAGCCGCGAAAGAGACCGCAGCAGTTATAGAAACTACAACCGCTCCTGTTGCCCCTGAGACAGCAACCGCCCCAAGCGATATCGAAGTGCTCATAGAAATCCGCGATCAGTTGAAGCAGCTTAACGAGGCGCAGAGCAAAAACGTCGAAACGAAAGCCGAATAACGCCTCCCTTGCACTACGCTACATAGATATAACTATAAGGATAGCAGTCAAGCGAATCAGACGGCTTCTCCCTAAAAGACGATTGCTTATGAACCGGAGCAAACCTCTTTTAGATGAAAAAGACTATCTTCTCCGTATAATTTTGCTCGAGGCAAAAATATGGCCAGAAACATCAATTTTCAGAAAATAAACAATTTTCGCGATTTGGGCGGATACGAAACGCCATATGGCGAAACGAATTATAATGTCATATATCGTTCAGCATCTTTGTCGGATGCCACGGACGAAGATATTGAGAAAATAGTGAAACTAGGGATCAAAACGATTATCGACTTACGTGATCAAAACCATCCTTCAACCAAAGAAGACAAAATCAAATCCGATCCTCGTTTCGTGACAATCGAATGCTCAGTCAACGGCAACGGCAGGATCCCGGTTGATTATCAAGATGGAATCGACAGTTATATCGAAATGCTCGAGGATCCTCGTCAAGCAAGAGCGATTTTCCTTGCCCTCATGAATTCGCGAAAACCTCTTTTGATACATTGCATGGCTGGGAAAGATCGCACTGGCGTTTTTTGCGCCTTGCTCCTTTTGGCCAATGGCGTAAGCCTATTGGACGTGAATGAAAATTACATGGCCTCTTTTTCTCTTCTTGCGCCATCTACAAGGGTTTTGATGGAAAAAGATCCATCGTTCCCGACCTTTCCTTTGACTCCGAATCAATTCTTTTTCCTCGATTTCTATGACGCATTCATCAAAAAGTGGGGCAGCGTTGACGATTATTTCGAATGGCTGTTTTTCACCGAAGACCAGATTGCTTTGCTTGACAATGTGCTAGGCAAACAAGAAAAAAGCTGCGGTGCCGTCGTCTTCAATGGAAATGAGATTTTAATCGAGCACATGAGCGCTGGGCATTACAGCATTCCGAAAGGCCACATAGAGAAATGCGACGAGAGCGATGAGGCTACGGCTTTGCGGGAAATCAAAGAGGAAACGGGCCTCGATGTTTCGCTTATGAAAACGGACACTTTCTCAATCTTTTATTCGCCTGCACGCGGCGTGGCCAAAGAAGTGAAGTTTTTCATCGCAGATAGCGAAAATAAAGATACGATTCCGCAAAAAGAAGAAGTCTCTGATATATATTGGCTCAAACCAAATGATGCCATTCGTTGCATGTCCCACGACAGCGACAAGAAAGTTGTTCAATGGGCTTGCGAAAAACGGGCCGAGATTCTTTACGGTAACTAGAAGCCTAATACAGGCAGCTTTTGATGTGCTTGATATAAGAGGAGGCGACATTTACTTTTGTCGCTTTTTCGATCCCATCGATAAAGGCGTTGCTATTCACTTCGCACAAAACCGGTTCGCCGTTTTCGTTTTTAAGTATATCCACTCCGCAATAATCGAGATTGAGTGCTGAGGCGGCCTTTATCGCCATCGTTTCAAAGGAAGGCGGGAGTGCGGTGGCAATTCCTTCTCCTCCCAAAGCTACATTGCTTCTGAAATCGCCGTTTAGGCTTTTGCGTTTCATCGCGGCGACTAATTTACCCCCTATCACGATTAGACGGTAATCGACCCCTTTTTCACCCTTCACTAGTTCTTGATATAGACGTGGGCAGAAAGCGATTTTGTTTTCGCGTGCGATGAGCTCATCACGAGATGAGATTAAGGCAACGCCCTTGCCTTGAGAGCCAAAATTCGTTTTGCTTACGAAAGGATAGGGCAATTCTTTTTCAAGGTTATTTATGAAAGCGCGATTTTTCTTTGCGTCGTAGCAAAGCGGGGCTGAAATGGTCTTAGGCATTTTGAAACCTAAATTAAGCAAAGAAAGGTATGTGAGCATCTTGTCATCACAGAGACGGATAGACTCGGCCCGGTTAAATAGGCGATAGTTGTTTTTTTCCAAAATCTCCGCAATATATTGGTCTTTGTCTAGATAAATGATGAAATCAGCCTCTAAATCTGCCTTAGATAACGTTCCATTTTCTTTGAGATAAGAGAAAATCTCCGCATTCGTTCTCCGAGTGATCTCTATTCCTTCTTTTGCTCCTTCTTCGATGAGACGATCGGATAAATGAGATAACCCAGGATAGACAATGTAGGCGTTTAAGATGACGATTCCCTTGTGAAACACGTCTACGATTATAGCGGTTTATCTTCCTTCGCGGCCAAGAAATGCTAGAACTTTCTTCTAAACAACGCTTTTAAGCGTTAAACTACATGCATTATGAAAAAAGAGAATGCCGCTTTTAATCAAACTAAAAAGAATTCGCGTTTAGGCGAGGTTTTCCGTTTTATCGTTATTGGATGCTTGTGCACCCTTATCGATCTCGTGATTGAATACGCTTTAGGTCTGTTATTCGCCGATAACTTATCGCTTCTTGGCAGCACCACAGTCGATGGAAATGTCGTTCCGGGATATGGGTCATACATCGCTTTGGCCATATGCGTTACGATGGGTTTTGTAATCTCAATGGTCGTTAATTTCTTCTTCTCGAGGAAGTGGGTTTTCCAAGATGTCGACAAAAACACAAATTACAATACTCCGAAGTACTTCTGGTCGTATGCCGGTCTCTCCTTTGGAGGGCTTTTACTAGGAATCGCGATTCAATGCTTTTGCTTGTGGCTCGTCAACGAGATTTGGCACATGAACTTATCTTTGGATCCATTCCAAAAAGTCGATTGGACGAAGCTTTTCCACAAAGATAGCATCTCGATATGGGCCTTCTTCGCTGTCTTCTGCATCAAGACCCTCATCGTTCTTGTTTATAATTATTGGACACGCAAGCACCTTATTTTCAAAGCTCCAAAGCCAACGGTTGTGGTTGATGAGGCATCGACCGCGATTAACGACAAAGTTATTGTCGATCACTATTCAAACAACCCGACCGTCTTTAGCGATATCGCCCCATCTCCAGCAATCGTGAAAAAGGATAAAGACAAAGAGGAGGCGGAAGTTGCAAACGCTTCTGAAATCAAAGAAAACAGAGCTGACAGGGCTGATGATATTAAAGCTGTAGCACAACTCGAAAAATCGGAGATTCAGATTGCGGAAAACGAAGTCGAAATCGATGAACAGCCTAAGCAAAAAAGCATCCCTGCGAAAGAAAGCGTGAACGTCATCTACGGCAAACCTCAATTCAAATGGGGGAAACCTTTGACGAAACGCGCCGTAACCGACATGATCTATTCTTCTTTGGAACTTTATGATAAACGCAAATCGCCGGTGACCAACAAAGAGAGAGTGAAGGAAATCATCGTCGAGACTATCCTAGAGGAAGATGAAAAAAACAAAAACAGCATCGACTAGAAGAAAGGCGCCTACTATATGGCGCCTTTCTTTTGCTGCTTGTCTTTGTTTTCTAAATAGTCTTTGAATTCTTTGCTTAAGGAGATGTAATCGATTTTGCCGACATTGGTGTGGCCGAATCCTTTTTTCGCGAAGATGAAATCAGGCATCTCGTAAGTGTTGAATTCCTCCTTGAGGGCTTTGCGGACATCTTTTTCAGCCATCGATATGTCAGTTCCGCTCTTGAGATTCAAGAACAGCGCTGTGTAATCGCGGTTGGAGTAGTTATTGCCTAGATAAGCGCATTCTTCAACGTACGGTAAAGACGATACGAATTTTTCTATCGCAAGCGGATAGATATTGACGCCTTTTTTCTTGATCATTCTCTTTTTGCGGGAGACAAAATAAAGGAAACCGCCCTCGTCTTTGTGGCCTATATCGCCACTGCGAACGTATTTTTCAGCTCCCAAATGATAGAAAGGATCATCTTGTTCGTAGTAGCCGTTCATCAATGTTGGCCCAGCGATGCATATTTCGCCATTTTCATTTGGCGGCAATTCGCTTCCTTCCTCATCAAGGATTTTAACTTTAACTTCTGGGAGCGGCTTCCCGATGCTGCCGTCTTTGTTATTTGCAAGACGGTTCACGCACAGGACCGTCACCGTCTCGGTAAGGCCATATCCTTCTAGCATCTTTCCTTCGCTTCCCGCTTCCAATAGGCGTTTATCGAATCTTTCGATGAGAGAAGGCGAAATGAAATCCCCTCCAACGAAACACTCCTTAATGGGAGCGATGATTTTTCCATTGAAGTGTTTGTTTTTTAATAGGGCCTCATAGATAGCGGGCACCCCGATCATTGTGTTGAGGCGCTTCTTTTTGAGCAAATAAATAACTTTCTTCGTGCGGAAGGAAGGCAAAAGTCCGACTTTTCCTCCCCAGAGGAGCAAAGCCAAAATACCCATTGTTAGGCCAAACCCATGGAACATCGGCAAGACTCCCAAAATGCTCCGATTAATTAGATTTTCTGGATCCTCATTGAGTATCCAAGGCGTTTTTTCAATGATTGAAAGGAAAGCGAAATCGCTTAGTTCAATTGTTTTGCTGACTCCAGTGGTGCCACCGCTAGAAAGGAGGATCCTGCTTGCCTTTGTTTCATAATGGACCGTTTTGTCGCCGCG
>CAVHTL010000013.1:0-15575 GCA_963638955.1 bacterium
CTGTTGCGTCGATCATAATAAGTTTTCTAAAAGCTGTTTTAGATTTGCTTGAGGGATTTTGCGCGAAATTAGAGAACAATTTGTGTGGGGAGGCTCATCTCTCCGATATAGAAAAGACCCGTCTTTTCGGACGGGCCTATGTGCTTGTTTCAATGGCGGCAGGCAGGAACTTTCAATCTGTGTGCCGACAAAGATTACTATTTCTGTCCAGCTTCAGGAAGAAGTCCCATAAAACGGGCATTCTTGATGGCGCGGGCAAGCTCTCTTTGATATTTCGCACAAGTTCCAGTGGCGCTGCGAGGAGCGATTTTTCCGTCTGGATTGATGAATCTCTGAAGGAGCTCAACGTCTTTGTAGTCGATGTATTTGACGTGATTCTTTTTGAAATAGCAGACCTTTTTTCTCGGTCTCATTTTCTTGTAAGCCATATTACTCCGGTGTCCTTTCTTTCTCTAAAGTTGATCTTAGAACGGCAAGTCGTCATCAACGACGTCAATCGAATCCAACCCTTCCCCGTTTTGCGTTTGCGGAGCTGGCTCGTTGCTGGATGAATCAGCGACATATCCGCCATTGTCGGAAACGGAATTGGCTCCCTTTGGCTCGAGGAGTTGGAAATCGTCGGCAACGATATCGGTGGCAGTTACCTGCACATTATCGGTGCGGCGGACGTATTTTCTCTGAGTGATGCGCCCTTGAATCGCAACAAGGTTTCCTTTGCGGGCATATTTGCCGACGAATTCGGCGCTTTGACCGAAAATCGAGCAATTCATGAAAACGGTTGTTTTCTCCCCATTTGGGCCTTTACGGTTATCGTCACAAGCAATCGTGAAGGAAGCGACTGAAAGGTTCGATGGCGTTCTCCTGAGTTCTGGATCGCGGGTTAGGCGTCCAATCATCACAATTCGATTAAGCATACATTATGACCTCCGTTAATCGTGGTTTAGTCTTGATCAACAGTGACCAAATAACGAATGACGTTGCTATCGAGTTTCGCCAAACGCTCAAACTCATTAAGCGCGACAGGCTCGGCGGTAACCTTGAGGATTACGTAGTAGCCTTTCGTTTGCTTATTGATTGGGTAGGCGAAGTCTCTTAAGCCCCATTCTTTCGTGTTGGTAACCTTGGCTTTAAGGCCTTCAAGGATACCCTGGAGCTTAGTGATCTCATCTTTGCGTGCAGACTCTTCGAGGTCAGCGCGTAAGATGTACATGATCTCATACTTCTTCATTTTTGCACCTCCTAGTTTCGGACTCTGGGCCACCTCGCGGAGCGTGTGGCCATAAGAGTGTGTGCCTTAATCCTTCGTTAAGGCGTTCATAATTATATTATGAGGCCACAGGCATAGCAAATAGATTCGCGATGGTCACTATAGCCTCCGCTAAACCGAGAAAGGCAATCATTATTCGCGTCTCTATTGGAAGAAGGATTCCTTCCATCACTAGACCTTTTTCCGCGTTTTTACGAAAAAAGCGAACGTTTCTGGCAAATTGTGTTAAATTTTCGATATGAAAATCAAAACACACCTATGCTTGGGGGCTGGTGCCACCATTCTTATCAGCGTTTCTAGTCTATTTGCAATGCTCCCTTTGACTGCGACATCCGCAACAAACAAAGGCGCGGATTGGATGAAAAACGTCGACGGTTCAACCCCGCTTACCGCTCTTTCTCTCCCTGGCTCGCATGATGCGGGAGCGTTCTACTCTATCGGCGATGTGGCTGGCAAATGCCAAGACTTATCGATAAAGGAGCAGCTTGAGGCGGGAGCCCGCTTCTTCGATATGAGGCTTCAGCAACGCAGCAATGTTTTAAACGTGGTCCACGGAATAGTGGATCAGAAGCTTTCCTGGAGCGAGGTTCTTTCTTCCTTCTCATCTTTTTTGAAAAAGCATGAAAGCGAAGCGCTTATCGTCTCCGTTAAAAAGGAGGCAGACGATACAAATTCATCAACAACGTTTGAGGAGGCTTTGAAGACGTCTTTATCGCCTTACGCTTCTATTTGGGACACGTCAGGTTCTTTGCCAAATAGGCTAGATGCCTTAAGAGGAAGGATTTTTCTTATCTCTCGTTACGGTGATTCAACGATCGGTTTGCCAGCTTATGATGGTTGGCTCGACCCGGAAAGCGATGAATCCGGAAATAGTTTCGATATCCCTTCCAGCAACCTTCACGTCCAAGATCACTATAAAGTTGGAGACATATCGGTTAAGCAGAAAGAATTTAGCAAATGCGTTGAATTTAGCCAAAAGAACAAAGACGTGATAACCCTCAATTTCGCCTCTTGCTATTTCACGAGCGGTTTTCCGCCAACATATGCAGGAACTACGGCGAAAATAATGAATCCGTGGTTAATTGAAAATTATAAAAATCAACGCAATTTGGGCATATTTATCTGCGATTTCGTAACTTCTTCCTTATGTGAAGCCATTTATGCGAGGAATTACCAATGAAAAGAATCGGAAAGGTAATCTGCTACATTTTTGCAGGGATATTGTTAATTTTGTCATTGGCTTTCATCGTCATCGAAGCACGCACTTTATTTAGCGGAGACTGGACTCTATTTGAGAACCAGGTGAACGGTTTTTTCAGGTATTTTTTCCGCCTTATTGTCGCTTTGTTCGTTTTCTCTTCCACTTTGCTTTCCTATTTCGCGTTGCGCAAAAAATCATCAATCGTTATTCGTATCTATTTCTATTTCGGCGCCATAGGGACCTTTGTCTCGTCTTTGGTCATTTCTTATTTCGCCTCCAATTCGATGGATTTGCTCTTCCGCATCGTGTCAGCCTTCTATTTTCTTGGAGCGACTCTGGTTTTGGCCGGAGCCTATAAAGAAATACGAATCGCCGAGAAAAAAGAAAGCGCGAAATAACGCATTCGAGTCTGTTCAATTGGAAAAGGGTCCGCAAAGAGCGAGACCCTTTTCTAGTTATCTTAGGCGTGAAACAAGAAGCTTATTTCTCGTTGCTTTTCATGGTCGGGAAAAGAAGCACTTCCCTGATTGTGTCTTCTTCTGCCATAAGCATGCAGAAGCGGTCGACGCCAAGACCGATTCCGCCAGCTGGCGGCATGCCGTAATTGAGGGCATCCAAGAAAGAATAATCGATTTCGTTAGCCTCATCGTCGCCCCTGTCGCGAGCAGCCATCTGAGCCAAGAATCTCTCTTTTTGATCGAATGGGTTATTGAGCTCGCTATAGGCATTGGCAAATTCCGTTCCTCCGATAAATAACTCGAAGCGGTCGACGAAACGCGGATCGCTCGTCTTTTTCGTGAGCGGGGAAACCTCAATTGGGTAGGTGTGGATGAAGGTTGGCTGAATGAGGGTTGGCTCAACGAATTCATCGAAGAAAGCCTGCATAATATATCCAGTGCTATTCCAACTCTTCTCAAGCGGAACCTTATGCTCTTTGGCAAGTTCAACGGCCTTTTCAAAAGGTATATCATCGGTGAAATCGATGCCGGTTTTCTCCTTGATTGCCTCAGCCATTGAAATGTCCGCAAACGGTTTGCTCACATCGATATCATGGTCATGCCAATGGAACACGCTCTTCCCGACGACTTCGTCTGCGATGTAATGGAAGAGGCCTTCAGCCCATTCTTTCATCGAACCAAGGTCGCCAAAGGCTTGATAAAGCTCAATGGTGGTGAATTCCGGATTATGACGGTTATCAATGCCTTCGTTACGGAAAATGCGTCCTATCTCATAAACGCGATCAATCCCGCCTACCATGCATTTTTTCAAATTGAGCTCGGTGGCAATACGAAGATAAAAATCTCTGTCTAAAGCATTGTGATGCGTGATAAAAGGGCGAGCCGTGGCGCCTCCAGCAATCGGAGAAAGAACCGGAGTCTCGACTTCCACAAATCCGCGATCATCGCAGAATTTGCGGATACCTTTAACCACCGCTGGGCGCAACAAAGCGTTTCTCTTTGATTCGTCATTGATGATTAAATCGACATAACGGTGACGGCAGCGATCCTCTAAATCAGTCAACCCGTGATATTTCTCAGGAAGAGGTTTTAGGCATTTGGTTATGTGGGTGTATTTGCTGACGCGGATTGTAAGTTCCCCCGTCTTTGTGAGCATAAGCGTGCCGCGGAGTCCAACGATGTCGCCCAAATCGGCCAACTTGAAAACGTTGTAATCGTGCTCGCCAATGACATTCATTCCAATCCAAGCCTGGATGTTGCCGTATTCGTCTTTGAGGTTGACGAAACTCGCTTTTCCCATCCTTCTGATGGCCATTAAGCGGCCCGCGACATCGACTTCGACGTTTTGCGCTTCAAGCTCTTCAGCGCTCATCGCGCCGTATTTGGCTCTTATATCCTTGATTTGGTCTTTCCACTCGTAACGCGCTCCATATGGGTCGACGCCAAGCTCTTCGTATTTCGGGAGCTTCTCGCGTCTAGCTTGTTCTT
Organism: bacterium; assembly: GCA_963638955.1. GTDB lineage: Bacteria > Bacillota_I > Bacilli_A > RFN20 > CAG-826 > UBA4951. Next base: position 4,415 of record CAVHTL010000013.1, read on the forward strand.
GATCGTTTAACACTTCTTCCATAACTAACCTCGTATAGCCCTAGTAGTCTAAGCCAAAACAAGGTCAAAAGGAAGAGACGCTTAAGCGTCTGCCGGTTACCCCGTTTAGTCTAACGTAAGAATAGAAAACCGCCCGAGATTCGTTGCATTTCCCTTTCTCTTTGCTTTCGATTGATTATGATTATCGGGATGAGCGCGAGAAACATGGACAAAATCGAGAACGAACATTTCGAAGGCGAACGAGCCCTTTTCAAGACAACGAGCAAAACTATCGAAGGTTGTCTCTTCGATAATGGAGAATCACCACTGAAGGAATGCCGGAACCTTTCGGTGAATAATTGCGTTTTTGGTTGGAAATACCCTCTTTGGTACGGCAAAAACATTGATGTTTCCGACTCAAAGTTCCTCGAAACGGGGCGAGCGGGTATATGGTATACGGAAGATTCCTCGTTCTCGAATCTCGAATATGAAGCCCCAAAAGGCTTTAGACGATGCAAAAACGTAAGCCTCGAAAACATATCTTTTTCCAACGCAAGCGAAACTTTGTGGTGGTGTGAAAACATCAGAATGAGCAATTGCAAAGCCGTTGGCTCCTATTTGTTTATGCAGTCCAAAAGCATTATCGTGGACAATTTAACTTTAGAAGGTGACTATGCCTTCGATGGCTGTGAGAACATCCTTGTCAAAAACAGCATCCTTCACACCAAAGACGCTTTCTGGAACTGCAAAAACGCCACAATCGAAGACTGCGTGATTGAAGGCGAATACCTTGGCTGGAATAGCGAGAACCTCGTCTTCATCAACTGCAAAATAAAGTCCCATCAAGGCCTTTGTTACATAAAAGGACTTAAACTCATAGACTGCGAAATAATAGATAGCGATCTCACTTTTGAGTATTGCTCCGATATCGATGCCACGGTGCTTTCTGTCGTTGATTCGATCAAAAACCCAATCTCAGGGACGATTAAGGCGAACGGAGTCAAAGAGCTAATCAGGAACGATCCTCTCATTGACAAAGAAAACACCAAAATAAGCGTGAAAGACGGCAAGGGGAATTACCATGAAATTTGATTTCGACAAAATCAATGACCGTCACCACACGAATTCATCGAAATGGAATGTCAACGATGACGAGCTCCCTCTCACCATCGCAGACATGGATTTTGAAACATGCCCCACTGTAAAAAACGCCATCATCGAGCGCGCAAAAACAGGTATTTACGGTTACACCGAGCCGGATGAGGAGTGGTATAACGCTTATATTTCTTTTTATGAAAGACGTCACGGCTTCTCGATTGAAAAAGACTGGCTTTTGTTTTCCACGGGCGTCGTCCCCACCATATCAAGCAGCGTCAGAAGGCTCAGCAAGCCAGGCGATTATATCGTTGTGACTCCGCCAGTCTACAACATCTTCTACAATTCTATCGTTAACAATGGCCGCATCCCGTTAGAGGTTCCGCTTCTCGAAAAAGGCGACGAATACGAGATCGACTTTGGTAAGCTCGAGAAAGCTTTCAGCAACGAAAAAACATCAATGTTCATCCTTTGCAATCCCGCTAACCCAGTCGGCAAAATATGGAGTAAAGACGATTTGGCGAGAATCGGCGAATTGGCGAAGAGACACAACGTAATCGTCTGCAGCGACGAAATACATGGTGAAATAACGCGCCCAGGCGTTTCTTATGTGCCGTTTTTGTCCGTCAATAATCTAAACAAAGAAGTTGGTTTTGCGGCGATTTCCGTCACAAAAGCTTTTAATTTAGCTGGTATTCAAACTTCAGCCATTGTGGTTCCTGACCCAAAGCTAAGAGCGCTGATTAACCGCCAAATCAACAACGATGAGGTGGCGGAGGGGAATGTCTTTTCTTACCTTTCAGCTGCCGTTGCCTTAAACGAAGGCGAAGAATGGCTGGAGGAGATGAGAAAATACGTGTTCGGGAATAGAGAGGTCGCCGAAAAATACATCGAAAAAGAAATTCCGGTTTTGAAAGCAATCAAAGGAGACGCGACCTATCTGCTTTGGATTGATATCAGAAAGTTAACTCCTGACAGCGCTTCCTTTGCCGAATTCCTTCGGAAAGAGACAGGATTGTTGCTCTCCAAAGGCGATGTCTACGGAAAAAGCGCGAGCGGCTTTCTCCGGATGAATTTGGCTTGCCCGAAAACCACGCTTTGCGAAGCTCTTAAGCGCCTAAAAAACGGCGTTGCGGCTTATTTGAAGACAAAATAGATTAAGTTTTTCCACTCTTATAAATATACTTCTATTAATTGCGAGGGAACGATATGAGCGAAATCAGAAAATACATGGACGATTATTTGTCTAAAGAGATTAAGACGCTGCGCAACCTGAACATGGATGAGTGGGAAAAGGCCTGTGCTTGCCTCCTTCGTCATTATGAGAGCGAAAGCACAATCTATTCGATGGGGAACGGAGGAAGCGCCTCCACCGCTTCGCACATGGTTTGCGATTTCAACAAAGGCATATCGTGCGAGCTTAATAAGCGTTTCAGTTTCGTGTGTTTAAGCGACAATGTGGCCGAACTTATGGCGGTTGCCAATGACGTCGGTTATGAAGATGTCTTTCTTTATCCGCTTACAAACAAACTCAAGAAAGGTGATTTGGTTGTGGCCATATCAGGCAGCGGGAACAGCAAAAACATCATCAAGGCATGCGAATACGCCAAAAAGGTCGGCGCCGAAATCATCGGCATTACGGGCTATGACGGCGGAAAGCTTAAACAAATGGCCGATTATCACGTCGATGCGAATATCGACGATATGCAAATAAGCGAGGACATCCATTTGATCTTCAATCACATGATGATGTATACCCTTTACGCCTATCTCAATAAGAAGTAAGTTGGCGAATAAAAAACAAAAAACCTCCGTTTGCAGTGCATTGCTGTGTGCTTGCGGAGGTTTCTTCTTTAGGCCTTTAGTTTGTTCGATGAGCCGGTATACAGCTGATAGTATTTTCCTTTTTTGGCCATCAAATCGTCATGAGAGCCACGTTCAATGATTCTGCCTTGGTCAAGTACCATAATGACGTCGCTGTTTTTGACGGTCGATAAGCGGTGAGCGATAACAAAGACCGTGCGGTTTTTCATGATGGCATCCATTCCTTCTTGCACCAATTTCTCGGTGTGGGAGTCAATGGAAGAGGTAGCTTCGTCGAGAATCATGGCTGGCGGGTCGGCGACAGCCGCTCTAGCGATGGCGAGGAGTTGTCTTTGCCCTTGCGATAACGAGGCTCCACCATTGGTGAGAACCGTGTCGTAGCCGTTCGGCAAGAGTCTAATGAAGGAATCGGCGTTCGCTAATTTCGCGGCCCTTACGACGTCTTCATCCGTTGCATCGAGATTGCCAAAACGAATATTCTCTTTGACGGTGCCAGTGAAGAGTTTCGTGTCTTGGAGAACCATCCCTAATGACCTACGCAAATCGGCTTTCTTGATCTTGTTGATGTTTATGTCGTCATAACGGATTTTGCCGTCTTCGATGTCATAGAACCTGTTGATGAGGTTCGTGATCGTGGTTTTGCCAGCCCCTGTTGGACCAACGAAAGCGATTTTTTGGCCTGCCATTGCATAAAGAGTTATGTCATGAAGAATAATCTTATCTGGCGTATATCCAAAGTCGACATGGTCCATCGTGACCTTTCCTTCAAGCCATTTATAGGAAACCTTTCCATCTCCGTGCGGATGTTTCCAGGCCCATTTGCCCGTTCTTTCGCTTGTCTCGACGGGGTTGCCGTTTTCATCGGCTTCCGCGTTAACGAGTTCGACATACCCTTCATCTTCTTCAATTGGGGTGTCAATCATCTCAAAAATACGGGTTGCCCCGGCCAAAGCGAGAGCGACGGTATTGAATTGTTGAGAGATTTGGCCGATTGGCTGAACAAAGCTTTTGGAGAAAGAAAGGAAGCTGATGATCGTGTCAACGCCGACAATCGTCGCGCCCAAAATGCTGATCGATGGGGTGTTATTGACGATCATGATTCCGCCAATTAAGCCGATGATGACGTATTGCATATTGCCAAGTTGGTTGACGGTTGGCATCAAGACGTTGCCAAATCTATTCGCTTTCGTAGCGAAAGTGAAAAGACTATCGTTCAGTTTGCTGAATCCTTGAACGTTGCGGTCTTCATAGTTGAACACTTTTATCACCTTCTGGCCAGTCGTCATCTCTTCGATATAGCCATTTGCCTTGCCAAGAGCCATTTGCTGCTCCACGAAATAACGGGCGCTCATTTTGGCATAGTATTTGCTCACGAAGAAAATGAGAACGGAAAAGCCAAGAACAACAAGCGTCAAATACACATCGGTCAAAAGCATGACGATAAGGAAGACGATCATGCTCACAAAGCAGGAGAGCATCATCGGAAGGCAACGCGAGAGCATTTCGCGAAGCGCGTCGACGTCGTTAGTGTAAACGCTCATGATGTCCCCATGAGTCCTCGTGTCGAAATAGGAAACCGGCAAATCCTGCATGTGAGCGAAAAGGTCATCGCGGATTTTCTTTTGCACGCCTTGGCCAATCCTAGACATCAAGAAGTTATAGAAATAAGTGGATATGATACCGATGAGATATACTCCGATCATCACCATCAAAATGGTGCCGAAGTTCATCCCTAGATATTCATGGCTCCAGAAATCGGCGGCGGTACGCAAACTCCTGCCGTCATCATCGAGCAAATATTGCCCTACAACGATTTTGCCGATGAAATAGCTTCCTAGCGCGTTTGTGCCTGTGCTTAACACAACCAAGATAGCGACCAAAAAGAATTCGAAAGGATAGTAACGGAAGACGTATTTAAGCAGTCTTGCCACTGCGCCGAATTTGGCTTTTTTGCTGACATTAGACATGTTTTTCGTTCCTTTGCCGCGTAAATTATTGCCTCTCATCGAAATCACCTCCTCCACCGAGCTGAGAATCGTACAAACTCTTGTAGATTTCGCAATCTTTTAACAAACTCTCGTTGTTGCCTTTGGCGATGATCTCACCTTTATCCATAACCACGATCTGGTCGCAGTCTTTAATGGAGAGGACACGCTGAGCGATGATGATTTTGGTGATGTCTTTGCGGGTATTCGCCAAGCCTTTTCTGATCAAGGAATCGGTGTGGGTGTCGCAAGCGCTCGTCGAGTCATCCAAAATAAGAATCTTTGGATTTTTGAGAAGCGCTCGAGCGATGCAAAGGCGCTGTTTCTGCCCGCCCGAAACGTTCGTGCCTCCTTCATCTAGCATTGTGTCCAATCCCTTAGGGAAAGACTTAAGGAAGTCGCTGGCTTGAGCCAAAGAGCAAGCCGTCCAGATCTCTTCGTCCGTCGCGTTTTCGTTTCCCCACTTTAAGTTGTCGCGGATGGTGCCAGTGAACAAAGTGTTTTTCTGCAGCACCACCGCCACAGCATCGCGAAGTTTGGCCAAATCATAATCTTTGACGTTGTGCTCACCGACTTTGACTTCGCCTTCGCTTACGTCATATAGCCTTGCGATAAGCGATATCAATGTCGTCTTGCTTGAGCCAGTTGAGCCGATGATGCCCAAAGTTGAGCCAGAAGGGATACTCAAATTGATGTTGGAAAGAACGTTCTTCCCTGGAACATAGGCAAAATTCACGTTGTCGAATTCGATATTGCCGTCTTCGATTGTCGTTAAAGCGTTTTCCTTCGAAACGATATCTGGTTCTTCCTCAAGTATTTCATTAATGCGCTCGACGCTGTTTCTCGCGATCGTGATCATGACGTAGACCATCGAGATCATCATGAGTGAGTTGAATATCATGAAGACGTAGGTGAATAAACTTGATAAATCAGCAGTCGACATGATGCTGCCGCCAGAGGAGACGATTAACGAGGCCCCAAAATAAGCAAGCAGGAGCAAAGCTGCATCAATGGCCAAATTCATGATTGGGGAATTGAAAGCCAATATACGCTCAGCAAAGGTGAATTTCTTGTAGATGAAGCCGGAAACGTCGTTGAATTTCTCTTTCTGCAAGCTTTCGCGATTAAATGCTTTAACGACCCTGATTCCATCAACGTCTTCCTGAACGCTTTGGTTGAGTTCGTCGTATTTGTTGAAAACCTCAACAAAAGTTGGGTGAACTTTCTTCGCGATGAATAAAAGCAAGAAAAGGATGACTGGAATAATGATTAAGAAGATCCAAGCGACGCGCCACTCGGTGATGAAGCACATAATGAGCGAGAAGACCATAAGGAGAGGCGCTCTCACGACGGCTCTGATTGCCATCTGAAAGGCGTTTTGTACATTGCTAACATCGGTCGTCAAGCGGGTAACGATAGAGGCAGTTGAGAATTTATCGATATTTTTGAAGCTGTAGCGTTGTACGGTGTCATACATTTCCTTCCGGAGGTTTTTACCTAAGCCGGCGCTTGCGCTCGCTGCCCAATATCCTGACATAATGCCAGTCGCGCAAGCCACGATGACTAAGCCTGCAATGATGCCGCAATAAAGGTAAATCCCGTTGATGTCGTTATTATTGATGGCCGTCACCAAATAACGCATCATGAAAGCGACGAGTACTTCGCAAATGCTCTCTAAAATTACATAAATCCACGCAAAAAAGGTGTCTTTTTTGTAATTTTTGACATAAAGGAGAACTTTCTTGAAGGCTGAGCCAGTCTCCAAGACCTCCTGTTTTTTCTTTTTCAGTTTGCTCATACTTTTCCTCCTACGTTTTTCCTTATTTGATCGCACACGCGCAATAACACTTTCTTGTCTTCTTCGCTTATCCCTGCTTCGATTGTCGGGATTAGAGTGAGGTAAAGTTCCTCGAATTCCTTGTGGCACTTCTCCCCTTCTTCCGTCAATTTGATGATTTTCTTGCGCTTGTCTTCGCTATCGACTTTCATCTCAATCACCTTTTTGGCTTCGAGGTTCGTGAGAGCCTGGCTGACGGTTCCTTTCTGCAAGTGAAAGTGAGCCGCTACATCGCAAGCTGATATATTGTCATGACGAAAAATGTAGCCAGAGATGAGCCCTTCAATGCCCGTCAAGTGGTTTGGAAGATCGCTGCTGACCTTCCTATCCACGAACACTTTGATGTCGTGATCTGTCCTTCTTATCGCCGTTCCGATTTCCGTTTTGTAATCCATAATTAGTTCGAACCCGAACTATTTTAATGAGCATTCTTGATTGTGCAAGAGGAAAACGATTACAATTCGCCACGATTTTTGATGCTAGAAAATACCTTTTCCAAATCCTCGTAATTTTTGACGTTCATCGAGATGGCTTGTCTTATCTTTTTGTATCCCGGGAAGCCGTTATAGAAATGGGGTATGATGCCTCTAGATTCCATCACTCCGACCTTTTCGCCTTTGCTCGCAATCAACATTTTGGCAAATGTTTCAGCCCATTCATTGGCCTTTAAAACGCTTGGGGCGTCTTTATAAGTCCCTGTTGAAAGATAGTCGTTTATATCGGTCACAAGGTTCGGTTTTCCAACCGCTCCTCTAGCGACCATCACGAAGCTCGCGCCCGTGATATCCATGGCTTTTTTGGCGGCCTCAGGGGTGAAAATGTCGCCACTTATCGCAAAAGGAATATTCACATGCTCGTTTAGCTTAGCCATCTTCTCGTAATGGGCTTGTCCCATATACATTTGCTTGCTCGTTCTTGCGTGAACCGTGAAAAGAACGCAGCCGGCGTCTTCCAATAATTTAGCGACCTCAAATACGTTGATGGATGTTTCATCCCACCCCAACCGTATTTTTGCCGTAACTGGCTTGGAGGAATGAGAGACAATCGCGCGCACGTATTTATATAAGGTGTCGGGGCTTTTAAGCATCGCGCTTCCCGCCCCCGTTTTTGTAACTTTATGAACCGGGCAACCTAGATTCAAATCCAAGAAATCATATGTGGTGTTATTCTCCAAAATGGAGATGGCTTTTTTGGATATCTCTATGTCGCTTCCGAAAAGCTGAAGGCCGACGGGTCTATCTAAAGATGAAGTGGCGAAGTATTCGTATGTACGCTTATTTCCATAAGACAAACCGCAATCGCTGATCATCTCGCTATAAGAAAGAGCGACGCCAAAGGGCTTCATGAATTCGCGATAGGCCAAAGAAGTTATTCCAGCCATCGGGCCCAGAATCACTTTGCCGTCAATTTCAATGCCGCCAACTTTCATAACTGGCATATTCTACTATTTCAGAAAAGCAAAAGAAGCCCACGATATTTCATCATGAGCTTCTTTAGGATTATTTAAGATGAATTGAATCGTCGCCATCTGGAGGAAGAACGTCTTTTTTCGTTTTTCTCTTTCTGGCCGGTTTCTTCTTCTCTTCACTGGCTTCCGGAACAGAATCTCCTTTTTTCTCTTCTTCGTCAGCTTTCGGAGTAATTTCATCACGGTTGATTTGTTTCGTGAGGTTGGATGATTTGGCGATTTTCGCCGCATCTTTCTTCTCTTCTTCGGAAACGTTGACTTGATTGACGGTCCCTGTCTTTTTCTCGGTGAGTTTGCCGTTTTTGATGAGCTCGTCGATTTCTTCGGCAGTAATTGTTTCTTTCTCAAGCAGCGTTTCAGCGATCAAGATAACCTCTTTCTTGTGTGCTGTAAGGATTTCTTTGGCTTGTTTGTGGCATTCTTCCACGATTTGCCGAACGGCTTTGTCGATTTCATAAGCCACCTCGGAGGAGAAGTTTTTGGAAACGTTGGTGTAGTCTCTTCCTAAGAACACGCTGCCTTGATCTTGCTCATATTGGATAGGCCCGAGCTCGCTCATGCCCCATTGGGTAACCATGGTTCTTGCGATTCTGGTTGCTTGCTGGATGTCGTTGCTAGCGCCTGTTGAAACATCGTCAAAGAAAATTTCTTCGCTTGTTCTACCACCCAAAAAGCCTGTAATCTCCGCCAAAAGCTCGTTTTTGGTCAATAGGAAGCGGTCGTCTTCAGGCGTCATCAAGACATGCCCGCCGGTTTGACCGCGGGGGATGATGGTGATTTTTTGAACTTTGTTTGAATGAGGCAAGACAAGCCCAATAACAGCGTGCCCCGCTTCATGATATGCGTCGACGCGCTTCTCTTGATCGCTCATGCCTTTGCCAGATTTAGCAGGACCGGCGATTCGTCTATCGATAGCCTCATCGATTTCTGCCATGCCAATGGTCTCTTTGTTGAATCTGACGGCAAGGATTGCGGCTTCGTTGAGGATATTATCGATATCGGCGCCAGAGAAGCCGACCGTTCTTTTCGCCAAAGCGCCAAAATCAACGGACGGATCGATTTTTTTGTTTCTAGCATGGACTTTGAAGATAGCTTCTCTGCCAGCTTTATCCGGGAGAGAAACGGTGATGATACGGTCAAAACGCCCTGGGCGCATCAAAGCGGGGTCGAGAACGTCGTCTCTATTCGTTGCGGCAATCACTAAGATACCGGCGTTATATTCGAAACCGTCCATTTCGACGAGAAGTTGGTTCAGAGTTTGCTCACGTTCGTCGTTGCCTCCTCCTAAACCAGCGCCTCTTTGGCGTCCAACAGCATCGATTTCATCAATGAAAATGATGCAAGGCGCACTTTGTTTGGCCCGTTTGAACAAATCGCGGACACGCCCAGCGCCGACACCGACGAACATTTCAACAAAATCAGAGCCGGAAATACTATAAAAAGGTACGCCAGCTTCGCCAGCCACCGCCTTAGCCAAAAGGGTTTTACCAGTGCCGGGGTTACCAATAAGCAAGATGCCTTTTGGCAAGCGAGCGCCAAATTTACTGTATTTTTTCGGGTTTTTGAGATATTCGACTAATTCGACCATTTCCGCTTTCTCTTCATCGCATCCTGCGACATCGGTAAAGCGGACTTTGCTCTTGTCTTCGCGGCGAGCAGGAGATTTGTTAAAGTCGAGAGCCTGCCTATTGCTGCCGTTGACTGAGCCGTTGAGGCGGACAAAGAAGAAGATGGCTAGCAGTGCCGTCCCACCGAGCAAGATGATTGTCGGTCCCCATGTATCCCACCAGGAAACGCTGAAAGCATCGGTCACGGCGTAATAGGCGGTTTGTTGATTTCCAAGGACCCCAATCGCGTTGGTCTCCTCGATGCGGTTCATGAAAACCTCGCTCCATGTCATGGAGACTGGCTCAGAGGAATAAACGGCTTTCTCATTTGTGTAAGAGATAAACTTATAGGCTGGGAAGGTGTTTTTGCTCCAGTCGTCGTTTTCCAAGATAACCTTGTATTTATATTCGCTACTCGTGTTGACTTGTTTTGCTACACCAGTGACTGTAGTGGCGCGATATCCTTGTGAAACCTCGACGGATTTCAAATAAACAGATTCTTTATTATCCAAATTAAGGCTTGATTCGTTGGTTCTGAGCAAGCCCGCTAATTGGCTCTTGTTCCAGGTATATGGCGTATTCAAAGCGTTCTGAAGCCAGAAAACGATGAGCAGTATGATCGTCAAGCCGATAAGAAGATACGGCATGATGTAGCCCCATACGTTGCGCTTGTTTTGGTTGTTGTTGTTATCGTTCATATTTTCTCCCCTCGTTGCTCACCGCCATATTAACGAGCGGGGAGCCGTTTTTGTTGGTTGATGCTGACAGCGTTTATTTCAGATTAGGCAAATGCAAGACAAGTTCTGAAGTGTGATATTCCTTAAAGATTTTATGGAATCTCGGAACGTAGATTATTTGGCTGTCTTTGTTCACGAACACCGGCCATATTTCCCGGAATTCCCTGGGCATGTTCTCGTCCAAATATACCCGCCTTAACGATACGCGGTAGCCGCGATAGGCGTACTCATCGCCAGGCAGCATCGTACGAATCGTCAAAGGATAATCCTCCGGCTTGATGTTGCGATCGGTTGCCCCCATCGAGAAATCAAGATCGAATTCCTTGGTCTTTAGTTTTCCAGGGCCATCAAGGCGATAAGAGTATTGTATTTTGTCTGGATCAACCTCAATGCTGACGACGTCATATTCTTTGACCAGATACACATTGCCTTTGATTTGGTAGTTCATTACCGGATTGTGATTTAAAAGCATTTCGCGAATTTCGTTCGCTTGTTTGCTTTTTAAAGCTATTTTGATTGGCGATTTATTCGAGATAAATTGCGATAATGTGGCGAAGAATTCGTCTTTTGGAAGAGCGATCAGCTCTCTGATTCCAAGCTCTTCCGACATCTCGGCTTTGCGTGTCAAG
>CAVHTL010000013.1:15585-19482 GCA_963638955.1 bacterium
GTCAAGTCACCAACAAAAGTCGTTTTTTCGTTGTATTCCTTTTTCATCGTCTCGATTACGAGGTCGCGATCAGACTCGTTCATTCGCTCAATCTCTTGTCGGATGGCGCTTCTCGTGTGCTGGTGTTCGTAGGTTGACATGTGTTCGCTGTAGGGTACGTTATTGCGGCGATTGTGCTCCAAAATGTCTTCGCGGCTAAAGCTCAAAAGCGGGCGGATGACGACCATTCCTTCATAGGTTGATAAAGGCGAAAACCCGTACCGGTCGAATTTTTGCCCCACCCTTTTCGCTGTCAGATAAGTTTCAATTATGTCGTCTTGAGAATGGGCAATCAGCAAGCCTTCGGCATCGTGTTTGTCGTAGATTTTCTTGAAGAAACTATAACGAGCCCTTCTGGCCCAATTCTCAAAGTGATCGTCCTTGCCGGTTTGATCAAAATCGTTTGTGTCGAAAATCTCGAGCGTGAGCCCTTTCGCCGCACAATATTCGCTTAAATTCGTCTGCTCTTGATCAATCGAGTCATAGCTGTGGTAATTGATGAAGCAAACGACCGGTTTGATGCCTCGCTCTTGCACGAGATCCAGCAAGCACATCGAATCAGGCCCATAAGCACAGGCAATGATATATTTTCCATCGACATTGAGGTCCAAGAAATTAGCGCTCATAAGGTTCCTCCTTTTATATCGTTTCCTCGCTTACGAGTTCAAACATAAGCGATGCTTGGTCTTTGTTTGCGAAGGGGCGAATTTCCTTGACGACGACCTTCACCTTTTTCTTGCCCAAAGAAAGCGTCAAGACGTCGCCTTCTTTGACCTCACTCATGGCTTTCGCGACTTTCTCGTTAATGAGAATGTCGCCATCATCACAGAGGTTTTTGGCGGTCTCGCGTCGTTTTATGAGCCGCGATACCTTCAAGAATTTGTCAATTCTCATAACGATGATTGTACCACTAATTATTCTTATTCCTTAAGAATAAAGCGTGGATTGTCCTTGCGATTGTTTCGAGTTTGTCGATCCAACCATCTTTTTTGTTCAGCCTGATTCGGAGTTTTTTCTCTAGGAAGCTGACGGTGATGTCTTTCAAAAATGGCGTCAACGCATTGAAAAGCTCTACACCAACGCCATCAATTCTTGAGAATTCATCGGACAAAAGGATATCAATGACATCATTTTGCTCTTGAGTGCTATTGAACTCTGGGCCATTGGTCAATAGTTCGATGCGCGTCTTTTTTATAAGCAGTTCGACTTCCTTTGGCAAAACACCATAAATATCGCGTATTTTCTTGGTGAATCTCGTCAAATCGGCTTCAGAAGATGCTTCTTCCAGTTCTTGATAGAGGGCGATTTTGTCGCTGGTTGAAGCGTAGCCTTCAGGAATATAGGCATTAATGGATATAAACGTTTTGGATTTCGTCGTCTCCTTTTTCTTGCCTGTCGTTTTCTCTTCGATCGCCTCGTGCAGCAATTTGAGATATAAGTCGAGCCCGATAGTGTCGATAAAGCCGGCTTGCTCTGGACCGAGCATGTCGCCAGCGCCACGAATGAGGAGGTCGCGTTGAGCGATTTTGTATCCACTTCCTAGTTCCGTGAACTCTTGAATAGCCTCAAGTCGCTTTTGCGCTTCTTCGTTCATGTTCTTGTTTGGCTTATAAAGAAGGTAGGCATAAGCAATGCGGTCGCCTCTTCCAACACGCCCCTTTATTTGGTAAAGCTGCGACAAGCCAAAATGATCGGCATCTTCGACGATGAGCATATTGGCGTTTGGCACGTCTATCCCGTTCTCAATGATCGATGTTGCCACCAAAACATTGATGTCTCCTTCATAAAAACGTTCCATCGTCTCTTCGATTTCGTTTTTTTCCATCTGTCCATGAACAACCCCGATTTTCGCGTTGGAAAGAACTCCGGTGAGCTCTTCGGCCTTTCCGTAAATGGTGTTCACTTTATTGTGGACGTAAAAGACTTGACCGTCTCTTGATAATTCGCGGTTGATCAATTCGTAAATCGTGCCTTGATTATACGGAGTCACGTAAGTCTGAATTGGCATTCTGTTGTTCGGGGCAGTGTTTATTTCGCTGATCGGTCTAATACCAACAAGCGACATCTGAAGGGTTCTAGGGATTGGCGTGGCGGATAAGGAAAGCACGTCAACGCTGTTTTTCATCTCTTTGATTTTTTCTTTTTGCTCGACCCCGAAACGTTGTTCTTCATCGATTACTAGTAGGCCCAAATCCGCGAACGATATCTCTTTGCTTAAAAGCCTGTGCGTCCCGATGGCGAGATCTATTTTGCCTTCTTTTAGGGCCTCGATATTTGCTTTTTGGATTGAAGGGGGTACCAAACGGGAGAAAAGAGCGATGTGGATGCCAAAGGAGGAAAAACGCTCCATGGCGACTTCATAATGCTGCCTCGCCAAAAGAGTGGTTGGGCAAAGAAGAGCGACCTGCTTATGGGCGTCAATGGCCTTAAAGCATGCGCGGAAAGCCACCTCCGTTTTGCCAAAGCCGACGTCGCCGCATAAAAGCCTATCCATCACGTCGGGCTTTTCCATATCCTTTTTTATCTCATCGACCGCCTTTTGCTGATCGGCGGTCAAAGAATGCGGAAACTCATTTTCGAATTTGGCTTGAAGCTCGTCGTCTGGAGGATAGGCGAATCCGGCGATTTTGGCGCGCGTGCCGTATAGAGCGATCAGTCTTTCGGCAAGTTCGTTGACCCTTTCCTCAATACGTTTTTTCTTCTTTTTCCAGTCGCTTCCATTTAGGTTGGATAGTTTCGGGGCTACCCCTTCTCTCCCACAGTATTTCCTAACGAGGCGGAAGCGCTCAAGCGGAACATAAAGAGTTTGATTGCCAGCATAAGCGATATGGAGATAATCGCAATGCATTCCGTTGTTTTCCAACGTCTTGACGCCTAAAAATTGACCGATTCCGTTGAATTCATGAACGACGTAGTCGCCTGGTTTCAGTTCTTCGTAAGTGCGTAAAATCGTCGCGTTTTTGAATCTCGCGGTATAACGGCTATTACTGGCTCTTCTCCCAAAGAGTTCGGTTGTTGAGATATAAGCCATTTTGGCGTTTCCGATTTCAAAGCCAACGTTCAAAGAAGCATCGCTTATCGCGATTTTTCCTTTTGGTAAATTAAATGACGACACGTTTTCAAAGGAAATGTTAGACTCGTCTAGCATTCTCGCAATCGTCTCGCGCTGATGAGCCTCAGGCAAGGCGATTACCACTTTCTCGGAAGTGGAGAAATAGCTTTCGAGGGTGGGCATGATCGAATTCATCCCGCTGCCGCTTGGGACAATTGGAAGAACATTCAATTGATAAGAAGATGGCTCTTTTAGAAATTTCTCTCCATAGCTCACAATTTTGCGGTCTTTGATGGCTTCATCTATAGACATGTAATGACTGAGGCAAGATAGAATTTGATGGTCCTTAACTAGCTCTGAAAAATACGAAGAAGCCTCTTGGCGAAGCGCTTCATAGCCACTTGAGAAATCGTCTTTGGAGGTAATGAAAACATCAATCGGGTCAAAGTAGTCGAGAATAGAGTGAGCCTCACCCAAAGCATAGGAATAATACTTATAGAGATTAGGGCGGAATTCGCGCGAGACTATCGCGTCCAAATCGTTCGTGACATTGATTTCCAGCGCATCCCGGTCCGACGGTGATAGGTGCTGTTTTTCTCTTTCTAACTCATCTTTCGCGCGTTCAATAAATTTAGTGATTTCTTCATCGTTAAGAATAATGTCTGATGCAGGCAAAATCGTTACAGAATCAATCTCCTTGACGCTATTTTGCGTAGCGATATCAAATTGACGAATCGACTCTATTTCATCATCAAAGAACTCGATTCTGCAGGGATAAATTGATGAAACGGAGAAAACGTCCAATA
>CAVHTL010000014.1:0-552 GCA_963638955.1 bacterium
TGATAAATTCGCCGTAATGTTTTCCTAAGATAAGTCTAAAAAGAGCAATCCATTGTCATTGATAGGGCCACACTGGAAAACAAAATTCGATAAAGCAGCTCTCTTTCGTTTCGCCCATCATTTGCATAAACGTTTTGTTCAAGTATAATTAACTCGGTCGAAACCGAGTCGGTTGAAAGCGAGTAAATATGAAATTCATTGGAAGAACTGAAGAATCAGAGAAACTCAGCAAGGTCGTCAATTCGAATGATTTCAGCGCAACATTGATTTTTGGGAGGCGCAGAGTCGGCAAAAGCGAGCTCATTAAGCGCGTCTTGGAAAAAAGCGACGCTTTGAAACTGTATTATGAATGCAAAGAAGTGTCGGAAAAAAGTAACGCCGGAGGGTTAAGCGATATTTTGTCCGAGGAATTGTCGCTCCCTAAATTGGATTTCCCGGATATGGAGTCCATTTTGAAATATATCTTCGAGTTATCGATGAAAAGACATGTCATTTTGGTTTTGGATGAATACCCTTATCTTAAGAAAACGATCGATGGCATCGATTCTATCC
>CAVHTL010000014.1:562-17695 GCA_963638955.1 bacterium
ATCCTGCAAGCCCTAATAGACAAATACAGAGACAGCAGCAAACTGTCTTTGATTATTTCCGGATCTTATGTCGATATTATGCAATCGCTGCTGCTCCATTCGTCTCCTTTATACGGGCGAATCGATTTAACGCTCCAAATAAAGCCGATGGATTACTATGATTCGTCTTTGTTTTATCCTTCTTTTTCTTCCGAGGACAAAATAAAACTCTATTCCGTGTTTGGGGGCATTCCTTATTACAACAGGCTGATAGACAGTTCGAAAAGCGTGAAAGACAATATCATCGATCTTATTGCCTCATCTGGCGCGAGACTTGAGAACGAAGTGTCGATGTACTTGAATTCCGAGATTAAGAAAATCGCAAATGCGAATGAGGTTTTTGAAGCGTTATCCAAAGGTTTTGCGAAATACAGCGATATATTGTCTCAATCCCATGTTTCAAGCAGTCCGACTTTGGCCGATATTTTGGATAAACTCATCAAAATGAATTTGGTTTCCAGAATCAGCCCCATCAATGATCCCGATAACAAAAGGAAATGCGGATATTACGTATCCGACAATTTATCTTTGTTTTATTACAGATACATATTCAGGCATTCCTCGAAACTGAGCATCATGAACTCTCTCCCCTTTTACGATAAATACATCGAGAAAGATTTCGAAGAACAATATGTGCCTCGCGTTTTCGAAAACGTATGCATGCAATATCTGATCAAAAAGAACAAAAGAGGCGAGATGGATCCGCTTTTCGAAAAGATCGGCAAATATTATTACGATGACCCGCTTAAGCATAAAAACGGAGAGTTTGACGTTGTCATAGAAGACGAGAATGGGTATGTGTTTTATGAAACGAAATTCAAAAAAGCGCCTTTAAATGAGGAAACAATCGAAAAGGAAATCAGGCAAGTAAAGAACACCGGACTCAATTGTTATAAATATGTTTTCCTATCCAGATCAGGGTTTTCTTGTAAGAAACCGAGCAACGTTGAATTCATCGAACTAGATGAATTATTCGATTTTTGATATCCGCTGTTTTTTTCATCCATTCGCTGAAATGAAGTGCCCTCAAAAGGAAAGCCTTATCGATGAACCGTCAAGGCAAGCCGAGTCATATATTCTTTTGCAAAGACTGATTCATTAAGGATAGTTTTCGTCAAATATTACCTTTGCATGCCATCATTGAAGCCACGGCAAAAAGGCTTTCTTTTTTCTAAAACCCCCGCAATTCAGAGGTCAAAATTCTTGAAGCTCTTCCAGCCAAGATGATAAGAAAGGAAATTCATGAAGAGGAAGAAAACCATGCCGAAGAAGAAAATGGCAAGTTGTGTAAATAAGCCCGATAGTGAAGAGAAAGAAAGAAAGGCGGAGGCTTCAGGGAAGAGCAAAAAGACGACCATGAAGGCCATAAGAGATGAAGACGCCAATAAATCCGATATCAAAATGCAGAGAGCGTTTTTCGCGTCCGGTTTCTTATAATACCAAGGGAAGAAAACGATATTGAAGATGCCGTAGGAAATGAAGATGAATCCATACAAGGCAAAATTGACCCCTAAGCCAGAATATTCGACCTCGTTAAGAAGGAAGAGACGCAATAAGGCGAAAGGCAAGGAGATGAGCATGCTGAATAGCTCGATAAAAGCAATGAGAAGCACCTTGCCCAGCACGATATGCTTTTTCTTGACGGGCAATATGCCGGTGTAGAGCATGTCGCGATTTGCCAAAGCGACAGGGAAAACCATCGTAAGGCTAGCAAGGGGGTAAATGAATGCCACGAGGGTAGGCCAAGTCGGAATGAAAACGAGAGTCGACAAACAAGCGTAGATTATGCACTGCGCTGGAAGTGACAAGCGGAGTTCCTTATAAAGCAGATTTTTCATCGCTCTTCACCTCTTTCTAGTCCGACCATGATTTCCTCTAAACTCGCTTTGCGTTCTTTGTGTTTGCTAAGGAGAGCGCTCCCTCCTTCGACGAGGCCTTCGTAGCGACCTGCTTTGATTCTTAGATGCTTTATCGTCTTTTTGTCTTCATCCAAAAGATCGCTCTCCTCCCCTTCCACGTAAATGTATTTGCTCTCGAACGGCCTTATATCGCCCGTATAGACGATCTCGCCGTTTTTGATATAGGTGATATCATCAGCCACTCTTTCTAGATCCGAAATGACGTGGGTTGAGAAAAGAATCGCGGCGTTCTCTTTGATAGCGATATCGCTGAAGCAGTCGAGCACCTCGTCTCTACTCACCGGATCAAGCCCTGAGGTAGGTTCATCCAATAGGAGCAAGGAAGCGTGATGAGACAAGGCTAAAGACAAAGAATATTTGACGCGCATGCCGTTGCTCAGCTCCTTTATCTTCTTATTGGTGTCTAAGCCAAAAAGAGCAATCCATTCTTTGTATTTGCTCTCGTCCCAAGCGGAATAGAAACGCCGCGTGACGTCAGTCAAAACGCAAAGTTTCTGATTCAGATAATAATCGACGCCGCCAAAAATGAGGCCGAGCCTGTTTTTGAAAGAAAGATCATCGGCCTCGAGTTTCTTCCCTTCGTAATATACTTCGCCCCCATCAATAGAGGAGAGACCTGCGATGCATTTGAGCGTCGTCGTCTTCCCAGCCCCGTTTCTTCCAATAAAACCGTTGATTCGGCCTTTTTTGACTTCAAAAGAGACATCCTTCAACGCGAAAGAGGGAAATCTTTTCTCTAACGATACGACCTTAAGCCCTTCTTCCATCTTTTTCTCTTTCCTCCACCGCTTTTAAGCGCGCGCATATATGATAACTGATTTACGGACCCTATCCGCTTATTTTATGAAGAGCGAGGCGATCTGCTTACGATATTCGCAAAATAACTCTCTAAAAGAAACGCGCGCTCATCATTACAAGATCACGCTCCTTTTTCATGGTAATAAGGAAACGCTCATCGGCAAGAGCCTATTTGAATCACGTATATGCTTAAGTGGTCATGAGAAAGACTTCTTGAGCGTCTTCAGCAAGAGAAAAGATTGAAAAGAAAGGATGAGGATGACTTCTATGACAGAAAAAGCGTCCACGTCAAACCAACTGATTTAACGGAGCCATATTATCTTTACCAACAGCGAAGACTGAATCATTGCATTTTGAGTAGAAAACGATAAATCAATAACCGGACCGATATCCAAATCAAAATGTTTGATGATAAATTCGCTGTCGAAAGCCCTGGGATTTTTGCGGGGATGACAACAGAAAGGAATATAAAGACAACCCATTTTTCCAGAAACAAAGCCATCGCCGCTTATATGAAGCAATACAAATTCGTCAAGGAATTCGGCGAAGGAGTCAAGCGCATTTATAAAGA
The DNA here is from genome assembly GCA_963638955.1 of bacterium. Lineage (GTDB taxonomy): Bacteria > Bacillota_I > Bacilli_A > RFN20 > CAG-826 > UBA4951. The sequence continues at coordinate 3,890 of CAVHTL010000014.1, forward strand.
AATGGACGAGGCAAACCTTCCTTCCCCAACCTTCAAGAAACAGGATTTCATGACGATTGCGACAATCAAAAATTATCTGTTCAAGAATGATGCCGTCCAAAATGAACCCCAAAATGAACCCCAAAATGAACCCCAAAATGAACCCCAAAATGAACCCCAAAATGAACGGAAAAACGAACGGAAAAGCGAATCAATTGAGAGCATTGTCTATCGTATAAAGAAAGAAATAGATCACAATTCAGCAATTACAAAAGCACAATTGGCCGATAATTCAGATGTTTCTTTATCCGCGATATGACGCGCCTACAAACTTTCGAATATAGTTTTTGTCGGGTTTGCTAAGTCCGGTCACTGGGAAATCAATAATGATAAGCCTAACGAATCCTCCCTTAATGGCGCTCAAGAACCTAAAAGCATTACTAACGGCTCTACCATTAAGGGCGCTGATACAGGGAAGTCTATAAAAGAACTCAAGAAATAGAGGCAACTGATTTCATTGAATCCGCAATTTCTATAGGCTCTCTTCTCGCCTACGCATTTTTCATTATCGACGCCACATTTGGGAACGCATAGAGTGCTACAGAAATTAAAATCCGCGCAATCTCCGCTTGATTTCATTCCTTTCTCGTCTCATCTCTAATTTGCCTCATCAGTGTTTCAAGATGTCCCCGAACTCAACAAGAGCAGTTTGATTCATCATGAGCCGAATAGGAATGATGAGGCGACAATAGCCACTCAAACTCTCTTTTCCCTATCCTTGATGAAATCGGTGGCGATGCGTCCTTCTTTCTCTGGAAGCCCGTATCTCTCTTTGCCCAAAGCGATGGAGCGCATCAAGAAGATGATGTTCCGCGCGAGGGCACGCATGGTTTGCATTCCCTCAAGATCATCTTTCGCCTCGCCCTTTTCGCGCCCATGGACGCTGTTCCAATAGACGCTTGAGGCGATAGGCATCTCCGATATGGCGAAATACTTATTGAGCTCATCGTAGCTAGAGGAGCATCCACCTCTTCTAGCCACAACCACGCTTGCGCCGACCTTGAAAGCCTTTGAGAAATGGGTGCTATAGAAAAGGCGGTCGAGGAAAGAGATGAGCGTTCCATTCGCGGAGGCGTAATACACCGGGCTAGCGACAATCAAAGCATCAGCCTTTTCGAAATACGGGGCAATCTCGTTGACGCAATCAGAAAATACGCACTTATGGTTTTTGTAGCAATATCCGCAAGCGGTGCATCCCCTTATCGCTTTATCGCCGATCTGGAAAATATCGACCTCGACTTCATTCTCGAGGAATATCTTCTTCATCTCCTCTAAAGCAAGCGATGTATTCCCGTCTACTCGCGGGGAGCCGTTAATCATAAGCACGCGCATAATCTTTCTCCTGTTCGTTTGAGGATATTAAAAGAAAGCAAGGAGCTTATTTCAACAAAAGTTGGCTTTACGCATTCTGATCGCAATCTTTTTGCGCTCTTAAGTTAGAAAGCATGAGAATGGCCTCTTGCCTTTCTAGAGGAAGCTCTATCGATAGAAGGACGCGAGGAAGGAATCGAAAAGGCAATTCGATAGGCAAGGAAGAGCGTGAAAAGCATACTTCTGCCATCTAATCTCGTTATCCCTATGCAAAAAAGGAGCGATTTGCGCTCCTTTTCTTTCATTCCTTATTCGCTCCACTTCGCGTAGAGAGTGATATCGCCATAAACGTTCGTGAGGTTAGTGAATTGGCCAACATTGACGTCGGAGAAGTCAGTCCCCGCCCACCAGCCATCGAAAGTATAGTAAGTGTCAGTAACTTTATTGAATCTTGTGGCGGTAGGCAAAGACCTATTCAAGGAATAGAAGTTGCTGCCTTTAGGAAGGAAGTAGGAAGTAATGTCGTTAGAGATTTTCGCCGGGGCGTCTAAGGAGTCATTCAAAGAGAAAGTCACGGTGACTTGCACCTCATCCTCTTTGAGGTCAATGACCTTTACCCAACTCGAGGATTCCTCATTACCCGTTTTCTTATACACCGTGCCATGCAGCTCATCGAGATAATAATCGCCGACCTTCCCAAGGCTATCTTCGGGGGTGCCGTTTCCGCCAAGCCAGCTATTTGGCCCGTCGAGCGTGAATTCATCTTTCGTGCCGTTTGTGTATTCCACCGTGATTTTGTAATCGCCGTTTTCATCGGTTGTGGCAGCCATCGCCTTGATGCCGTTGGCCGCCTTTAAGGTGACATCGATCGGATCGCTTCCATCGGTGAGATGGATATGCATGATGACATCGCCATTATCCGAGGTATCGTAAGTGATATTGGCAATCCCCACCCCCTGCTCGCCATCTTTTCCAGGAGGGATAATGAAGACCGTGTCTTCTTTCTCGCTATCGGAATAATGGATGGTGACGGTGGTATTCCCCGTCTCTTCGTCTAGCTCGCTAATGACTTCGCTTATGCTATTGGCGGCAGGAATATAGAAAGTCTGATCCTCATATCCTTTGTTGGTGAAAGATATGGTGACGGAAATCGAGCCATCCTCGTTTTCGTTATAGGTGATGGATTTGATGCCGTTCCCCGCTGAGCCGTCATTGCCTTTATTGACCACGAAAACGCTCGGGTCTTGCTCTTCATCGGTATAGGTGATGGTGATTTCGGTGTTGCCATCATCAAGCGTGCGGGCGGATATGCCTGCTATCCCCACCGCCGCCTCTTGCTCGATGAAGGAAGAGCAGCTCCCCAAAGAGAGGGTCCCCAAAGAGAGGAGAGACAATAATAACGCTTTCCCCAATTTTCCTTTTTTCATATTGATGCTCCTTTCGCGCGTTCTTTCAAATCCGCTATTTTGGGCGCCTCTTTGTAATAAGGGGCGCTTCCATCCATAAGTGAGAATCTAAACGGCTCAAAGCCGGTGAAGCAAGTGATCGCCCTATATAGTTTACCAACCGCATCGCTCCCTAGCCCTAAATAATAAGAGAGGAAATCGACGTCTAAGGCGCTAGAGGAATGCTCTAAGGCGGAGGAAGAGATATTGACCTTCGCTAGATTCTCCCCTCCGCCGTAATAAGCAAGAGGTATATTGACGATCGTCTTGCTGCTATCTTCGCTCTCCTCATTGATGTAGTTGCCGCTATTAGTGGCGATGCGCTTTAAGATGCTTTTAAGCGGGAAGATGGTGTCAATATCGATTTTGACATCGTAGCCATCAAGCAAAGAGGAAGCTAGCTTATCGACGTTTTGCTCCAAGATGCCCGTCAAATCGATCTCATCGATATTCTTATAATCATAGAAACGGCAATCCCCTTCAATGGAGACGTCGTAAGGATAAGAGACGCCCCCGATAGAAGAAGGCAAGAACGGGAAGAGGTCTTTGGCGTATCTATCGATAAGAGAAGAGAAATAGGTCGGGGTGTTGTTGTAAAAGAAGGTGCCCGTGAAATTGGTCTCGTTACCGATCGAAGCGATTCCAGAGCTATAGAAATAGGAATCGATAAAGCACGTCGAGCCTTTGCTTTCAAGGTTACTCTCACTATCGTAAACGCCGCGCGAAAGAGACAAAAGCGCGCTTTTCATCTCTTCTTCGCCGCCGTTATTGAGGTAACTGTTGAGGAGAGAGTCCCCTTCTCCGTTCTTCCTCATGTATTGGCTGACGGAAGCTTCCAATGAGCTCCCATCAAGCTGCAAGAAGCTCTTTTTGGCTCTATCAACGGGCTTGCTGAATTCATTTACGCCTAGATCGGCCAAAAAGTTGAGCGAATGGGAAAGCAAGCAGTTCTCCACCGTCAAATCAAACGAGGAGAAGCTTCTGAGGACATTTCGCCCGTTTTCCATAATGCAATTGGAGATGCTTACGTTATCCCCGTTCACTTCAACCACGGTGCCCGTATCCTCCAAGAAGGAAAGAGAGGAAGGAAGATCGCAGTTTTTGATGTGGACGTCATTGATCTTGATGTTATCCCCATCAATATACATCCCCACGTTATCTTGCCCGTATAAGGCGATAAGAGGGAGATCGGAAGGATTGCCCAAGGCATAGACGTATATCTTCTTCTGGAAGAGGTTATCGGCGCTTTTCACCGGGCGAGAGGTGCCATCGCTATAAGTCTCTTTCTCATAAGGGAAGGCGAGATTGTGGAAATTGATGGTCCAGCCGTTCCCATATACGTCTTGCTGGATATGGAGTCCAGCGACGAGAGTATCAGAAAGCGACTTGTATTTCCCGCCGCTAGAAGAGGCGAATTCGTTCCATTCGTTGATGTATTCCAGACTACTCGAAGTCTTGAAGCGATAAACCTCGGTGGAGAAGGTGTATTTTTTGCTCGTTGGGTTATAATGCCCAAAAGAATCGACCGAATCGCTCTTCAAGATAAGCTCCCCGTCTTTTTGGATGAAGGAGCCATCTTCCCCGGTGTAATAGGCGTTAGAGAGCGACTCGAAGCTTTTCCTGAGGACGATGGGCTCGCCGCTTTCGCTTTTGTTCGTCGCTAGAAGAAGCTCGTCATAAGTGTAGATATTGACCGATTCAGGAGGGATGAAGAAAGATAAGGAATAAGAAGCGTAAGTCTCTTCGCTCCCCGCTTCTAGCCTTAAGCTTGCCTCTCCATCATCTATCACGGTGATGCTCTTATTTGCCAAATCGAAAGAGATGTTATCGCTACTCGAAAGCATCCTGACTTCATTGATTAACTCATTTGGGGCGGTCAAAAAGGAAAGAGAGAAAGAGGCATCGACTTTCTTTCCACCATCGTAATCGTATCTCCCAACGTAAAGAGTGGGGTCGATGTTCTCCCCGCTTAAAGGGAAAGAGGGATAAAAAGCGAAAGCCACTTTATCGTAAATAAGGGCCTTGAAGGAACGCGACACGTTCCCTTTTTCGTTGTGGCAGCTCACGATGATCTCGCCTTCTTCTTTTGCTTTAAGATGATACCCATCGCTCTTTTTCTCGATGGAGGCGATTTCCGTTTCCTTATAATCCAAATCAGTCACGGAGAAGACGAGGTCATTGCCATAGGCTAATTCGGCATTCGAATCGATGAGGGCATTGGCCTTCAAAAGGGTGTCGGTATTGATTTTGAAAGACTCGAAAGAGGAATAATCCCATTCAATGCCCAAAATATCTTTCGCGATATAGGCAAAATTTCGCGAGAGGACGTATACGCCTAATAGCCCAAGCAGGAAAGGCAAAAGAAGGAAGAAAATAAGACCTTTCTTTTTCATGCGCTGACCTCCAAAGAAAGAAACATGTCTTCTTGTTTTTTGAGGAAAAGAATCAAGATGATGGCTAGAAGCAAAACCATGAAAGAGAAAGATGTTAAGTAAATAAATAACGAGGAGAAGCCGTAGGCGCTTGTGAGCAGCATATAGCCCAAAACGATGATAGGGGTAGCTTCATAAAGATAGACAAGGGCTTTCCCTCCTTTTTTCTTGCCTTTGAGCTCAGAAGCGAAACTGATAAGGCTATAAGAGAGCAAGGCAGAGAAAGATGAGAGAAGAGAAAGCAGATACACCGTGAGCGTTATTGTGCGTAACAATACCATGAGGGTGAGCCCCAGTAGAAGAGAACAAGAAGAAAGAAGAAGCGGAATCATTATCTTCACCCTTATTATGAGTCCAGGGTTGATCGGAGAAGATTTCATGAGCTTGATGGAAGTGCCTTCGCGAGTGATGTAATCGTCAGCCCCGCTCCCCAAAGTAAGCGCGAAAAGACTCACCACCGCAATATCGACGGCTGGCACGAAATCCTTGATGAAGCCGACGTAATATCCGACCATCCCGCTTGTGAAGATGGTGTTAAGGGCCAAAACGACGAGATAAAGCAGATACGGGGCAACGAGGAGTAAAGACGAGAAAGAGAAAAGATTATCGCCGTTCCTAAAGAAGATGATGCACTCTTTCTTGATGAGAGCAGCAGTAACGCTCTTTCTCCGATACGTATGCTCTTTCTTCCTCTTTTCGTTCCGCTCATTCGCCTTATCGAGGTTTTTACGGTAAAAGGCGATGGTGAGAGCAAGCCCCAAAATGAAGGTGGGAAGAGAAAAAGAGAGAGCGAAAAGAAGCGAGAAGGCGCTCCCTAAGAAATAAACGTCGGTTAGATAATTCACGATGATGAAGTATTTTCTCGCATTCGTGAGCGCCTCGATAGAAGAAGAGGAAAATAAGCGCGAGAGCCCGTTTTCGCTTATCAAGTCGAGAAAGAGAGTGAGAATCTGCCTATATAGGTAACATCCTCCAGCAAGCAAAATAGAGGCCAATACGTATTCGATGAGTTTGTGTTTGGAGAGGAAAGAGAGCAAAGAGGAGAAAGGCGCAAGAAGGATCATAGAGACCCCGCACTCGAAAAAGAAAGTGAGGAATGGATAAAAAAGCGCCAGAAAGTAGAAAGAAGGCAAGGCGTCGATGCTCATGCCGTAAGCCACAAAAAGAGGGTAAGTCAAAGCAAGAGTCAAAAAATAATTGGTGAAGAAGAGAATGAGAAGCTTGCTCACGATGACCGATTCGCTCGGGAGAGGGTAAATAGCCATCTTCTCTTTGTCTTCTTCTTCGTAAAATAGCTTCCTCTCCGAGAAAAGGGAAATGAGGATCATGATGAGCGAAATCACGAAAAGGAAGAGAGTGGTGAAAGCAATCGCTGCCCCGGAGAAAGAGGAGATGCGCTTAAGGATATTCACGTATAGAAGCGTCTCAAGGACTATTAAAGCGATGAGAGCAAAAGCAAAAAGAGCGAAAGAAAAGGCTCTTTCCTTCCTGTTTTTCTTGCCCCCGAAGAGGAGGCGTATGTCCTTGAAGAGGAGATTGAGCATCATTTGCCCCCTTCTAGAGTCGAGAGGAAGATGCGCTTGAGCTGGAGCCTAAGATTCGGATTGCTCTTCAAATCAAGCAAAGAGGCGACCACGCCCTTATTGATGATGGCGACTCTATCGCAAAGAGAAGAGACCAAATCGATATTGTGGCTCGTCAAAAAGACAGTCTCGCCCGAATCGCTATAGGAGCGCATCATCTCGGTGAGGGTCTCAACGGCCACTACGTCCAATCCAACGGTCGGCTCATCCAAAATCCAGAGCTTTGGCTGATGGAGCAAAGAGGCTATAAGGCAGAGCTTCTGCTTCATACCGTGCGAATAGGCGCTAGTTGGAAGAGACAAATCGCTTTCGCTTAAATCGAGCTTGCGCGCCAAAAAAGAGGTATTGGTCTTGAAATTCTCCTCGCTGACGTTATAAATCGAGGCGATGAAGTCGAGATATTCGTATCCACTCATCTCGTTATAGCAGTTCGGTTCGCTTGCAACGTAGCCAAACATCTTCTTGCTCTCGATGGGCTCTTTGCTCACATCGCGCCCATATATCTCGATCTTGCCTTCATTGAAGCGCTTCGTGCCGATGATGCAATCGATGGTCGTCGATTTGCCAGCCCCGTTTTTGCCGATGAAGCCGAAAAGCTCGCCTTTATAGACTTCAAGATTGATGCCTTTGAGCACCTCTTTCTCGCCGTATGATTTTTTGAGAGAAGAAAGAGATATTGCGATTTCCTTATTCATGTTCCTTATCCCCTTCTTTCTTTATCCAGCAATAGGATTTCCCGCGTTTAAGATAGAAACTATAGACACTCCCGCACCCTTCGCAGCGATCATCCCCGTTTTTCTTGACGATGAGCTTGCTATTGCAGACGGGGCAAAAGGACGAATACATCTTTTCGCTTGCCCTGACGCTTTTAGTGAGGGAAGAAATGAAGCGCTTGATGAGCGCTTCATCGTCCAAAGAGGCGAATTCATCCTCTAATCGCCCTTTTTTGTCGATGGAAGACAAAGAATAGACGCTCAATACGCTCATATCTTCGTCCATATACGGGCAATCGCATTTGCCAGTGTAGCGATACCCCCGATTGAAATAGAGCCATTTGGCGTAAGAAGAATCGCTGCTCGTCTCTTTGCTAAGGAAGCCGATGAGCCCTCTAGAAGGGTATACGTTCATCTCGATGAGCCAATTCTCTTTCTTGAAGATGAAACGGAGATCTTTCCTGCTCCCGGAGAAAAGATAAAACCCTTTCTTTTTGAAGGCGCGCAAGATAAGAGGAAGATAGTTATAGGTAAGAGCCTCTTCTTCTTGATTGTCCAAATTAAGAGAGATCCTGGAGAGATAGAAGCGGTATATACGCCCGTAATTAGGATCCTTGAGGAGGATATTCGTTGGATATACGCGCCTATCGCTCCGCGTATGGTCACCGAGCTCTTTGTATAATGAAGCGTTCTTTAGTCGCTCCATCTTGCGTCTAAGCGAGGCGATCTTGAGAAAAAGCGCCTCTTCTTCGCTCCCCTCTTTGACGAGCGTATCGCCTGAAGCCATCGATAAAGCGGGAAGATAATCCATCTCGTATCCTTCTAGCAAGTTATAGAGGTAATTGAAGGCGTCGATTATGAAATAGTTCTCGTAAGTGGCTTTATCGTCGATGCTCTCTTCGTAATGCACGTATTCGGGGGCATAGTGGCCGTCCTTCTTCTTTTTCCACAAACTCGTGTCTTTCTCCGTGAGCAAGAAAGCGCTGTTACTGATAGAAGGGGCCTCTTCACTTCTAAGAAGCGAATCGGAATAATTCACTTTGATGTGAGGGCGATAGAAAATCGAGGCAAAGGAAGGGAGAAGGAGAGCCACTTCATCCATATAGGCGGCATCTTCCTTCAAGGCGGAGACGCTCAAAGAGTCGATGGAAGGAGGGAACGAGCAAAAGGACTTGAGGGGTTTGCTTAACCCTTCACGCACCTTTATTTCGTTCTTCCTTGCCTTTTCGCGGCTCTTTGCTAGCAACATCCTATAGTCTCTTGCCTAATTCTTTTAGATACGCGCGGCTCTTTGGGAATGATTTAAGGCCGTATAGCTCATCAAGAGTTGCGTTGATTCTCCTGAAAGAGGCTTCAAGCCCGCTTTCAAAGCGCCCTTCGAGCTTTCTTAAAACTTTGCGGACAAACAAGGTATCGAGGATATCTTCTTTCTTGCCACCCATCTTGACATAGACCGGGGTGATTTCCTCGACTTGCTTGATGATACGGTTACCAGTCGCAATGCCAAGCTCCTTATAAGAAGTGTCAAGCAAAGAGAGGAAGAGACGCTCATCTTCTTTACTGAAAGCGACTTTCTTGTCCGTTTTGGCTTTCAAGAAGAGCTCATCGAGCTTCTTTTTGCCGAGTTTGATTTCCTTGCCTTCGCCTTTTGGCTCGAAAGGAAGGTTGTTGCGGTCGAATTCGATCGAAATCGCGCGGTCATATACCTTATCGGAAATCGTGAAAGTCGAATCGTCTTGGTTGGCGGTGCCGACGAAGTAGCAGTTGCTTCCGATCTTGAGGATGCCTTCTTCTAATCTCACAGGCGGCAAATAAGAGGCCGGGAAATTCATCAAGCGGAGCTTCCATTCGCTCTCTGGGTATTCAAGCACCGAGAGGAAATCGGCGAAATAGTATTCAACGCGCGAGATGTTCATTTCGTCGAGCACGAAGATATAGATGGTATCCGGGTTATAGCTTGCTTCATATAGATTAAGCAAAGCATCGGTCTCGTTGTAGCGTTTCGAGAAATCGTTCCAGTAGCCCAGAATCGACGATTTGTCGCGCCAAGAAGACTGGACGGGGAGGAAGACGACTTTCGCCCCGATGAAGCGCGCGAAATAACGCGGCAAGCTGGATTTACCAGTTCCAGAGACACCCTCAAGGATCGATAAGTGGGAACTCGCTAGACCGGAGAGGAAAAGCCTGATTGTCGCAATATCGTAATAAAGACCTTCTTTTTTCGCTAGATAATCGCGGAACGTATTAGCGAGGCTCTTCAAGTCGATATCATCGCTTATCGTATCAGGCGCATTGCTTGCCCCGTAATAGCTATCGATCTTCGATAAGCCGGGGAAGACGATTTCGCGCTCCCCAAGGGCCTCTATGGCCGTTCCTGATAACCCTTCGGCTGCTAAAGCGGCGGCTTCTCCGCCTAGAGTGGCATTCCCAGCGCTTCCCCCGCCGAAATTGTTCCTGATGTCTTTGTCTCCATCTTCTTCGACGAGTTGCTCTGGGTCTTCGCGAAGCGATACGAAGGGCTTGCCGAGCTTAAGGTAATTGGTGAGGGTCAAAGTGATCGCGCCCACGATTATCGCAAAGAAGAGGAAGATGAATAAGCCAAGCAGCATCGAGATTGATAAATAGGAAGAAAGAGCGAGGACGTTATCGACGCTGATCGGAGAGAGAATGAGGAAAGATATGCCCCAAGATAAGGCGATAGAGATAAGCACGCAAAGGAAATAGAGAGCGATGTATTTAGGGGCGTACCACTTCTCTTTCTTAAGTTTGGCAAATCGCGACACGTAAAGAATAAGCGCGAGGCCAAGCGGGATATAGATAGCGACAAGGAGGAGCGAGATAATCGCGCTTCCCCCGCATTCGAAAACGCCGTTCACCCCGAAGATGCCTTGCGAAAGAGTGGCAATCGGGTTCTTTTTGCTTAATAAGGCGCTTTCGCCGACATTGATGCAGATGCCGGAGAAGATGATCGCGAAGGCTAGAAACGACGCTAAACCAATCGCGATGAGATTCCCGCGCGAATAGAAGGGGTGACGGATGATTTGTTTCTCGTTCACCTCATCCTTTCTCTTTTTCTTTTTGCTTTTCTTTGGCTCTTCGGCTTTCGTTTCTTCTGGGGCTTTGGTTTCTTTTTTCTCCTCTTCCCCTAAGATGCTGATGAGCGATTTCTCTTCATTTTCCATGCTCTTCTCCTTCTGCCTTTATTTCAAATTCCTCGCTTTTGCTCGTTTCGCCGATTTTGATTACCCTTTTTAGGGTATGAGGGGAAAGAGAGCTCTCCTCCTCTTTCGAGACGAATCCGCTTTCGGAAAAGCGATAAAAATAACCTAGGTAATGTATCTCCTCTTCGTAAGGTGAATTATCGGAATTAGTCAAATAGATATAAGAGAGCAGCTTCTTCTCTCTTTTTTCCTTGCTCTCTTTTATGTAGGAGGTGTAATGCTCGCTCATGAACAAAGAGTAGACCAAGGCGGCGATGGTAATGATGCCGCTGTAGGACTGGAGGAAGAGGACGAAAGCCCCCACTTTCTCGATCCTCTGATTCTCGTATTTCCCGATGATGTCGGAGAAAGAAGGATGATAGGTGTCGGTTGCGTTATTGGAATCGCCGCGCGTGAGATAATTGCCATACTCGTCAGTCCCGATGATTCTATGGATGATAGTCTCCTCTAGGCTCTTGTTGTAATAAGCCACCACATCGTATTGCTTAAGCTCGCTTGCGTCTTTGACTTTGTGGATGATGATCACGTCATACGTATTGAACTGGTTGTCGAGGTTATTCTCCTCCAGATATTCGTTTGCTTGGTTCTTCATGCTCATGGAGCCTGAAGCAACGACGATCAGAGAGGAATCGAATATCATGCCGTGCGTTGAAAAGCGGCTCACAATGCCATATATGAGCGTCGGTATCATGACGATAAGAGCCAAGAGGAATAGGCAATTCCCGGCAATTTTGAAGCCCTTCTTCCTTTTGGCGTGGATTCTTTTGTCTATCGCCTCATCTATTATCTCGATGTCGCGTTCGGATGTATCGATGGCCTGTTTCTCTTTTTTCGCGTAAGAAGAGAAAAAGAAAGTAAAGCCCACGCTCAAAACGATCATGCTGAGGGCGGTGACGATGATAGAGATAATCTCAGACTTGCTCATCTCGCGCTCCCTTCATCATTGCGTCAAGGCGGTGAGAGTCACCGTGAAGACGATATCGTCTGGGTCATCGGGCACATAGCTCCCTTCGGGGTAGCCATACATTATGCGTCTGAATTCGTTGAATTCGCTCGTAATCTCATCGATCGTCTTATTGCCTGTGTATTCATCGTTATCGTAATAAACGCTCGGATTGAGCCCTTCGAAGTATTTGCCCCAGATAAAGCCCACGGTAACTGAAAAAGAGGCGGCTCCTGTATCATTCCCGCTTTCGTCTTTGATCGGCGAAAAAGAGAAAGGCTGCGGTTTGGCGATATAATCTTTTGCTTCTTCGTATTGCCCGTTCCCGGTATCGAGAGCGATATATTGTTTATTGATGCCTTCTTTGATGCAGTTAGGCACAGAGAGCTCGTATGTGCAGCTTTTGACGTAATGATAGGCATTGAGCTTGCCAGTGATAGTCACCGAAAGATGCTCGCCGTTATTGCCATCGTAGCGTACTCTACCTTCATCATCGTCTTTCGCGGCATCGAAGCTGATGCGGTTATAGTCCTTATCGTCTTCGCTTTCTTTAAGGAAGGACACATCGGAAAAAGACACCTTCGCGTCAGAGACAGTGCCGATATTGACATTGCCTTTCGCCTCCTGCATTGCTCTTAATGCGAGTAGCCACATGGCAGAGCCGCTTGAAGCCAGCGCGACGCTCCCTATAGCCAAAAAAGCGATGAAGGCGGCTTTGTGATTTTTGATGAATCTTCCAAGCCTTCCCATTTCTGTGTATCAATCAGTAAGTAGTCGTTGTTGTGTTTGAAGTAGAGGTATCGACTCTTATCGTGAGTTTGTAATCGATTTGCAAATCGCTTTCCATATCCTTATTTCCGAATAAGGCAGCAGAGAAAGCGCTCATCTCATCAGCCATCTCGGTATCGGTTTTGGTGATGCCGGTAGAATCTTCGTCATAATAATTGCCAGGGTTCATGTAATTGAAGAAACTGCCCCAGCCAAAGGCGAATTTGATAGAGAAATCGCATTTGTCGTTCGAATCATCGAAAACGAGCAAATAGTCGTTGTTATTGGGGTCGGTCGATAGCTCGACCTCGTTATCGAAGCACTTTGGCAAAGTGATGAAGGGATTATCCCCCGCTGCGGCGTTTTTGAAATTGCTCATCATCGTCGCATCATCGTTCCACGTCGAAGTGCTTGTATCGTAGTTGCCCATCGTTAGCTTCGCGCTGACGGTGCTTGTTTTGACGACGGTCCCAGGGTTTATGGTGCCACTCACTGCGCAAGAAAGGCGCTCATAGTTATGGTTGTCCCATCTGATGCGCCCAGAAGTATCGTCTTCCTTCGGATCGAAATCGATCACGTAGTCACCCTGCATCTTCCCTTCAGGATCCATGTCTTCGACCTTGATCGTGATCGCTTTGGTGGAGACGATGCCGACATGGAGCCCGCCAGCCGGAGTCGATTCGGCCGAAGCGCTCAAGACGAAGGCGGCAACGCCAGTCGCAGTGAGAGCGATAAGGGAAAAAGCAATCGATCCGATGATGATTGCTTTTCTCGTGTATGCTCGCTTTGTCAGCTGCTTCATGGTGCGAAATGTCCTTTAAGGGCGAGAGTTAGGCGGTAGTGCTTGTCGGTGCCACAGTGATCGTCAAATTATATTTAAGGTCCTTAAGGCCGTATATAGCATTCATAGCGGTCATCGCATCGTCAATGTTAGTGGTCGAGGCCTCTTTGGCGTTGTAAAAAGTATATGGGTTGCCTTTACTGAAATGGCTACCCCAGCCGAAATTGAGCGTGACGGTAACGGTGTAGACATTCTTAGAATTAGAAGTGGTTGTATCCGTGGAATTATTCGCAACCTTAACGCTGACGCAATTACTGCTTGAAGCAGCGCTTGTTTCGTCATGGGCGCTCGTTGTGACATCTTGTGCAGTATAGGCTTCTGATTCATTTTTAACTAACGCAGGCCCGGTGATGTAATTATCTTTAAGGCAATTAAAGTAGTTTTTGAGGGCTTCAGTAGCCTTAGTAGACTTATCATCGTCCGTAAACCCACTCGTGTCCAATTTCAGCGTTGCTGTGACTGTCGGAGCGGTAATTGATTTACCGTAATCTGTCATCGTCAAGGTTAAAG
>CAVHTL010000014.1:17705-18483 GCA_963638955.1 bacterium
AGGCAGGGCCAGCGATGTAACTGCTATCTAGGCAGCTCTTGTAATTCTTAAGCGATGTTTTGGAAGTGCTGTCAACAAATTTCAAAGCTGCGGTAACTTTTGGGCTAGAAGCCGCATTACCATAAGCGGTCATCGTGTACTTGACTTCCGGGTTTAAACTTTCGTTTGCAACGGTATCATCGAAATTGAACCACACGCTATCGGCGCTTGTAGTTGCATCGATTGGCTTGCCGAAAATAACATTGGGTGAATCAGTGCTTTGTTTCTCGAGCACTATAGTGTTGTTGGTGATTTCGTAAACTGTGATATTGCCGGTTTCACTTTTGGTAGCGTTCACCGTAATGTACCATCCCGCAAAACCGACTCCCGTAAATGCAAGAGCCCCTAGGCAAGATGCCGCAATGATGCTTGTTTTTGATAATTTCATAAGGATTGCTTTCCCCTTTCAATCAATAATTTATTTCAGTCCTGTAACGAGACTGTAATAACAAATGAGAATGTGACGTGATCTGCCACGGCTTTAACGGCCTGCAAGGCCTTCAAAGCATTATCAGCTAGATCATCCGAATATTTTTGATCATTGTAATACGCATACGGGTTCTGATATTTAAAAGCGGTGCCCCACTTGAACGTAACGGTGACGCCTCGCTCATAGATAGTCATTTCTGGATAATTGGTTTCATCAGTCGAACCGGTTGTGTCGGTTGCAACATATGAAAAATCTGGTGAGGCGGCAATATAATTATTGGTGCTTGTCGCAACTTCCCAAGCCTTTGGG
>CAVHTL010000015.1:0-17280 GCA_963638955.1 bacterium
CTCTCGGGCAGCACATCATGTTCGGATACGTGGTCGTCCCCTTCATCTGCTCCCTCCTTGAGAAGAAAGACGACGCCAAACTCAGGAAGGCTTTCACTAATTTCGAGGAGATGGCAAAAGACGCAGACCACAAAGTAACTGAAGTGCTGATATTCACTCTCCTGGATAACTTCCTTACGGAAAGCAAGAAAATCACGGATGAGCTGAAGCCTTGCATCGATCCGGAGACCCTTAAGTCATCCCAGATTCTGACGGATTACATGAATATCCACTGATCCTTGCCTGACGGCTAATGAACTAGGTTTGACATGTGCCTTCTTTTTGAGGTCGTTATGGGACGTGGGTTCCGTAGACAGGTCTACAATTGGGGAGTTACTCGATGATTACCAAGCTTTACACCATTTCGTGCCGCCCCGACCTGTCCTTTTTCTCGATTTTGGGCATCTCAAAAATCATCAAAACCCCGCTTTTCAGGCAAAAACGTATGCTTATGGAACACGTCAAAAGTCCAGTATCTACCGTTCTTTTTTGAGATGGAGCGAAACCACCGTCTCCACATGTGCAGTATGCGGAAACATATCAACTGGCTGAACTTTCACGATGTCGTATGCTTTGTTTAGATAAGCAACGTCTCTTGCTAAAGAAGATGGATCACAGGAAATATAGACAATACGTGATGGTTTCAAAGCCAAAACGGCTTTCAAGAATCGCTCATCGCTCCCTTTTCTCGGTGGATCCATGAAGAGCACATCTATATGTTCGTCATTCTGCTTCATCTTGTATATAAAGGAAGACGCATCGTCGGCATATGCGCAAAAATTGCCTATCTTGTTAAATTTGGCGTTTTCTTTCGCGTCTCTCACGGCTTCTCTGATTATCTCCACGGAAATCACCTTTTTGACGTCTTTCGCGGCAATTAAGCCAATCGTTCCAATTCCTGAATATGCGTCAAAAACAACGTCGTTTTTGCTTAAAGAAGCGAATTCCATCGCGGTTTTGTAAAGAATTTCCGTCATAACGGGATTAGTCTGATAGAAGGATTTTGCGGAGATTCTGAAATGGACCCCGCATAAAGAGTCCTGGATGTAGCCTAAACCATGCAAAACCCGTGTCTTTTCTCCCAAAACAACGGAAGTGTGGCGAGAATTGATGTTTTGGACGATGGTTGTAATCTCAGGGCATTCTTTCAATAAGGCTTTGACGAAATTGTTGCGGCTAGGAAAAGAATCAACAGCCGTAACGAGAACCACCATTATCTCAGGGTAGTAATAAGAGGTCTTGATAAGGATGTGGCGCACGATGCCATATCCGCTGTCTTCCTCATAAGGGGTGATGCGGAAGCTTTTCATAAGCTTTCTGACCGAAGCAAGAATCTTTGTGGCCCTTTCGTCTTCAATCAGGCACTTATCGATCGGAACGATAACGTGCGTTCCTTCTTTGTAGAAGCCAGAATAGATGTTTCCTTTTTCGTCTTGCCCGAGCAAAGGCTGAATTTTGTTGCGGTAATAAAGCGGTTTCTCCATCCCTAAAGTCGGTAGTGGATTTACATCCATATGAGCGATTTTCCGGAACTGCTCCTTTACCTTATTCTGCTTATAGAGGAGCTCTGCTGCGTAAGCGTAATCCTGAAACTGACAGCCCCCGCACTGATAAAAATAAGGACAGTGCGGCTCCTCTCTATCCTTTGACTTCTTCGATAGATGCTTCACGTGCCCGAAAAGCTGGCCGTTACGCTTATAATCAATCTCGACTTCCCCGCTTTCTCCTGGATACATGTCGTTTACGAAAACAACGTCTTTGCCGCTTTTGAAAACGCCTTTGCCTTCGTAAGACAAATCGATGCATTCGCCAGAGACTATTTGCTTATGGAAGATGCTTTTCCCCATCAAGCGGCCGCCTTTTCTTTAGGAGCGGCCATAAGCGATTTGATGTATTCGATTTCCTTTGCTTCGTCTAAACGTGGGAAAAGCTGCTCGCCTTTATTCACTTTCGTGCCGGAAATAACGCCGAAATTCTTCATCGATACGTAATTTCTTAATTCGCTTGGAATGCCAAGTTGGTCGAAGATTTTCTCCGATTTAGTCACTAAAATTGGGGAAAGGAGCATGCCGGAAACGTAAATGACGTTCGCCAAATGACTCATGCAGCTAGCGAGTTCTTTCTTTTTGCTATCGTCTTTTGCTAGACCCCAGGGGGCGCTGTCTTGGATGTATTTGTTGGCTTTAGAGACAAGCTCCATCACGCTTGCGTAAGCCTCTGTCACTTTTAAATCATCAGAAAGGACTTCATACGATTCAATGGTTTTAAGTGTCGCCTCATGGAGCTCTTTGTCTAAATCCGTGATATCGCCTTCATATGTTGGCACCGATCCATCAAAGTATTTCTCAATCATCGAGACTGTTCTATTGAGCAGATTGCCCAAACTATTGGCTAGATCGACGTTCGTGGCCTCCACAAAATCTTCCGGCGTGAATTTGCCGTCGAGTCCAAAAATGACGTTTCTGACCAAGAAGTAACGAACAGCGTCAACGCCATATCTTTCAACGAGAGGTTCAACGTAAACGACGTTGCCTTTGCTCTTGCTCATCTTCCCGTCTTTCATCATGAGAAGCCCGTGCACGAAAACGCGATTCGGCTCGCGGAGATTGAGAGCTTTTAAGAACATTGGCCAGTAAATGGTATGGAAACGGGTTATATCGGCCCCGATGACGTGCACGATTTCCGTATCAGGGTCATTCCAGAACTTTTGGAACTTGCTATCATCGTCCTGGAGATAGCCTAAAGCCGTGATGTAATTGGTGAGCGCATCAAGCCAAACATAAACAACGTGATTCTCGCTCCCTAGAACTGAGATTCCCCAACTAAAAGTCGTGCGCGACACACATAAATCGGTCAGACCTGGCTTAATGAAGTTGTTAACCATCTCCGCCTTCCTTCCGACTGGCGTGATGAATTTTGGATCAGAGTCATAATAAGCAAGCAGATCGTCAACATATTTGGAGCATTTGAAGAAATAGGCCGGCTCTTCTTTTTTCTCCACTGGTCTTCCGCATTCCGGGCAAAGATGGTCTTCGCCGACTTGCGTTTCAGTCCAATAAGATTCTTCGTGGACGCAGTACCATCCGCTGTAGCTAGACAAATACACGTCGTTGTTCTCTTGCATCTTCTGAAAGATTTTCTGAACCGTCAAATAATGGCGAGGCTCGCTCGTCCTGATGAAATCATCGTTAGAGATATGAAGCAACGACCATAATGCGGTGAATGTTTTGGCGACCCCATCCACAAATTCCTGCGGTGTGATGCCTTTGCTTTCGGCGTTCTTTTGGATTTTCTCGCCGTGTTCGTCTAAACCAGTCAAAAAATAGGTCTCGAATCCTCTCATCCTTTTTCCGCGAGCGATGATGTCGCATAAAGTCGTGCAGTAAGCGTGGCCCAAATGCGGTCTGGCGCTCGGATAATAGATAGGCGTGGTGATGTAGAATTTCTTGCTCATGTTTCGCTCCAAAAAAGAAAGCCGCGATAAACGCGGCTACATTCTATCATTTTTTCTTTCTTATTTGCTTTCGGCTTTGTTTTGCGCTTTGGC
Source organism: bacterium (assembly GCA_963638955.1). Classification (GTDB taxonomy): domain Bacteria; phylum Bacillota_I; class Bacilli_A; order RFN20; family CAG-826; genus UBA4951. The sequence goes on from CAVHTL010000015.1 coordinate 3,587, forward strand.
AAGTTTCTTGTTGAATTTGTCAACGCGGCCATCGGCTGCAACGAAGCGCTGTTTGCCAGTGTAGAACGGGTGACAATTCGAGCAGGTGTCGACTTTGATTTCCTTTAAGGTCGAACCGGTCTTGAACGTGGCTCCGCAGCTGACGCAGGTCACGGTGCATTCGTGGTAGTCTGGGTGAATGTCTTTCTTCATTTGTTTACTCCTTTCGCCGTACGGTCAACTGCCGCACAGAGAGATACGCGCAATATGATAGTAAAAAGGGATGGTGGTTGCAATCAAATTTTAAGGCCCTTCCCTAACGTATTTTAGGGGCAGCGATTACTTTTCTCTCTCCTCCTTGTTCTCTTTCGGCATAATAGGGTTTTCCGTTTTCTTTAAGCCAAAAAGCATGTAGGCGGAGAGACAAATCTCCGCCCCGCCAAAAGACAAGAAGGCGATGGCCGCAACCGTTAAAGGCAAGGAAGCGTCGCGCTTTCCGAGCACAAAAAGCAAAATCGACAGCGTAATTACAAGCAAAAAGAAAACGATGTTGAAGCAAGCATAGATCATCGTCTCCGTTTTGTCCTCTTTCTTTAACGATCTGCACTGGGTGCAAAGAGCCAAAGACAAAGAGAACGAGCAATAAAGGAAAGGCAAGAAAACGTGTTTCCCTAGATACTCGGCATTCAAAGAGGAGATCTCACTTATGTTTCTTACGCTCATCGCCGCACTGAAAAAGAAATAGACGAAAAGGGTGCTAGCGACGTAGAAGAGAAAATAATGCAGTATTTTTTGTAGCGGTTTCATTCGTTTTCCTCGTGAGCTAACTCAATCAAATCATTCGGGCGAACCAGCATTGCCATCGGCGCGTTCACTTTCATGCATTGCTGCATATCGAAATCCATGCCTGGATGCATATGAATCGGAATCATGTGTTTTGATTTCATCGCAATCGCGGCTTTCGAGGCCTCTAGAGGCGACATGGTGTAATGGCCGTCAATCGGAAGCAGAGCGTAATCGATATTTTCTGCAGCTAAATCATTCATTTCCGGAATGAAGTCGGTGTCGCCGGCGTGATATACCTTTACGCCATCTACAGTGAGAAGATAACCAACGCATTCGTTTTTGTTGTGGTGCGAATTATACGCAGGAACGGCTTTGATGTGGACGCCGCATGCATCGAATTCGTGATAGACGCCATTCACCAAAGCATCAGAAGAGCGGATGACGATTGTCCTAGAGCCCATATTGATGAGATGAATTGCGTTGTGGTCATAATGCTCATGGGTGATAAGCACCAAATCGGCTGGCGTTTTATAGCCTTCCCCGGCATATGGATCTATGAATATGTTCTTGCCTTCGTCAGTTGTGATTCGCACCGATGCGTGACCTTGATAAAACAGTTTTGGCATAATTTCTCTCTTTCTCGCTTAAATATAGCATGTTTCCCCTTTTTTCAACTTTCAATAATTGAAAGTGAAAGATGATTGATGGAGTGCTAATGTAGTGCCGTTGGATTAGGAGGAAACCACACATGATATCTAAAAAAGTGGCGCTAGAAGTCCTAAACGAATGTTTGTCAACCGGCGGCGATTACGCCGAAATCTACCTTGAAAGAACCATCACCAACGATATCTCGTTGGAAAACGGCAAAGTAGAAGGTGTGACGAACAACAACAGCTTCGGCGTCGGAATAAGAATCCTGAAAGAGACAAGAAGCGTATATGGTTACACAAGTGATTTGAGCTCGAAAAGCTTGCTCGATCTCGCCCATAGCCTCGCGGCCTCTTTCGATGGCAAACGGGTTATAACCGTCACGACCATCAAAAACGAAAGAGTCAAGCTCATCAACAAAATCGATGACCATTTACTCGACGTTCCTTCAAGCGAGAAGGTCGCTTATTTGAAGGAGTGCTATGCATCAGCGAAAGGCGATGATGAGCGCATCGTGCGCGTCATCAACGGCTTCTCCGCCACTTATCGCACCTTTGAGATTTATAACGCCGAAAGCGAAACCGCTCACCACTACGTAAATAACGAAGAAAGAGGGAGAATGATCGTTGTTGCCGTGGCAATGGAAAACGGTCAAATAGAAACCTATTTCTCAGGTCCAGGAAGATGCGCTGGCTGGAGCTGGTTCAAAAACGAGCTCGATTACAAAGGTGTCTGCGCTGACGCTAGAAAAAAGGCCATCATGCTCCTTTCGGCAAAAGAATGCCCAAGCGGCCGCTTCCCCGTCGTCATCAAAAACGGTTGGGGCGGCGTTGTGTTTCACGAGGCCTGCGGACATAGCCTAGAAGCTGCCGCGACCGCAAAACATTTATCTGTCTTCTCCGATTCGATTGGCAAGCAAATCGCCTCGCCCGTCGTAAGCGCCTACGATGATGGCACGATGCCTAACGAATGGGGGTCTAACAATATCGACAGCGAAGGGCACAAAACGCAAAAGAACGAACTCATCAAGGACGGCATCTGCGTCGGTTTCATGATCGATAAGCTCAACGGGCGCCGTCTAGGGATGGAAGCCAACGGCACAAGCCGCAGGCAAAGCTATAGATATGAGCCGGTCTCCAGGATGAGCAACACCTATATCGCCGCGGGCAAGGATAACCCTGAAGATATCATCAAAGACACAAAGCTTGGCGTTTACGTTTATAACTTCGGCGGAGGAAGCGTTGAGCCAACCACCGGTGAATTCAACTTCAGCGCAAGCGAAGCCTACATCATCAGAGACGGCAAAATCGCCGAAATGGTCAAAGGATGCACTTTGATCGGAAGCGGGAAAGAGGTTCTCATGAATGTCGACCGCGTTGGGAACGATGTGGCGCTTGGCCAAGGGATGTGCGGCGCTTCAAGCGGCTTAGTCCCAGTCAATGTCGGGCAGCCGACCATCCGCATCAAGGAAATAACCGTCGGCGGCAGAGGAGGAAAGCTTAAATGAACATCAAGAAATTCTTTGAACTTGCAAAAGAAGAGGGTTTAGAGGCCGCTCAATTACAGATATCAAAAAGCAAATCGACCTCTGTTTCTCTCTTTCATCATGAAATCGATAACTATTCCATCAATTCCTCGCAAAGCATCATGGCGTGCGGGATATATAAGGGCAAATTCGGGAGTTGCCGCACCGAGGAATTCGGAAAGGACACCTTCTCTTTCCTCATCAAAGGAATCAAAGAGGGTGCCTCACTCAACGAAAAAGAGGAAAAGGCGGAAGTGTTCGTCGGAAGTGAGAAATATCACAAAAAGAACGTATATTGCGAGTCCCTTTCCTCCACTCCGATTGAAACGAAAATCAATTTGATCAAAGACGTCGAAAACAGTTTGTTCGCATTCGATAAACGAATCGACGATGTTTCGGAAGTCGTCTATAAGGAGAGTGAAGTCAGCAGCGAATTCTATAATTCCTACGGTCTCAAGCTGAAGCAAAAATCCAACTACTTCTATATCTATGCTGGCGTTGTGGCCAAAGTCGGAGACGAAGTCAAAACCGGCTACGACCTCGTGTTCGGAAACGATTTGAGCGCTTTCGATACCGATGCTTTCGTTGCTGGCGTTGCCAAAAAAGCCTTGGCGAAATTCGGCGGCGAGCCAATCGAAAGCGGCAAATATCCAACAGTGTTAGCCAATGACGTCTTCGGGGATTTGATTAACTACTTTTTATCAAGCGCCTCGGCTGAGGAAGTGCAAAAACAAAGTTCGTTCCTCATCGGCAAACTAGGTCAAAAAGTCGCTTCGAGCAAACTCACTATTTCCGAAAAACCCCTGCAAAAGAACATCTTTTTCTCCTATTTCGATGATGAAGGCGTAGCTACGAAAAACAAAGACATCCTTAAAAACGGGGTGCTTACGACTTACTTCCACAACCGCGAAACCGCAAAAAAAGACGGAAGCGAATCCACTGGCAACGGACAGTGGGAAGGAGGAAAAATCGGCGTTGGCTATAGCAATATCATCGTCAAAGGCGGCAAGAAGAGCTTTGATGAGATGATTGCCCCAGTTCAAAAGGGCGTCTACATCACCGAAATTGCTGGTTTAGGCACGGGCATGAACGCCCAAAGCGGCGACTTCTCTTGCCAAGCTCAAGGCTTTATGATCGAAAACGGGAAGCTCAGCAAACCGCTCAATCTTATTACCTTAAGCGGCAACTTGCTCAAGATGCTGAACAACATAAAAACGCTCGACAACAATGTTGTTCTTCGCATCAGCTCAATCGCTTGCAGCGATGTCTTGATTGGCAAAATGTCGATCGGCGGAAAATAAAACGAAACGAGAAGGCTGAGGGTGTTTCCCGGTCTTTTCGTTTAAGAAAAAGGGCTCTTGGCCCTTTTTGCTTTTTATTCGTCTTCTTTCGTTTCGGCGGCGGTTACAACCTCACTTCCTTCCGCCTCTTTCTTTGCGTCCTCTTTCTTTTCGTCAGCTTTCACGCTGTAGCCGTAATCGCTGAAATCCCAATCTGGATGAGCGAGAAGAACTTTCTCGACTGCGAGTTTGAGAAGTTTTTTCTCCACCGCTTTTTTCTCTTTCGGGAGCTTGCGGAAAGCGTCATGCGTTTTGTTTAAGGCAGCTTCCGTCTCTCCTATCGATTCTTCCACCAAACCATTGGCGAGCACATAAGCGCGAAGCGAAGGGGCGTTAGATAAGGAAGCGATGTGCTTTTTAACGTCGAGCGGCAAGGCGATGAAGTATTTTTTGGCTTCTTCTAAAGGCAGCGTATCGAGAAGGATCGCCACTTTTTGCGCCTCGGCGTAATTATAAATGGAGGCGGAGACTTTCTTTTTGGAAACAAGCGTCTTCTCAACGATTTTCAAAGCGGCATCGTAATCGCCTTTATCCAAGTAGTCGTATAAGGTAATGTCGTTGACGGAGGAAGTGAAATCGGTGACCTCATCGTAGACCGGGGTATCGCCTTTTGGCAATCCTCTTGCGAGTTTATCTTCAGCCAAAAGCATTTCGTTATAAGCGACGACATTGGTTTTGTTGTTGAGGATCGTGATCAAATAGCCATCGTTTTTCGAATCGAGGGCGGTTGGGAAAATATCGTAGACAAGAACCATCCCAGCGACTGTAAGAACGACTTCGCTTGACGCTTTGAGCCAATAGAAGGAGGTGTCACCGTTATTGATGCGGGAAGAGGAGAAAACCAGCATCGCCACGCATATCACTATCTCAATGAAGAGGAAGAGCAAACCCATGTAGATGATTGGGCGCGGGTTGCTCTTTTGACTATCAAGAGGAGAAACTATCGTTTCGCCCGTCAGCCCATCATAATTTCCGGCATAGAATTTCTTCTTGCCGTCTTTCTTTTTCTTCATTCCCAAGCCAAGGCAAACCCAGCCTGTGACGTCGTATTTTCCAATTTTCGCCCCCAACAAATGGCCAAGTTCCAAAACGAGGCTAGTGAAGACAATGCCTATTAGAATGGACAAAAGCACCAAAATATATGGACTGATGGTCAAATACGTGGTTCCGGCGCTGAAATCGGGGCGTAAGACAAAGAAGCCTACGCAGACGGCGATTGCAAGCATCAGCAAATACGCCACATAACCCATTGTGTCATTCTTTTTCATAAAAACTCCTTTCGCGAAGGCAACTAAAATAAATGGTATTAATCGCTTTCGAATCTAGTGGCTGCGGGTAGAGACCAACCACACGTGTGCCTCCTTGGCTCGCTAGATCAACCAAAGCTTTGATATCTTTTTCACTTAAACCAAGTTCTTCCAAACTGACTGGAAGGCCTATGGATTTATAGAAATCCTTCATGGATTCGATGCCTATTATAGACGCTTTCTCATCATCTTCATCATTAATCTTGAAGAGGAACCTGGATAATCTTGCAAACTTCTCCTTCATAAAAGGATAAGAATAAAGCGCCCATCCCAAATAGCAGACGGCAATCCCTGCCCCGTGAGTGATGCTTTGCTTATAACCAGAAAGAGCGTGCTCGAGAGGGTGAACAACGAAGACGGATTTCTTCCCGATGCTAGTGAGCCCATCGTGCGACAAAGAGCTGAAAAGCATAAGGGCCGCCCTCGCGTCATAATCGTTCGGGTTTTTGTATGCGGCTTTCCCAGCCTCCATTACTTTCTTCACAAGAGATAAGGCCCAGTCATCGGATAGTTCGTAAGGACCCGATTCGTTAAAGTAGCGCTCCAAGCTATGCATCATCATATCGGCAATTCCGCACGCTGTCTGAAAAGGCGGCACCGAATAAGTGAGAAGAGGATCTTCAATCACGAAAAGAGGTCGGATGAGGTCCGAATTGAAGCCTTGTTTGATTTTCGTATCGTTATCCTGAATCACGCACGAATTGCTGCTCTCGCTTCCGGCTGAGGCAATGGTGAGAATCACAGCAACGGGCAAGCTTTTCTTCGGGGTAGCGAGTTTCAAATTGAAATCAAAAGGGTCACCATCGTAGTAATAGCCAACGCCAATCGATTTTGCCGTATCTATGACGCTGCCTCCACCAATAGCCAAGATACAGTCGATTTTGTTTTTCCGCGCAATTTCAACGCCTTTTAATGGATAGTCGCGAGTCGGGTTTGCGGGGATATCGCTTAGCTCTACGTGAAAAATAGAATTTTCATCAAGGTTTGAGGCGGTTTTTGCTAATAGACCACTTTTGATGACACTGCCTTTGCCATAAACTAACAATACCCTAGAAAAACCGTATTCTTTGAGAATGCGCCCGATCTCGTTTTCTTTGTCTTTCCCGAAGATAATGCGGGTTGGCGAAACAAAAGAGAAATCAATCATTTCTTGCTCTCCTCTTTGCTTAAATCTTTTAAGGCTGGCAAAAGAATCGCGGTGGCGCTCACGATGAACTTCCTCATCGCTTTCTCGAACCGTCCAGGCGTGACGCTTACGTTTTTGAAGTAATAGCCGAACTCGTCCGAAACTATTCTAGAGAAGCGGCGCGAGAGAGCTCGATATCCGCTTTTGGTGAGCTCATCATCGTTTTTCTTGTTGAAGATTGAGATGATTTGACTCGCAACTTTGCTATAGATAAAATCGTCCACCAAATCGCTGGCGGCGCTGTTATAGGAGCTGCGCAAAAAGACAAAATTGCTCTTGCAGTAAAGAAGCACGCAGAGAAGGACGTCATTCACGTCTTTGCTACGCGAAAGCCCCTCGACCTCCTCGTTTAAGAAAATCGCTGCCAATAGATCGTAGATATCCTGGTAGTGATAATAAAAAGTCTGGCGATGGCAGCGGCATGCCTCACATAAAGAGGTGACGTTGATTTCGCTTAAAGGCTTGCTCAACATCATCTCCTTGAGCGTTCTTTTGAATTTTGCCTCGGTGGTCATTATTTGATTTTGGCGTATTCCTTGGCGATTTCAGCGCCCAGAATGGCGTTGTTTATGACGAGTTTGATGTTTGTTTCAAGCGATTTGCCGCCAGTCATTTCGACGATGCGCTTGAGCAAGAACGGGGTAACATCTTTGCCTTTTATTCCTTTTTCATCGGCTTCTTTTACCGCGTCTGCGACGATGGAGTCGATGTAATCGTGCGGCAAGGCCTCGTCCTTCGGGCATGGATTAGAAATCAGGATTCCGCCAGATAAGCCGAATTCACGTTTGGCTTTGATGATGCTTGCTCCTTCTAGCGGCGAGGAGAAGGCGTAATCGGCTTTGTACCCGGAGTCAACCGAATAGAAATTGGCAAAATCCTTTTCTTTATAGGAAAGAACGGTGACGCCTTGCGTTTCCAAAACCTCAAGGGTCTTGGCGATATCAAGAATCGCTTTGGCGCCAGCGCAAATCACGGTTACCGGCTCGCTTGCAAGTTCGTATAGGTCGCGTGAGACGTCGAAAGTCGTTTCAGCGCCGCGATGAACCCCTCCTATTCCGCCTGTGACGAAAACCTCGATGCCAGCTTTTTTAGCCATGAGGATGGTGCCGCTTACCGTTGTGGCGCCCCATTCCTTTTTGGCGATGATGATTGGGAAGTCGCGTTTAGAGACTTTGGCGATTCCCTTTCTTTTCCCGAATTCCTCGATTTCCTCAGCGTTCATTCCGATGATGGGCTCTCCTTCGATAATGCCCATCGTGGCAGGAATCGCGCCATGCTCGCGAATTGTTTTTTCGACAAGCAAAGCCGTTTCCACGTTTTTCGGATACGGCATGCCGTGCGATATAATCGTGCTCTCTAAAGCAACGACCGGCTTTCCTTCTTTAAGAGCTTTCTCTACTTCTGGATTGATTTTCATATTACCTTCCTTCTTTCTTTTTAAGTATTGATAAATGGGTAATGTTCTTTCTGATGAGCCAATCTATAAAGAAATATAAGGCTGTCAAAAGAACTATTTGCCCAAGTATAAAGAAAGCAAGCGATAGATTCATTACCCCATAATCCAAATCAAGCAAGAAGCTGAAGTTGCCGGCGTCAGTCGTCTTTCCAGGCATTAGAAAATCAAGCAAGAAGCACGCTACACCGACAGCAAACAAGAAAAAGAAAATCGGGGTTCTGTATTTATCAAGCGGCAAGGAGATGCGGAAGAGGATTGGATAGCTCATAATGGTGAAGGCGATTGTCGATGTCGTGACCGCAGCGCGATATGACATGAATTCCGGATTGATGGCGTGAGCCGCAAAACAGCACGCCACCACCAATATTTCCATAAGGCCAGACGGCAAAGCCGCGGCCAAAACGTTTCTCACGAAAGAGCCTGACAAGCGCTCGTTCGATGGCTGGAGAGCTAAGAAGAAGCCTCCCGCTCCAATGGTGGCGAATTCCCAAACAAAGAGGTTTGTCGTCGAAAATGGGTATCCGCCCTTGCCGCACCAGCTAAGCACAAGGAAGGCGAAAGAGACAACTATGGCAAAAATCGTTTTGCCAAGGAATAACGAGGCGCTTCTTTGGAGGTTGTTGATGACTCTCCTCCCTTCGCCAACTACATCCGGTAGTTTAGAGAAACCGTTGTCCATGCTGACGATATGGGCAACATTGCGCGCGGCGCTTGAACCGCTAGCCATCGCGATGGAGCAGTCGGCTTTTTTGAGGGCGATGATGTCGTTTACCCCATCCCCTGTCATGGCAACTTTATGGCCTTTTGCTTGAAGAGCTTCTACGATGAGCGCTTTTTGTTCTGGCTTAACGCGCCCAAAGACGCTGTGGTTCTCAACCAAGGAAGGTATATCCTCGTCTTTGACCTCGTCCATCGAAACGTAATCTGAGGCATTTTCCACGCCCACTAAACCGGCAATATGGCTGACGGTTAAAGCATTATCGCCGCTTATGACTTTGACTTGCACGCCGTTTTTCTTAAACCATTCAATGTTGGGTTTGGCGTCATCTTTGATGTGATCGGTGAAGGAAATCAAAGCGATTAGGTGGTTTTTGCAGGGAATTTTCCCGTTTTCAATCATTTTATCGTTTTGATATAGAGCAATAACGCGAAGTCCTTCCGAAGATAAGGATTCGATTAACGACTCCGTTTTCTCGTCTTTCTCTTTCTCAATGAAGCCATAAGCCCCCATTATGTAGGTTCCTTCTCCCTCAAAACTTGCGGCGCTGTATTTGTATTCGGAGTCGAAAGGAATAGATGCGACTGGGGTGAAAGGAGCTGAGACAAAGGAAGAAGATATCGCTTTAGCGGTTCCGTTTTCGTCTTTCGTCGCCTTCACTAGAGATCCCAGAATCTCCCCGATTTTCGTTTCATCATATGAAGGATCAAGGCTATGGATTTTATCAACGACGATTGTGCCATCGGTTAAAGTCCCTGTTTTGTCGAAGCAAAGCACGTCGACGCGGGCGAGCATCTCAATGCAATACAATTCTTGCACATTCATGCGTTTTCTCGCCAAAGCTATAACGCCGGTAGCCAGAGTCAGAGAGACGAGCAAATAAAGACCACTCGGGATCATCGCAACCATCGATCCGCCAATCATTTTCGTGAAATCGTAATAGTTTTCACGCGTGAATCCGGTCGAATTTATGCATTTTGCGATATATGTGGCGGTTTCAAGCAGCCCCATGAGCATCGATACGAATCCAGTGGCCATGAAGATCTCGATGCACGAACGTTTCAATTCGCTTTTGGGGCGAGAAAACTCCTGCGCCTTGCTTTGAATGTCTTCGGCGTAGTTGGCGCTGCCGACGCGATTGACTGAGACATAGGCTTTGCCGCTTTTGACGTAAGATCCGCTATAAATCTGGCTGCCAATCGTTTTCTCAATCGCCGCCGATTCTCCGCTGATCAAAGATTCATCAGTTTTTAATGACCCCTCAACGACAATGCCATCGGCGCAAATCTGCTCGCCTGGAGAAAGTATCATGATGTCCTCGTAGACAATCTCGCCAACCGGTATTTCCGTTTCTTCTCCGTTCCTTACGACTCTTGCTTTAGGGTCGGTGATAAGGCGCAATTTGTCCACCATCGCACGAGCACGGATATCAGTGACTAAACCTATGATGATGTTTGCAAACAAGACGAAGAGAAACCCGTAATATTTGATTTCGAAGATGCCGCCAGTGAGCATCAATATTGCGATAAGAAAGAGGATTGCGTTGAAAAAAGAGAAGAAGTTGTCGGTGAATATTTTCCAATAGGATTTTGTGACTTTTTTTGGCGTCTTGTTCACCAAGCCAGCTTCTCGACGTGCTTTTATTTGATCGTCATTGAGGCCGTTTTTGGTGTCTGGGCTATATTTTTCGGCCTTCTCAAGCTCGATCAACAATTTCTCTTTGCTCATTGTTTACTCCGTGCGCAACGCAGTTACAGGGTCTTTTTTCGCCGCAATACGGGCTGGCACTAAACCAGACACAAAAGCAAGCAAAATTGCTATCGCGATTAAAATCGCGGCGTGAATCGGGGACAAGGAAGCTATTTGCTCTAAACCATTTCCGGGAAATTGATGGTCAATAATCGCGCTTATCGGGAAACAGGCAATCCAGGAAAAGCCGACGCCAATTAGTCCAGCCATTCCGCCTATGATGACGCATTCGGCCTCAAACAGGCGGCCAACGTCTTTCTTTCTGGCTCCGCAAGCGCGGAGAATCCCTATTTCTTTCGTTCTTTCAACCACTGAAACATAGGTGATGATGCCAGTCATGATTGAACTGACAACCAAAGATATGGAAGCAAAGACAATCAAGACGGCGCTTATCACTTGAATCAAAACGCCAAGCGATTCGGTAAACGTGCCCATGACGTCGCTATAAACAATCGATTCGCTGTCGCTTTTGCCTTCATTATAAGCCGATAGATAGTCGGATAGATCTTGTTTGGTGGTTAAAGAGGCGGGGAAAATCAAAACCGAGGTTATGATAGAGAAATTGTTTTGAAGAGCGAGAAAATCGATAAGACACCAGTCTGCGCGATCGATATTCCCGATATCGTTCCAAAAATCGGGATCGGTGATTTTTAAATACATCGCGGTCAAAGAAACAACCAAAGAAGAGGCGGACGAAGAAGAGAAAGACGGAATTTCCACCTCGCTTTGGAGCAAATCACAACCAACGTTTTGGCAGTGGTTTAGAAAGTAATAGCAGGATGTGAAGTTCGGAACGCCGCCTTTGTTTGCGCTATTGCCCCAATAATCGCGGTAAGACAAGCAAGAAGCTAGACTTGTAGGCAAATTGGTGAAAAGGGTCGATAAGGTGTTGGTATCCTCTTCGCTTAGGCTTTTTTGTTCTTTGAAACGCTCTAGTAGCTCGTCGAGTTTATAAGAAGACTTGTAATCTTGAATGAGCGAATTGAGTTTGTGTAAGCCGTCATTCGTCGTCTCCTTGCCGCTTTCATCGACATCATAACGAATATAGGCGTTTCCTTTCACGGCATCAAAAAGGCGCTCATGAGTCGTTTTCAAAAGTTCAGAGCTATCTTGGTTGACCCCATCGTCCGCCAAATAATCTTTCAATTCCGATAGATAACCCAAAGAGGATGGCATAAGCGAGATGTAGGAATCCTCACGCGGACGCAAAATACCAACGATTTTAAGTTTAATGGGGTTGAATAGGTTGTCGTTAGAATAGATATAATTAGCGCTTGGTTGCGAAGCGAAATATCGAATCGTCGTTTGGCTTTTTTCGCCTGATACCTTCAAATTTTCAACATCAACTTCGGTGATTTTATACGAATCGACGGTTGTCTCTTTATATTCGACGTTCTTGTAAATGTCACTATTGCGGTAAACCTTATATGTTTTGCCAGTACCATCCGTATCGTCATAGAGAATATCGGAGAAGGAGATCGTTTTTTCTTGGCTATTGGACGAAAGCATTCCAAGGTACTTTAGAGTTGATTTCTCGACGCGGTTATAGCGATCTGTTATCAAAACAATTTCATCTTTCTCTTTCGGCATCCTTCCACCAATGCAGTCATACCATTTGCTCATCTCTTCGCTTGTGCCGTATAGTTCATGGAAAATCGTGGTCGGAAGCCCAGTCACGCTAGAAATGGCGCTTCCCGTCGAACCAGCCGAACGGTATTGATTGATCGACATCGCGCTACCTTTTTCGTCAGGGTCGTCAGTCAAAAGATTGAAGGAGAGGTTTTGGCGGTTATACATTATCGAACTCGCCCAGCCTTTTTCCTTTGTTTTCTCGATATAATCAAAATAGTCGCTCGTGAAGCGGTTTTGGTGGACGCTCATGAGGGAGGATGACATATCGTAAACTTTAACTTCCTCATCGTCTGGATAAATCACGTCGTCTTGGCTTGAGGTCTGTTTGTAAGTGTAAGTGACAGGGGTAATAGAAATGGGCACAGAGCCGGCAACGCCGCTTTCGACTTTGTCGACATACATCGAAAAGCCATTGCTCACCGCCAAAACCAAAGCCACGCCGATGATTCCGATGGATGAAGCGATCGCGGTCAAAATCGTGCGGCCTCTTTTGGTGCGGATATTGGCCCAGGACGATTTGAGGGCCGTCAAGAAACTCATTGAGGTCTTTTTGTTTATTTCTTTCGGCGAATTCTTTTCATCGACTAGCGGAACGGGGTCGGTATCGTTTTCGACTCTTCCGTCTTTCATCGTGATGATGCGATCGCTATATTCGAAAGCAAGGTCGCGGTTATGGGTAACCATGATGACGAGTCTTGTTTTGCTAGCTTCTTTCAAAAGCTCCATCACTTGCTTTGATGTTCCGGAATCAAGCGCTCCGGTCGGTTCATCAGCCAGCACTATTTTTGGATTGTTGACGAGGGCTCTTGCTAAAGCGACCCTTTGCATTTGTCCACCCGAAAGCTGGTTTGGTTTTTTCTTATAGACATCGGCAAGCCCAACATCTTCAAGGGCTTTGAGCGCCCTTTCTTTTCTTTCTTGGCGCGGAACACCGTTTAATGTCAACCCGGTTTCAACGTTCGACAAAATCGATTGGTGCGGAATCAAGTTGTACGATTGGAAAACAAACCCAACTCTTTCGTTGCGATAAGCATCCCACTCAGAATCAACGAAGTCTTTTGTGCTTTTTCCATCAATCAACAAGTCGCCTGAGGTGTAGTGATCCAAGCCGCCAATTATGTTCAAAAGGGTTGTCTTCCCGCAGCCTGAATGACCGAGAATCGAAACAAACCCTTTGTCGTGAAAAGCCAGCGAGACATCCTTGAGAGCCGGGAATGGTTCTTTATTGACATAATAGTCTTTTTTTATGTTGATCAATTCAAGCATGCGAAAAGTCTATCATTACAACAATTAGGTTTCACCGATTAAAAATAATATTTTTAAAACACTGTATAAACAGGCCTTTTTGTCTATAAATCTCCATTGTTT
>CAVHTL010000016.1:0-16945 GCA_963638955.1 bacterium
GCGAGAGCTCGCATACGATATCCGCTTCTCTTTCTTCTTTGGGCGGGAAAGGGCTTAATCAAGCCGTGGCCGTAGCTAGAGCGGGCGGAGACATAACCTTTTGCAGCGCTTGCGGAAACGATGAAGACGGGCGTTCAATCGAGAGAATCTTGCAAAAAGAGAGAATGACGCTCAATTTCAAAAAGAGTAGCTTTCCAACCGGAAAGGCCATCATCTTGAATGAAAGAAGCGGGGAAAATGAAGTCATCGTCGATTCGGGAGCAAATCTATCGCTTGATGTCTCGTTTCTCGAAAAGAGCCGCGCATATTTCGATGCGTGCTCTTTCATATTGCTGCAGAACGAAATGCCTTTCGCTTCCGTAAGATGGATTCTCTCCAATTACGGTGAAAGCAAACGCATTTTCTATAATCCTTCTCCGCTCTTAGATATCCCAATTGACCTATATCGCCACATCGATACGCTCATTATCAACGAATCCGAGGCATCATCGCTCTCTAAAATCATTGATGCGGATGAGGCGGCAAGAAAACTCCTCTCTTATAACATCCGCCACGTGCTCATGACTAGAGGCAAAAACGGCTCCTCTTTGCTCACAAACGAAAAGACGATAAACGTCGAGGCGATCAAGACGAAAATAGTCGACACGATAGGGGCTGGAGATACCTATGCCGGATATTATCTTGCAAGCTTGTCAAATGGCTATAGCGAAGAAAAATCCATGCAAATCGCCACCGCTGCCTCGAGTTTAAGCATCCAAAAGAAAGGCGCTTTCGCCTCAATACCTTACTTAGACGACGTTTTGAAAATCCTTTGATTTCTGCTCTTTCTGCGGCGATATTAGGAATTTTGCCGATTCGCTCAACGAGCGTTCAGTCCTCATTCAGTTTATTTTCGAATTGGACAAATTCCTTGAAACGCGGAAGCGTAAAAGCCATCTCACCCCTTCTACTTGAGGCAATAAGGCCTTTATCGACAAGCCGCCTTTTATACGTCTGAAGATTGCCGTTGCTCATATTCAAAGCGTCACGTACCTCTTTTTGCGATGAGGACTCCGCTAAAGCTGAAAGGAATTCCTTTTCTCGTCTCGAAATCTTTTTCGCGTGGCACGACGTTCTTTGGGAGCTCGCCAAAAGTCGGGTTGAATGGATTGCTCTTTTTTGCCTCCGCCACTATATTATCAAAATGCTTTTGGTCATTCATTATATGTTTTGGTCATTTGAAATATTTTTGGTCATTCATTATATGTTTTGGTCATTGTTGGTCATCCTTCGAACCGCCAAAAAAGAGCCATCATTTTTGATGTGTGCCCATAATCCTGGACAAAAACAGGAAGGCGCACATCATTTCGGATGGTTCTTTTCTGGTAGGCATCTTATTTCTTCCACTTCCAGTCAGCGATTTCTGGCATATCAAGGCCGACATTATGGATGTACTGCTTATGTTCGACTAGCTTGTCGGCCATTTTTTGGTAGAGATAGCTTCCTTTGTTCCCTAAGCTCGGCAAGTGAAGGAGGATATCTTGCACTAAATGGTATCGATCGATTTCGTTTTGGACACGCATGTCGAATGGAGTGGTTATCGTCCCTTCTTCGCGATACCCGTGCACAGAAATATTTTGGTTGTTTCTGCTATAAGTGAGCTCATGAATCAAAGTTGGATAGCCATGGAAATTGAAGATGATCGGCTTATCTTTGGTGAAGAGCATATCGTACTGCTCATTGGAAAGCCCATGCGGATGCAAACTGTTCGGCTGAAGGCGGAAAAGGTCCACGACGTTGATGAAACGCACCTTCAAAAATGGCAGTTCCTCATTGATGATTTGGGTGGCAGCAAGAGCTTCCAAAGTCGGGGTTTCGCCAGCGCAAGCTATAACAACATCCGGTTCTTCGCCTTGATCATTGCTTGCCCAATTCCAGATAGAGACGCCTTCCGTGCAGTGCTTTATGGCTTCCTCCATGCTGAGCCATTGAGGGCGCGGATGTTTGCTCGCCACGATGACGTTAACGTAGTTCTTCGTCCTTAAGCAATGATCCATCGTCGAGAGCAGGCAGTTGGCATCAGGCGGCAAATATAAACGCACGACATCGGCTTTTTTGTTCGCGATGTGATCCATGAAGCCTGGGTCTTGATGGGTAAAGCCATTGTGATCTTGCTGCCAAACGTTGCTTGATAAAACGAGGTTCAGGGAAGCGATTTCCTCGCGCCAAGGAAGCTGGTTGCAGACCTTGAGCCATTTGGCGTGCTGAGCCACCATTGAATCGATGATCCTGATGAAGGCTTCATAAGAAGCGAAGAAACCGTGTCTTCCCGTAAGGAGATACCCTTCTAGCCAGCCTTCGCACAAATGCTCAGAAAGCATCGAATCGATGACGCGGCCGTCGCTAGAAAGAAATTCGTCGGTATCGATTCTCGTGGCATCGAATTGGCGATTTGTCGCCTCAAAAACGGAATTGAGACGGTTAGACAAGGTCTCATCAGGTCCGAACACGCGGAAGTTCCTGGAATCTTGGTTGAGTTTGATGACGTCGCGGATGAATTTGCCTAGCTCCGTCATATCTTGCCCGTCTTTTGAGCCGTGCCCCCCTATTTCAAAAGCGTAATCGCGGAAATCTGGCATTCTCAAATCACGAAGCAATTTGCCCCCATTAGCATGTGGGTTGCTACCCATTCTCGCTTCGCCTTTCGGAGCGAGCTCTTTTAGCTCAGGGATCAATTTTCCATCTGCGCCAAATAATTCTTCCGGATGATAGCTCCTCAGCCAGCTCTCAAGCTGCCCCAAATGCTCTGGCTTATCCATCGCAAGCGGAACTTGATGGGCGCGGAATGATCCTTCGACTGGCTTATCGTCCACCACTTTCGGCCCCGTCCAGCCTTTTGGCGTGCGTAAGACGATCATAGGCCAAATAGGGCGAGAGGCATCATTATTCGCCCTTGCCTTTTTTTGGATTGAAAGGATATCTTCAATAACCTTATCCATCGTTTCCGCCATAAGGCGATGCATCTTCTTTGGGTCGTCCCCTTCGACGAAATAAGGTTTCCAGCCCATGCCGCGGAGATAACTCTCCAACTCTTCACGGGGAATACGGCTGAGGATGGTCGGATTTGCGATTTTGTAGCCATTCAGATGGAGAATCGGCAAAACCGCTCCATCAGTGATCGGATTGAGGAATTTGTTGCTTTGCCAAGAGGTCGCTAGAGGGCCGGTTTCTGCTTCTCCATCGCCCACTACGACGGTGGCAAATAGACCTGGATTATCGAAGACTGCGCCGAAAGCGTGGGCGATGCTATATCCTAGCTCCCCGCCTTCATTGATAGACCCCGGGGTTTCCGGGGCGCAATGGGAAGGAACTCCGCCTGGGAAAGAGAACTGCTTGAATAGCTTCTTTAGTCCAGCCTCGTCTTCGCTGATGTTTGGGTAGACCTCGCTATAAGTGCCCTCTAGATAATCATTGGCGATAAGGAAGTTGCCACCATGTCCTGGACCACTCAATAAAATCATGTCGAGGTCATATCTCTTTATGACCCTGTTGCAGTGGACATAGACGAAATTTTGGCCAGGCACCGTGCCCCAGTGCCCCACTATTTTTTTCTTTATGTCTTCATTGACTAAGGGTCGTTTGAGCAACGGATTATCCAATAAATAGAGCTGAGCGGCGCTCAAGTAATTGGCGGCCCGCCAATAAGCGTCCATTTTCGTTAATAAGGAATCGGTGATCGGTCCTTTTTCTTCGATAGTTATTGTATCCTTCATCGAAATTACCTCCGCCCCTAGTATACCTTTTCCCGCCTTTTCTTGCCCTCAATAAGAAGGGAAAGAAGAAGCATGAGCCGTTTTAAGCAATCTTTTAAAAACGCAGAAACTGCCGATATTCGAAATTTGAAGCCGTTTTTGCGAAGTTATTCGTCTTTTGCTTCTTTTTCTCGCTTTTCTCGATCGCAAGCTAAACGCTTTTCGTAACTATAGACGCAGCCGCAGTAATTTTGATTGTACAAGCCGTATTTCAATCGGAGTTCCTTTCCTAAAAGGATGCCGTTGGCCTTTTTGAAATCGCTATAGAAGTATTTTGTTTTGCTATGCGTTGCCTCGAGTTTTTTCCCGATCTCATTCATGACTTGACTGTCTTTTTGCCTAGAGATGCTCATGACCGTGCAAAAATAGTCAAAGCCATTTCTTTCAGCGTAATCGTAAGCTTCGCTCATGCGCTTCTCGTAGCACAGCTTGCATCTTCTCCCGCCTTCAGGATCGTCCTTGAATGGCTCAAGGGCCTTGGTGTAGGAGACATTCTCGTAGGGCGTGACCTCTAAAGCAATGCGATAGCCATAATCCTTTTCGATATAGGTCAAAAGTTTTTTTAGTTCTTCGAGTCGCCTATGGTATTCGCTAGAAGGATAGATGTTGCTGTTATTGAAATAGATTGTCACATCGAATTTCTTCGAAAGGAAAAGAAGCGGCCAACAGGCGCATGGCCCACAGCAAGAATGAAGCAAAAGGGAAGGCCTTTCCCCTTCTTTTATGTCTTCCATCGTCTTAAGCGATATCTTGTAGTAATTGATTTTCGCTTGTTCCATCGTTTCTACATTTGCCCAACGCTAGTCAAATAACGTTCCAAAATGATCATAGCGGCGCCTGAATCGATGTGATGCTTTTGCTTTTTGCTGTTTTCGCCAGAGGCATGAAACATCACCGCGGCTTCAAGCGTGCTGTTGCGCTCATCGACTTTGCTTACCGGAATGGAGGGGAACTCATCCTCTAGGCGCAAAATGAAAGATTCGACAATCGGAGTCATCTCACAAGGATCGCCGCTTGGGAAAAGAGGATAGCCAATCACGAAATGCTCGACTTTTTCTTTTTCCAAAACGCGTTTGATGCCTTTGATGGCTTCTTCGTATTGAGTCGCCTTGAAACGCAGATTCTCAAGCGGAGTAGCGAGGATGCCGCTTCGCGAAATCGCCATTCCCAAGGAACCTTTGCCCAAATCAAGCGCGAGGATGTTCTTTTCCATTTTTATTTGAGGAGGGACAAAAGATGCTCGCCGTATGAATTCTTCTTCATGGATTCGCCACTCTCGGCAAGTTTCTCTTTGCTGATCCACCCTTTTTCATAGGCAATCTGCTCTATATAGGCGACGGGCAGCCCTCCGTCTTCCGCTTTTTTGATGCGTTCGCTCGCTTCCAAAAGCGAATCGAAAGTACCAGCGTCAAACCATTCATCGTCTCCTTCCAAAGTGACGACTCGCACCCTGTTCTCCTGGAGATAGATGTTATTGAGATCGGTGATTTCGTATTCTCCGCGCCAGCTCGGTTTGACTTGTTTAGCCTTGCTCACGACATCGCTTGGGTAGAAATATAGTCCGGTGACGGCGATATTCGATTTCGGGTTCTTCGGTTTCTCCTCGATTGAAATCGCTCTATTGTCTTTGTCTAATTCGACGACGCCGAATCTCTCCGGGTCATTCACTTTGTAGCCAAATAGGGAAACTTCGCCTTGTTTTGCTAATGCGCTGGCGTCCATTAAGCCCTTTTCCATATTCGGGCCATAGAAGAGATTATCTCCTAAGATAAGGGCGCACTCTTCGTCCTTGATGAAGTCTTCGCCAATGAGGAAGGCGCTTACGATGCCGGTTGGCACCTCTTGCACCCCGTAAGAGATTTTCATGCCGAGAGATGAGCCGTCGCCGAAAACCATCTTGAAGCGATCGAGGTCGCGATTATTCGAGATGATCATCACCTCATTAATGCCAGCCTGCATGAGCGTGGCAAGAGGATAATAGACCATCGGTTTGTCATAAAGAGGAATCAATAATTTGTTGGTCGAGAGGGTAAGCGGGTACAGGCGCGAGCCGTTTCCCCCTCCGAGAATAATACCTTTCATGTGTTTTAACTCCTTAGGAAACGAAGTGCCGCTATTGTACTACTTCTCGAGGCTTAAAACACCGATGAGAAACTCATTGTGGCAGTAGAGACAAAACGAACAGGAAGAACATCAATAATGATATCTTCCGCGTTCCTTGAGAAAGAAAAAGACAGTCATGGCAGTTGAACCGATTTCAGCGAAAGGAGCTGCCGCCCAAATGCCGTCTAAACCCAAAAGCGGCGGGAAGAGGAAAATGCAGACAAGCTCGAAAACAAAAGTGCGCACAATGGAAATGATGGCGGATACCAAGCCGTTATTGAGGGCAGTGAAAAAGCTCGAGCCGAAAATCGAGAAACCGGCCGTGAGGAAGACAAACGAATAAATGTGGATGGAGCGTGTAGCCAAAGCGAGCAACTCTTCATCGTGCCGGGCGAAAGCTTCGCAGAAATAAGGGCCGACACCTTCCGCCAAAGCGAACATCGTTATGCCCATGATGCCGATCGTAATCAAAGACCTCTTCAAAATATTGTGCAGTTCTTCATGGTTTTGAGCGCCGTATTGGTAGCCAACAAAAGGCGCAAGGCCAAGCGAATAGCCCATGAAGACAGCCATGAAAGCAAAAGAGACATACATTATGATGCCGTATGCCGATACTCCTTTTGGGCCAGCGTAAATAAGGAGCTGGGCGTTATAACACATCGAAACGATGCTGGAGGCGATATTGGAGACGAACTCGCTTGAACCGTTTCCCGAGGCCTTGCCTAGTGTCAGCCAATCAATTCTCGTTTTACCCAAATGAATATGGATGTCTTTCTTGAATATGAAGTAAAAAATGGGAAGAATGCCTCCGATAAAGTAGCCGATGAGAGTCGCTATCGCAGCGCCTTCCACTTCCATTCGAAGCAAAACAACAAACAAAGCATCCAAAAGAATGTTGGCTATACCGGCCGATGCAACAAAAGCAAACCCGGTCAACGGCTTCTCGGCCGTGGTGAAAAAAGACTGGAAGACGTTCTGCAGCATGTACATAGGCATGCCGATCATTAATAGCCTTCCGTACCTTATCGCATAATTTACGGCTTCCTCGGCATCGGATGAAGATAGACTTGCCATAAAGCGGACGAATGGCTCAACCGAGAGATATCCAACAATCCCCAAAACGATGCCTAGAGTGATCGTGGCATAAACGACAAGCGAGAAATCCCTATTCGCCTTCTCCTCGTTTTTCTCTCCTAAAGCCTTGCTAACCAGAGCGCTTCCACCGGTCCCGAACATGAAACCGACGCTTCCAAGCACCATGCAGAAAGGCCATATCAAGTTCACCCCGCTAAAAGCGTTTGTGCCAACAACATTCGAAAGGAATATGCCGTCCACCATGCTATAAAACGAGGTGAAAACGACCATGCAAATAGGCGCGATAACCGCCAAAAAAATCTTCTTTGAAGTTAGATGCTCAGATAACTTAACGCGGGCGAAAGCCATACAGTAACCTCCTTAGCTAAGCGCACTTAGTGTCTTATCTAACTAGGTAATTGCGACTACCCGTCCTCCGACAAACATTGATTAGTCTACCACTTAAAACCTTAATGGCAAGACAGTCGAATATCCTTGCAACAACGGCGCGTTTGATGGTTTTGTTTGCGAAAAGCCCTTCAATTCAATGGGCGTTTTGCACACTTTTAGAAATTGATCCAACCCCATCATTCAATAGTTGAGCTTTTTGTTTTTCCGAAGAAAGCCAGCGCTGCATTTATTTAATCAACTAGAGAAAACCCGAATCGATTCGCATCTAACTTCCCTAGTCTCTTAAAATTAATCTTTTTCACAAGAAAAAAGACCTCTTTCTTGTTCTTGTCTCGTTACTTTTTAGAATATGGTTAAGTGCAAAAGGATTTTCTTGGTATGAAAAAAGAAACCACAAGATATATCGGCGAAATAAAAAACTACATCTTAAGCAGTTACCGCAACAATTTTCGTGAACCCGTCAGCAATCTCAAATACCCTTTTTTAGTGCCGGGCTCATCATACAAGCATCAATTATGGGATTGGGATTCCTGGCTAACTGGAATTGCCCTTTTAGGCATTGGCGACCCTTCTATCGAAACCTACGAAAAAGGGTGCGTCTTGAATTTTTTGGATGCTCAGGATGAAGAAGGGAGAATTCCGATTTTGGTGCAAGACACCCCTTCTTGGCTTTTTGATTTGAAGCCGGAAGTTTTTACGAATATCCATAAGCCGTGTCTTGCCTCTCACGCCACTGCCATATCAAAACACTACGGAAATGCCGTCTGGATTAAAGACAATTACACAAAACTCCAAAAATTCATCGGATATTACGAAACCCATCAAAAAGATGAAGAAACGGGTTTGTTTTACCCTATCGATGACTTAGGCCTTGGTTTCGATAATGACCCAACGGCCTTTTATCGGCCAAAATGCAGCTCGGCTACTATATACCTCAACTCTTTGATGCAAATGGAATATCAATCGATGGCGAGTCTAGCTTCAATGCTTTCTTTGCCCTCCGAAGAAAAAGAATATATGGAAAAGGCTGAAAAGCTCGCAAAAGCGATTCGCGACGAGTTATTCGATGAAAGAGATGGCTTTTTCTATAGTGCAGATATCTCTCTTCGCAAAGTCGACCCAAATGAATGGCTTCAAAGCGGAGCTCCAAGGAATTATCACTCTTTGCCGATGAGAATAGAGACGTGGGCCGGATTGCTTCCGCTTTGGTGCCATATAGCAACTGAAAAACAGGTTGAGAGAGTCATCAAAGATCACTACTGCAACCCATCAACGCTTTATAGCGAGTTCGGCATCAGAAGCGTCTCGAAAGCCGAAAAGATGTTCAGGAACATTTCCTCTGGCAACCCCTCATGCTGGAGTGGTCCAATCTGGATTAACGCCAACTATTTCGCATATGTCGGATTGCGAAATTACGGTTACGACGATCTTGCGCTCGAATTAGCGGAAAAGACCATTTGTCTACTCGGAAAAGATTTGGAAAAACAAGGCGAATTTTCCGAATATTATGATTCGGAAACCGGTCTAGGATTACGCAACCCGGGCTTCCAAAGTTGGAACTTCTTAGTCTTGTTAATGATCAATGATTTAGAAAAATAACCCTGAAATGCAGTACGGATTTCAGGGCTTACCAATCAGCGAACGAATAGCTCAATCACTCCGTTTTCGTTTGGAGTGATAATGTGTTCTTTGGCTTTGAATCCTCCCGTCAAGAAGAAGATGTCGTCTTCAGAAGACAAAGTCCCTTCTTTGACGCTGATAGTCCCATTGATGAGCGGGAGAACGAATTTGGCTCCAACGCAGGAATCGATATGGACATGAAGCCCTTCTTTGCCGATTTCATAAACAAACGTCGGCTTGTCTTCCAAACAGTCGCCTTTGCGGGTTGATAAACCGCCCTTAACCGTAAAAACAACCTTATTGCCTTCGTTATGCTTTGTAATTTCGTCTTTGCTGAAATAGCAAGAATAATGGCCGTTTTTTTCCAATCTAGGCAATATAGAGCGGTGATTTGCAGGGTTTTTCGGCAACTGTTGGTTTGTGGGCTCTGCCAAAGGAAGATAGTCGAGGACTGAGCCCATAATCATTGGACCTTTTGGCCCATATAACATGGTGATAGTGCCTCCGCCAGCATGCCCAGAGAAAGGGATATTGAAATCGTAGCCAGAGATATCAAGAGCGTATTCCCCTATTCTAAGGCGATAGAGATCAAGTTCTGGATAGTATGAGTGAAATTCACTTTCCGATGGCAATTTAACTCCCGCTGGCCGTAGGTACTTCTCATCGATTTCTTCCAAGGCATAGGCGATGGCGTTCGCATGCTCGAAGGTATGGTGAAGGCATGGGTATTCGCCTTCTTTTGCATAATCCGGCCCACCGAAAAGAAGCCCGTCATCACTGCATTTATCAAGCAAAGCAGTGTTGCGGTAGGCAATCTCTTGGAAAAGCGGGTCTTCCTCGGCGAAAAGCAGATACGCCGGAGACAAACCATCGCTTGTTCTCGAGCCGTAATAGGTCCATTTGTTGTTGCGGACTCCAAAACTATTGTCTAATCCCCCATCAGGCAAAATGAACCAGGCATTATCAGCTAATTTGTTTTTTAGGAAGTTCTTGGCTTTGCGATCGTTTAGAAGAAACGCGCATTTCACTAGCGAAGGGATGGACTCTTCTAAGGCGTAGCCCATATCGATGGACAGGCATCCTTTCGCACTTCTCTCATCGTGGTTTTTCGATTCGCCATAGAAAAGACCGTTTTCGGAAAAATGATTGAGGGCATAAGAAAAAAGAACGTGAGACTTCTTCAAATATTTATCTTCGCCAAAATATCTTCCAGCAAGAAGAAGGGCCAATGAATTTGTTGCGCAGTAATTGATATTCGGGCGCGATTTCTCGTCGAGATTGACATATAGCCAAGAAGCCATCCTTTTCGCTCTGCTCTCGATTTCCTCTTTGAAAGATGGCTCCAACAAATCGCCGAAGGAATTTAAGCTTTCCATCGTCGCGATTTCCTGGAATACGGTTGTGTAAGGCCAAGCAGCTTGGGCATCGTTATAAAAGGAGCCATCAAGGCATTCTAGCTGCTTGCCGTATTCAAAAACCGATTTAAGAGCGTTGAGGTATTTTTCCTCTTTGCTTATTTTATAAAGCACGCCAAGAGGGTATATGGCATCGGGGCTTCTCCCGTGAATCATCTTGCACGAGGGGCACAAAAAACCTCCCTTAAAGGCTTTATCGTCATTATCTAATTGATGAGATAAAAGCCCATCGCACCATTTTCGCAACAGTTTGTAATAGATGTTGTCCATGGGTCAATCCTTATCGAAATCGATAACGTCCAGACGAGGCCTGCTCATCCATTTCCCGTTTGTGAAGTCTGGGAAAGATACTGGAGCTCCTCCTTTTTGAATCGATTCCTCGCTCAAAACCGCGATAGCCATCCAAGCGGCCGTATCGTAAACATCAATCACTGGCTCCTCACCGTTTTTCACATGATCGATGAAGGAGCGGAATTCCATATAATCCATTCCGCCATGTCCTGCCTTAAGTTGCTCTTCGGTGATGTTTTGCCACATTTTAGGTAGGAATTGCTTATATTTTTCGCCGTTGTTGATCATTTTGGCGTAGCTCTCATAAGTACGTGGCGGGTCCTTCTCATCACAATCTAGATACACCAAATTGGTGGCGGCCTCGTAGAATCCTTTTGTTCCCCTAACGGCGAAAGCGCGGTTATAAAAGCGCGGCAAAGTAGTCTCAAGTTTGATTGAAACCGTCTCGCCATTCGCGCATTTGATGACTGAAGAGACAACGTCTCCTTGATTCCACTTCGTGTCCATCAATTCTGGATAGGTGTCTTGGTGCTGCGATACGTATTCGTGTAAGCCCGCCGCCTTAGAGGAAACGGCTACAAGGCTCACGAAGCGATTTCCCCTATTGATATCGAGAAGCTTCGCGATCGGTCCGATTTCATGCGTTGGGTAATTATCGCAATTGCCAAACTGATAATTCCTCAAGCGGTAATGCTTAGTGATGTGCCCATCAGATATCTCTTTTCTCAAATCGTGAGCATAGGCCCCTTCGCAGTGAACAATCTCGCCAAAATAGCCTAGACGCGCCATGTGGGTTGCCAAGAGCTCTTCTTTGTCGAAGCAGCAGTTTTCCATAAGCATGAATGGGGTGCCGGTTTCTTCTTCGGCATGAACCAATTCCCAGAGCTGTTCCAAGGAATAAGCGCGCCCGACTTCCATCGCTACGGCAATATGTTTTCTTAAAGCGTAAATCGCAATTTCCAAATGACTTTCCCAAGAAGAGGAAACCAAAACCGCATCTAATCCGTCAACATCCAAAGCCTTTTTGTAATCCTCGCTCACAAACGGGCGCTTTTTGCCTTCTTTTTCAACAAGATCTGCCACTTTCTCGGCGCGGTCGAGATAAACATCGCTCAAAGAGACGATTTCGACGTCTTTTTGCTTCATCAAGATGCAAGTGGTTAAGTCATATCCGCGATGGCCGAAGCCAACAACGGCCATCTTCAAAATCTCTTTTTTCATATTGCTAACTCCTTATTGCCTCTTCATGAACGGCACATTGACGTAATGGGTCTTGCCGTGCTCTGGCACTTCAATCTCGAATATCGCCACTTCTTTGCTTTCATTGATTTGCTTCACCATGAAGGAGAAAGAGACTTCTTCGCTGTGCGCCATAGTGGTAAGGGCGGTCCAGCACGGCACCGCCACATCAGCGGCGCTTTCAAGTGCCTCGCAATCAGGTGGCAAATGCAGTTTTACCTTCGCGGTCAAAGGCTCATTGCCATATGCTTTTACGTTATTTACGAAAGTGATTCCTAGGCTCTTTTTCTCATTTGCTTTGATCCCTACCCCGTTTTCGTAGCGGATAATCGCCGTCAAGGCTCCGAGATGTACGGCGTATGTGTCTTTTCTGAGCGTTAAGCGCAAGGCTCTGATATCGTCTTGCTCATTGTTCTCGCCCCATGGTTTTACTAGAAGAGAAGGCAAATCCGGTTCCAATTCGGTCTTTGAATCGGTGAATTCGACATCAACGCCTTTAAGTTGCGTGGTATAAATCGCGTTGCCGTTATAGTAGGCGCATACTTCCGCCATTCTTCCGACTCTTCTCACAAGATCGTCGATGTTAGTCGGGACTCTAGAGGAAGTTCCCATGTTAATTGAGCAAGTGATAATGCGGTTTCCAATATATTGGACCCAATCGGATGGCAATCCGTCACATCCGTTGATGATTCCCAAAATCGCGCCGACGCTTGCGCCAGTGCAATCGGTGTCATCACCGCAATTTACGGCGGTGAGCAAAGACTTCTTAAAGTCACCTTCGCCATAGAGCAAGCCTATAAGGACAAAAGCAACGTTGCTGGGCGCTTGGAACCAGCCATCGGCGATATCTTCGTTCATCTTGACGATGGCGTTGCGGGTTTCTTGCCAGCTTTTGCCCTCGTCATAGAGCTTAATGACTTCTTTCACGCTTTTCGCTAAGCGGGAATCCTCATCGATTTTCGACAAGCCGATTTCAATCAATTGTTTGATGTCTTTTATCCCAAAAGCCGCACTTTCGATCGCGGTTAAGAAAGCGGCGGCTGTGGTGCCTTCCCCTACGCCGTGATCAACAAGCGCATCGTGATAGGCGTATCTAACGGCTTGATCGACCATAAGCGGGTTTGTGCAAGCCCAGATTTCGCTTCTGATCCAAGCCCCGTTTGAGTGGCACCAAATATTCACGCTTTCGCTACCAGCTATTTCAGGATTAAATCCTTGTTTCATGTTGGCTTTGGCGATTCCGTATTCACCCCAGGAAGGAGGAATGAAATTCAGCCAGTATTCGCCAAGAACCTCGCTATTGATATGGGATGGCCCCTGCATCTCAAGGGCGCGAAGCCAAATAAGCTGCAAATCCAAATCGTCATTGGGAAGCGGTTCGCCTTTCGGCGTGACGAAACCTTCCACATTCAAAATCGCTCTTTGCCCTTCGGTGGGGCCGCCGATCGTGCCGCCGATGTTTTTGCCGATGAAACACGCGCGGACTTTGTCGAGATATTCTTTTCTGTTCAATTTCATAGGTGTATCTCCTTACCCTTCGAAGATGGTTTATATAAGCCTAGTCCCACCCGTTCTGGGAATTGGGATCGATTAACGTATATGTCGAAGTCATTTATGGCGACTTCATGGAAAAGCAAGCAGAACAAAGGGAAGCCCAGGATCATGAGCAATGCCGACGCCGTTGCTTTTAGCGGATAAAGAGGAATCGACTCGAGGCCATAAAAGACAACAATCGCGCCTCCGCCCAAAAGCAATATCTGCCACCACGCCGGCGCATAAAGCCGGATCGAATTGCCTAAGTTCGCAAAGAACCTGTCATCATAATATGATGAGTAGACAAAATAGGTGAAGGAAATGGGCACAATCAATAGGAAGATGAAGAGAAAAGAAGGGGCAATGATTATTGGGCTTTGAAAATAGGTTATGGCAAACTGGTGAAGGAGAAACAAAAAGCCAAAAAGCATGGCTCCTTGCACCGTTCTCAGATAATTTTGCTTAAAAAAAAAAAAAAAATCCTCCTTCATCACCAATGGCTCGCCTTCGACCAGCATCCGGAAAACGCGGTTGAGGCCGGCTAAGCAGATAGAGAAAACGGGCAAAAGAAGATAAGCGATCACATTAGCGCCCATCGTATTGAGAAGAAAATAAGTATGGTATTCCGCTTCTTCGATTGAGCCACTATTCAGCAGATTCAAAAATTCATAATTCAATATGTCTTTCGCGACATAAAGAAAAATAAAGGGCAAAGAAAACAAGAAGGTAACAAACCCGATCTTCAGCAGATTCCAATACTGGTTTCGCAAAAGAAAAAAGTATTGATCTTTCCTCGTCTGAGGCAACTCAAGAGATGAGAAATCGTCAGTTCTTCCCTTTTTCATAATTCGTCTCTATCTTTTCGCTCTCTTCCATCACGCGCAAGAATGAGTTCCCTTGATTCAGAAGATGCATCGGTGTGTCGCTAGAGGTGATTTCTCCGTTTTCCATCAAAAACAATCTATCGGCAAGCAAGGTTGACTCAGAAAAGGAATGGGTGACGTAAATAAAGGTCGTGCCATGTTCTTTTTGATATCGTTTGAGCAAAGAGCAAACATCCTTTTTCGTAACGGGATCAAGAGAAGAAAGAGGCTCGTCAAAGAGAGCGACTTTAGGTTTGCTGACGAGCTCTCGAGCAAGCATTGCTCTTTGCCTTTGCCCCTCAGAGCAATATTTCGGCCTTACGTTCAAGCAGACGGAAATATCGAATTCCTCTGCGATATCTCTGACTTTTTTAAGAAGCTCGTCTCTAGGGGTTTTCCTTAATTTTAGAGGAAAGGCGATATTATCGAACAACGTATAAAAAGGATATAGGTGGATTTCTTGAGGTACGTAGGCTAAGCCGATTTTCTCTTGTGCAATCTCTTTGAGGTCATTTCCGTCTAAGTAGATTTCGCCATCATAATCAAGCGATCCGGCTATAGCCTTTAAAAGGGTGCTTTTGCCGCACCCTGATGGTCCCAAAACGACATTAAAGGAGGAAGAAGGGAAAACGGCATTCGCCTTATTGACGGCTACCGTTTCCCTTTTGTTCTTGTTTTTGTATTTTATCGATAAATCAGAAACGACTATCTGCATAAAAACTAAGCGATGGTCAATTTAATGCCAGGCACGCTTTCAATCGTGGTCCCGCCATAAACGAATTGTAGGCTTTTGCAAATTAGCTCGCAATCGCTATAGACGGTATTGCTCGCCTGCTTTCCAACCAGGGTCAGCACGTCAAAACCAGTCGCATCGACTTTGACATGTTCAAATTGGCAGGCTTCAGCATTCTCAACAGTGAATAACCCAATCGATTTGCCAGTGCCCGCTTCTCCGACGTTAGTGGAAGACTCTTCACTCAGCGAGATATTGATGTGGCGGAATGTGGCTCCTTTCATGCCGCGCGAGAACAGGGCGTATTTTTGGCCGCTGCTTCCTTGTGACAAATACGTCACGTTTTCAAAATCAATGTTCTGGATAAGGGCGCCGCTGCCGATAAGGCCGCTGATTCCGTATTCACCTGCCTTCATGTTTTTGATGGCGAAATTTCTGCCATCAAGCGTGCCGCGGAATCCACGCGAATAATCCCAGCCGCTTGTGGTCCAACTTCCGGCAGAATATGCCCCGTTTGCGTCGATATCGTTGCCAAGAACGTAATAGCCATAGATTGTGTCGGCTGCGCTAGCTTGAGCGATATATTTGCCAAAATCAGCGAAAGTCGTGATCGTTTTGGTGATAAAGAGAAGTTCGAAAGAGAATTCGGCCAAATATTCGTCAGTCTCTAAAATAGCCGTCACGGTTTTTACGCCGTAATATGAGGCATCAAAGAGTTTTGAGTTGATTTTCAATGTCTTATCTGAGACATCGTAATTCAAATAAGAGGCGTCGTTTGCGGTGATTTCCTCGCCATCGACGGATAATGAATCAACCCGGGCGAAGTTGCCATAGCTTTCAGGGATACTGATGGATTTATAAACGTCTGTGCTTGGATCGGAGAAGGTCCTAGTCCCAGCGCTTTTGTCGATAGTGACCTCTTTTTCCAAAGAGAAATCGCGGTCAGATAAATCGAGAACGTAGTTATTCGTGATTTCTTTATAGGCGATTAGGCGTATCTTCGCACTCTTTCCTTCATAGCTGACCGTAAGACTAGTCGAGCCCGTGCTTACGAAAGAGACTTTGCCTTTGTCGTCGATAGAAGCAAACTCATTGCTATCCATTTCAACTTTCAAGGAAGAATATTGAATGGTTTGCCCGTTATAGCTGGCTTTCAAATCATCAGACAGGACAAGCGGATTCGTTGAATATCCATACATCTTAATGGAGTATTTTGGCCCCTCCTCGTCATAACTCATTCTCTCGCCATAAACGAAGAAAGAAGTGTCTTCTTTTACGTTGACGACAAGCTGCTTTGAAACGTAATAGCCAAGGAATTCAGTCGATACGGTGTAAGTTGCACTTCCAATCGTTTTGCCTTCGATCGATAGCGCTGAGCCGTTTTGACCAATCTTAGCGACATCCCCTCCGCTTTCTTTGACAATGTTCACTTTCTCCAAATATGAAGTGACCTCGTTACCGCCATAGGAAAGAGTGAAAGGCAATTCGTAGGTCGCGTTTTTGTAAACGGAAATATCGTCATGAAGCAAAGAGAAAGACGGCAGTGTCGAATCTTTCTCGACGTGAACTGAGAGCGTTAAAACAACAGAACTCGACGAGAAAGCGATCGTGCCATCGCCTTCTTTGCCATATGTAAGCACGTAACCGTCTTTGTAATTAAGCATCGATTCATCGCTTGAGCCAACCTCAAAATCCCCGTCAATCTCAGGCGAATATGCACTTTTTGCGTAAAGTCCTACATAAATGGAGTCGGCTTTCTTCTCGATTTGGGAAGACGAGGATGAGGAAAATGATGAAGAGGAGGAAGATGAGGAATCGTCGTCAATCCCGCATGATGTGAGCATGCCAAGCGAGCAAACGCCAAGCATAAAG
>CAVHTL010000017.1:0-8639 GCA_963638955.1 bacterium
TTCGAAGAGCCGCTGCTTGATGAAGAACTCATAGAGACGTTATTTGAGCAAGCGCATAAGAGAGAAGCCGCTAGAGCGGGAATGAGCAATTTGGTTGTTTTCATATTCGCAATCTCCTTTTTTTGGATGAAATAACGATAGAAGGCGAACCTTAAAGGAACCTTAAGGATTTGAAAGAATTGTCTTTTTTTGTTTGCCGATGAATTTCCTGATGCCTAAATAAACATCACCATATATATAGGCAAGACGGTCAGACCGTTTTTGGTCTCGACGATATTCTTGTTCCCGAAGACGAATCCGCGCGGAAGCTTATAATTTCCGTTTGGGTCGACAAGCTTAGGGATAGCCCGAAAATTGTATTGGTCATTTCCCGATTTTATTTCTAAAGGCAAAAGTGAAAGATTATCGTAATCATTGACCAAGAAATCGACTTCCCCGACCTTCTTGCTGTCAAAATAGAAAAGTGTGTGCCGATGGGCTATAAGTTCCATCGCGCAAACGGTTTCGTAAACCGATCCAAGGTTTACGCCCGATTCCGCATCGAGAATGGCGTTTACATTGTTTCGATACAAAAGATTAGAAAGCAAACCTACATCGTTATAATAGAGTTTCAAAAGGTTTTTGCTCGTCGATTCACCAAGAGGAAAACACGGATTGCTTGTGGCTTTCGAGGCATTGGCAATGCCTGAAGCAATCAAATAATCGAACTCATCTTCATACGTTTCGAGATTCGTATCGTCTTTGTTTTCGATTTTTTTGTATTGGATCCTTTTGACCTTGTTTGCCACCGCTTGAAATCGGATTTTTGCGCAAAAGACCCCAGGTCGATTACGGGTATAATAACGGTAGAGATTTAGACCACTTATCCCCTTTTTTATGTTAAATATTCTCAGTGATTACCCAATATTTGGGCATTTCGTGAGAATTATTGGTTTCGGCTTCAATTTCATTTCCAAAGCCTTATTAGGAGGTGACGACCATGACAATTGACAGGACTGACTTTTTAGCGGTATCAATCGGTCATTTCTAAATTGTTGATTCAAGGGAAAGGTAAGGCACCTATTCTAATAAAAAAGGCTTGATAACTAGGTATCAAACCATTGCTTTCTAAATGGTGCCCCGCCGCAGAGTCGAACTACGGATTGGTCCTTACCATGGACCCGTTATACCGTTTAACTAGCGGGGCGCGAGCGCAGATTTCGCTGCGAGAGTGATTATAGGTTAGTGGCTCCCCCCTTGCAAGAGCGAAAAGAGCAATCAATGGGCCTTTTTCTCGACGAATTCGCCATAGAGGTCGTAAGTGGAGCTGCCGTTTAGCAAAACGCGTACGATATCGCCCTCTTTTAAAGGCGTAGAGGAGGTAAAGAATATATTCCCGTCGATATCGTCCGGGGCGTTCCAATAAGAACGGAGCGTATATTTTTTCCTTGTTTCGTCGTAGCCTGTGACAATGCCTTCCATCGTCTCGCCGATACGCCTCTTGTTATTCTCTTTGGAGAGCAAAGAAGCCAAAGCCATAATCTCTTTCTGGCGTCGCTTTTTAACGGAGTAAGGGACTTGATCTTTGTAAGAATAAGCCGCGGTCCCTTCTTCGCGGGAATAAATGAAATCGCCGAGATGGTCGAATCTCACCTCTTTGATGAATTCGAGTGCCTCTTGATGGTCTTCTTCTTTCTCGCCTGGGAAGCCGCTGATGAGGGTCGTTCTCAAAACGGCATTCGGCATAAGCTCTTTGATGCGTTTGAACAAAGAGAGCATATCGTCTTTGCTTCCGTGCCTATTCATGAGCTTTAAGAGATGGTCGCTCGCGCATTGGATGGGCACATCGAAATATGGCTCGATCGATTTGGAGGAAGCGATGAAAAGAAGCTCCTCTTCCGTGATTTCCTCAGGGTAGAGATATAGTAGCCTAATCGAATAGAAGCCTACTTCATCTAACATTTTGAGCAAATCCAGCATATCCGGCTTTTGCTTAGGTAAATCGTACCCGTAATGCATTGGGTCCTGAGAGATGATGGAAATCTCTTCAATGCCCTCTTCTTTCAATTTCAAAGCCTCTTCTTTTATCTCTTCGAAAGGCCGCGAGAGGTATCTCCCTCTTATATAAGGGATCGCGCAGAAAGAGCACATGTTGTTGCATCCTTCGCTGATCCTTAGATAGGCATGGTATTTGCCTGTTGAGACGATACGATGGAGCGGAGAGATGGGCAAGATATCGTTTGTCTCTAGCATTTCCCCTATCACTTCATGAAGAGTAGGGTAATCGCTTATCCTCACCCACTTGTCGACTTCTGGCAAAGCCTTCTTGAGCTCGCCGTAATTCCTTTCGACAAAGCAGCCCGAAGCCAATAGCTTTCCCTTGTATTGGCTCATCTCGAGGATTTTATCGATGGCTTCTTTTTTCGCTTCCGCGATGAAACCGCATGTATTGACGATGATGAGATCAGCTTCTTCCGGATTGCTCGTGATTTTGTAGTCCCCATCGCGAAACATCGCAAGCATCATCTCGCTGTCGACGAGGTTCTTGCTGCAGCCTAAAGAGACGATTCCGATTTTCTTCATATGCGACCGTATTTCTTCAAAAGCGCTTTAAGTTCCGGGATGCGTTTTGCAAAGTCAGCGAAAGAAGAAATCCTCCATGTCCAGTTCTTATCGTCGATCACGCTTGGGACATTGATTCTGGCCTCGCTCCCTAGCTTCAAGACGTCTTGAAGGGAGATGATGGCGTAAGAAGAAGGCAAAGAAAGCTCGTATTCGATGAATCTGTCGACGATATCGCCGTCTTCAAATCCTAATTCGGCGAGTTTCCTCTCCCACTGCTCTTGCTCTTCTTCTTTCAAGGAAAGGAAATATCCTTTCATGGTGTCGTTATCATGCGTCCCCAAATAGGAGACGAGATTCTCTCTCTTCCATTGCTCGTTGCGGTTAATTTCAGCGTCAAAGAAAGTGAATTCGATGACGTTCATGCCTGGGAAATTATAATGATCGCGGAGAGTCAATACCTCAGGGCGGAGATCCCCTAAATCCTCGGCGATGATATCAAGATTCGGCACCGCTTCAAACATCGTATCGAAGAAGTCGTAGCCGGGCGCCTCGATCCAAGACCCCTCTTCCGCCGTAAGGCAAGAAGCAGGTATCTTCCAATAGGTGTCGAAGGCGCGGAAATGATCAAGGCGGATGATATCGTAAAGAGAGGCGTTCAGCTTGATGCGATTGATCAAGAAGCTATAACGCTCATTCTTGAAGCGCTCCCAGTTATAGATAGGATTCCCCCATCTTTGCCCAGTCGGCGAGAAATAATCGGGCGGAACCCCGGCAATCCAAGCCGGCTTTTTGTTTGCGTCGAGCAAAAACTCATCTTGCGCTTCGTAGACGTCGCAAGAATCGTATCCCACGTAAAAAGGCAGATCGCCGATGATTCTGATGCCTTTTCTGTTCGCGTAATCCTTTAATCTCATCCACTGCTCGTAAAGGGTTTTCTGGAGCCAAATCTCATAATCGGCGGCTTCTTTCTCGCTTTTGGATAGTTTTTCGTAGCCAAAGCGGATCTTCTCTTGCTTCTCCTTTGGCCAATTGTCCCAGCTATTGAGCCTTTCGCTCCGCTTCATCGACATGAAGATTGACCAGTTCTTTACCCATGGGTGAGTTAAGATGAACCCTTCAAGGCATTTTGGGTCCTTGTCCATGGCTTTATGATAGGCCCTATAGAGATAAGGGGTCTTATAGATGCGGATATCCTCGTAATGGACCTTATCCATGTTCTCGTTATAAGAGGTGAGCCCTTCGATTAGTCCGTCTTTCTCCAAGGCGAGGAGATCGATGTATAGCTCATCGAGAGCGAAAGAAGAAAAAGGCTGATACGGCGAATGCCCGTAGCCCAAAGGATTAAGGGGCAATATCTGCCAAAGCAGAAATCCGCCTTCAGAAAGCAAATCGACGAAACGATAGGAATTCTCGCCGAAATCGCCGATCCCAAAGCGCGAAGGCAAGGCGCTTATTGGGCAAAGGATGCCAGAGCTGCGTTTCATCTGTCTCTCCTATTTTTCGATATGGGCGCCGACGGGAGGGATTTCCACTTTCACGATGGAAGAGGGGGCGTAGTAGCGTTTCATCCCTTCGATGAAGCTGCTTTCTTCCTCTTTATAGACGAAATTGATGGTTGTGCCAACAAGCCCTCCGCCCATCACGCGGGCGGCGCCTTTCTTCAAGAAAAGGTTCGCGCGCAAAACCGCTTCAAGCGGGCTGCCAGCGAATTTGCCCGGTATCATCGTGTTTTTAAGGAGCGTCTCCTGCGACAATTCGCCTTCTCTCTCCATCTCAAGGAAAGCGTCGAGATTCTTCGTTTTGATGGCTTGATACGCCCTTTCGACCCTTCGCTCTTCCTCATAGAAGTGGCGGGCGCGCAGTTTCGCTCTCATCCCCACATCTTTCCAGTCAGAGGAAGATAAGGCATCGACGAAGTCTTCTTCATCGACCTCGCGCAGCACTTCCTTCCCGAACATCTTTTTGGCGACTTCCTTCATATCGAGCGGCATTTCGCTATAGAGATCGCTCAAACCGGCATGGGAGGCGCCAGGATTGATCAAAATGATCGATATCGGCCATTCACGGGGGAAAGATATCGGCTCCACGATGGCTTTGGATGGATCGAGGAAATCGAGGTAGCACACCCCGCCATAAGCGCTTCCGCATTGATCGAGCAGTCCGCTCGCTTTCCCGAAATAGACGTTTTCGGCGTATTTGCCAGAAAGAGCCATATCAAGGCGCGAGATCTTATCGTCGTTATATAGGTAAGATATGGCTTCGGCGATGAATAATTCATAAGCGGCTGAGGAAGACACCCCAGCCCCAGGGAAGATATCACTTACCAAAGAGGCGGAGAACCCCCCTACTTTGTAGCCCATCTTCGCAAGGGCGCTCATGACCCCGCGCGTGAGGGATTTCGCGCTGTAGCCGTCCTCTTTGTGGAATTTGAGATCGCTCGAGGAGAAAGAGAAAAGGGGGTAACCCTCGCTATGGATGGAGACGAGGTCTTCGCTTTTCTCGATGTAGCCGCGGATGCCGAGGCTACAAGTGGCCACAAGGCATTTGCCGTGCTGATGATCGGTGTGGTTGCCGAGTATCTCAAGCCTGCCATAGGATATTTCCTTGATGGTCGGCTTCTTCTTGAATGTGTCTAAGAATATCTTCTCCGCCTTGGAGAAAGCCTCGTTATCAGTCATTGACGGCCTCCTTTAAGAATTTGTCCAATCCTTTGTTTCCTTTTTCGTCGTTTTTGAACACGGCGACGTTTATGAGAATGCCTTTGCAGACATCATTGATGTATTCGCGGGAAGAGATCCCTTTCTCTTTCATCTCCTTTATCATGCCCTTGAAAAT
Source organism: bacterium (assembly GCA_963638955.1). GTDB lineage: Bacteria > Bacillota_I > Bacilli_A > RFN20 > CAG-826 > UBA4951. Next base: position 5,380 of record CAVHTL010000017.1, read on the forward strand.
GGATAAGTCTGGATAAAGAGACAGATATTTTTCTTCCGAATACCCTTCCTTCACTACTTCCTCCACCTCTTGGCATTGGCGCTTCAATCTCGCGGGCAATATGAATAAGCCCGCCGCCTCGATGAGCCCGATGCCTTCTTTTTTGATGTGGTGGTATTCGGGATGGGCGTGGAAGATGCCATCCGGATAAGTCTCGTTGCACTTGTTGTTGCGGAGAAGGATCGTCATTTCGTAATCATCGCCGTTTTTCCTCACGATCGGGGTGAGGGCGTTATGCCTTCCTTCTTCATCGTGCGAGATTATGGAATTCTCAGGATCGTCATATTGGAGCCAGGTCGAGAGGATTCGGGAGGCTATTAGAAGAATCTCGTCTCTGTCTTTGCCTTTGAGCCTGATGGCGGTGTCATAGAAATCGACGATCGAGATCGTGGTGTTTTTATAGACGCTTGGGACGATTTTCCTGTCTTTGGATAGAAGTAACGGCAATAAGTGCTCACCGCCTTGGAAATGCTCGTGATTGAGGATTGAGCCGCCGACGATCGGAAGATCGCTGTTGCTGCCGATGAAATAATGCGGGAAGAGGTCGACGAAATCGAAAAGGCAAGTGAAAGTCCAAGGGGATATCTCCATCGGAACGTGCTTCTCGTAGAAAAGGATGCAGTGCTCGTTGTAATAGACGTATGGGGAGTACTGGAAATACCATCTGTCTCCCGCGAGAGTGAGCGGGATCGTGCGGATATTGCCTCGCGCTGGATGATGGTCATTGCCCTCGAATCCGAGGTTTTCTTTGCAAAGGACGCATTTTGGGTAGGAAGTCGAAGATGGCGCCTTCAAGAGCTTCGCGATGTCTTTGTTGTTCTTTTCTGGCTTTGAGAGATTGATCGAAATCTCTAACGGCGAGCCTGACTCATAAGAAGCGAGCCAAAGCTCGTTTTTGTCGACTTTGCTTTTGGCGATGTAATCGTTAGCGATCGATAAGCGATAAAGATAAGAGGTCGCGCTCGCTTTGTCTTTTTCGTAAAGAGAATAAAATGTGCGGCTCACTTCGCTTGGGAGAGGGGTGAGTAGCCCCATCACATAAGTGGCTCTCCGGTTTGCTTCCTCTTTTTCCACTCCTTCGGAAACGAAATCTTCGACGATTTCATTCACGATCTCATCGGGCACTTTTAGCCCATCGATGTGCTTATAGTCGATTTCCCCTTCATACGGCTCATCGACTTTGAAATAGGAGAGGAGGAGGTTTGTGAGGTATATCTCGTCTTCCTCTTTCATCCCTAGATGCTTTTTCGCGTAATAAATGGCTTTTGCAATGGTTTCGCTCTTCATCTTATCTCTCCTTATAGAAACTATACGTTATCGTATCGACTTTCTTAACGCCTTTTTTGACGCTCATCGCCTCAAGGTCGTTCCCTGGGTATTCGGGCTCGATGGCTAGGCTATTCCTTGTATGGAGCATCTTTCCGTTATTCGCCATGATTGATGGATCGGCGTAATTGCTCGAATAGATGACAACGGAAGGATAGCTTGTGGTTATCTCCAATCGAGTTTTTTCTCCGCGCAATATCACCTGCGGCCCTTCGGCCTTCTTCTCAAAGAGGTAGCAATGGTCGTAGCCGTTTGCTTTTGTTTCGTATAGGCTAGGATCAAGGATATCGCGCCCGATTTTCTTTTCTTCTCGGAAATCAAGGCAACGATTGACCTCCGCCTCACCTTTGATGGAGAGGTCGTCATTATAGGTAAGAACCCTATCGGCTTTCAAAAGGAGAGAGAGCTCTTTGCAGTCATCTTCCCCAAGTGAGAAATAAGAATGGTTCGTGAGATTCACCGGGGTTATGGCATCGCTAGAAGAGATGAAGCTTATCGATAAGGAATCCATGGATAAGCGATAAATTATCGAAACGGATAAATTGCCCGGATAACCGTTATCCCCGTCTTTCGAGAAGAGAGAAAGAGTAAGCGCGTCGCCTTCGTCTTTTCCTTCGAAATAACGGAATGAGAATGCATTCTCCCCGCCATGGAGAGAGTTATTTCCTTCGTTGCGGGAAAGATGATATTCCTTGCCTTCAAAAACGAGCTTGCCGTCTTTCACTCGCCCGGCGATGCGCCCGACGCATTTGCCAAAATAGGCATCGCTACGCGCGTAATCTTTGTAATGGAGCGGGGTGAGGACCATCTCTTCGCCCTTGTATTTGAGCGAAAGGATGCCAGCCCCCAAAGCGGTTACCACCACTTCGAGGCTCTCGTTTTTGAGAATATATGCTTTATCGCCTTCAATCTCGATTTCCTTGATTTCCATATATGACCTTCTTTCTTCTTCTAGCTTATAGGAGCGGCGCGATGAGCTTAAGGAGCGGCCAATGCCAGCCGTATTTCCTCTTGATGGATTTGAAATCCTCCATCTTCACCTCTTTCGATTCCTTCATCATCGCCTCGAAATCGTCTTCGATCGAGGAAATCACGGATGAGTCTGCCATGAAGACGGCGTTTTCGTAGTGAAGATAAAGGGAGCGGTAGTCGAGATTGATGGTCCCGGTGACGGAAAGATGAGAATCGACAAGGAAGCTCTTCGCGTGGATGAAGCCCGGCGAATATTCGTATATCCTCACCCCTGATGAGAGAAGTTCGCCATAGTAACTCCGCGATAAAGAATACACCTGTTTCTTGTCTGGCACCCCCGGAACGATGATCCTCACGTCGATCCCGCTCAAGGAAGCGCGCTTGAGCGCCTCATTCATTTCCCGGTTCAAAATGAGATATGGGGTGGTGATGTAGCAATATCTCTCAGCTCTAGAGAGGAGAGAAAGATAGACGCTCTGCCCGACAGCGCTATAAGAGAAAGGGATATCCCCATATGGCTGGATAAAGCCATCGCTAGGAGGGAAGCCCCCGATTTCGCTTATGAAGGTCTTCGGCGAATAGTAATAGAGATCGATATTGAAATTGCGCTCGAAGTTGTCTTTCCATTGGCTCAGGAAATCCATGGTGAGGCCGTATACCGCTTCCCCTTCTAGCCTCACGGCGTTGTCTTTCCATAAGCCGAAGCGCCTCTTTTTGTTGATGTATTCATCGGCGATATTAATCCCGCCCGTATATCCTGTATGCCCATCGATCACGAGTATTTTGCGGTGATCGCGGTTATTGAGCTTGACGGAAATGAAAGGCTTTATTGGCCTAAAAGCGTAGGCTTTGATGCCTTTTTTCCGCAGCAAGCGAGCGTAATCCTTCGGGAGAGTCGTCAATGAGCCGAAATCATCGTATAT
>CAVHTL010000017.1:8649-16862 GCA_963638955.1 bacterium
GTATATGACTCTCACATCGACCCCTTCTTTCGCTTTTGTTTCGAGTATCTTGAGCATCTCGCCCCACATATAGCCTTCGGCGATGATGAAATATTCGAGGAATATGTAATGGTTGGCCTTCCGTAAGTCAGCTAGCATCGAGGGAAAAGCATCATCGCCGAGAGAGAAATAAGAGACTTTCGTCCGCTCATATATCCCGCTTCCCGAGCCTTCCTCGATATAGGAAGAGATGGCATAAGCCGATTTATCGGTGCTTTTAAGCGCTTCTTTGGTGTCGGCGTCAGTCGCGGTGAGCGAGAGGCTTTTCATAAGACGTATCGCTTCTTTTTGCCGGCGCGGCGTGATCCGCTTATTGGCAAAAAGTACGAAAAAAAGGATGCCGACGACTGGCAAGACGCCGATCGCGACCATCCAGGCTATCTTGTATTCGCTCTCCGTATTGGTGAAAAAGGCATAAAGCTCGAAGAAAGCCTGAGCCGAAAGATAGGCGAATATCATCGGGATATAGGTCTCTTTGGTCAAAGTGGCGCTGGTGAGCAGATACAAAAAGGCGGCGAGAATGACGATTTGGAGGAAGATAAGGAAAAGAGCGAGTATCTTCTGCCATCTCCCACCCGCGAGTATCCTCTTCATACGCCCTCAATTCTACTTTTCTTTATCGCTACGCGATAGAAGATTTTACGCTTTCTTCATCAAAGAAAAACAACCGCTTTCATTTTCTTTAGCCTTTTTCGCCCCACTCGTGTATTTTATTAGAAAAGAAGAGGCAAAAAGATGGATGCTCAGGAATCACTAGAGGACTATTTGGAACGCATCGTGATGCTGCACGAGAAAAGCGAGCTCGTCCGCTCCGTCGACTTGGCCGTTTCGATGGGCTATAGCAAGCCTTCGATTTCGATTGCCTTGAAGAAGATGAAAGAAAAAGAACTCGTCGAGGTCGATGAAAGCACAGGCAATATCGTCTTGACAAAGAAAGGGAGAGAGATAGGAGAAGCCACCTACCACCGCCATAAAGTCATCTCGCATCTGCTCGAGGATATCGGGGTAAGCGAAGAGCAAGCCCTCATCGATGCCTGCAAAATAGAGCATGATCTGAGCGAAGAGACCTTCAAGAGACTCGAAGAGCACCTCATCGAATTCGAAAAGAGCAAATAGCTCTTTTTCTTTTTTTCGCGGTTTAAAGGCTAAAAACGATGATGACCACGATTGAGGCCACTAATAAGCCTAGGCCGATAAGCGATTTGGTTGAAAAACGCTCCTTGAGGAAAAAGAAGGAGAAAAGCATCGTGAGGAGAATGGAGAGCTTCCCGATCGAATTGATGGCGATCGCATTGCTACCTTCCACTGAATAAGCCGCGAATTCCGCAAGCCAAGCCACCCCTGTCGCTACGCCGGATACACATAGGCTCACCCATCCTTTGCCGCTTATTTTTTCCGCGCCTCGGTAGTCTTTTTTGATTAAAACTATCGCCAAAGCGAAGATGAAGACGATGATGGTCTTATAAAATGTGGCGATGTTGCTATCGACGCCGTTTAAGCCGAGTTTCCCGAATAGAGACACGAGCGAAGCGAAGACAGATGAAAGAATGGCGAAAAAGAGATACCAGTCGCTTTTCTTTTCGTGTCCATCCTCTCTTTTCTCGATCATGAGAAGCGTCCCTATAAGCATCAAAACCATCGAAGATATCAAGGCGATAATCGTAGGGATATCACCGTCATTCGTAGTCGAAGGGAAGAAGAAAATGAGGAAAAGGATGCTTGTCAAAATGAAGCTGCTCTTATCAATCGGCACCACTTTGTTAACGTCGCCGAGCTTCAAGGCCTTGAAGTAACATAGCCAGCTGCATCCTGTAGCGATCCCTGAACAAGTGAGGTATATCCAGTTGAGGGGAGTAAAAGAACTAAACGAAGAAAAGGAGCCAGTGCAAAGGCAAAGAAGGGCGGAGAATACGATTACGATGGAGGTCTTGATAAGCGTTGCGAAATCGCTACTGACCTCCTTCAGGCCCAATTTGGAGGAAATCGTCGTAACGCTTGTCGAGAAAGCGGCCAATAAGGATAAAAGCAACCAACCCATGCCTAGGATTATAGGCTTATGCAATCAAAGTGATTGTAAAAATATAAGCCGTCTATTTATCGATAAGCTCTTTGCCTAAGGAAAACCCTTTGCCGAGCTTTTCCCCAAGAGCGTAGTAGCATGAATCGATTTGGCTCCAGCCAAGGGCCCCTAGCTTGTTTTGGTCGATATGCCCATTCCTATCGAGCGCGCTTTCCTCGCACTTAACCCCCTTTATGCGCGCATACACCAAAAATCCCAACTCGTCATTAACAATCCTCGCCACTTCGCATTCGAGCGAAAGCGGAAGCTCGTTGATGATCGGCGCATTCACCTTCTCGCTATGACAAGCGCTGAATCCCGCCTTAAGGAATTTATCGGCTTTCGTCTTTCCGCTCACCATCCCCAAATAATCGCATTCCTTCAAATGAGTGACGTCAGCCAAAGCGAGAGTGAAGGCTTTGTTGCGCTTGATGTTATCGCTCGTCAAATGGTTTTCATCGAGCGATAAGACGATGAGATCATAATCCAAAATGCCGCCCCAAGCCGCGTTCATGCAGTCGACTGAGCCATCTTCGTTATATGTCGCGATCATCTGCACCATCATCGGGGCTAGATAAGGCGCGATCTTCAAATCCTTTTTCATTCTTGCTTACCTCGTTTTCCTAAATTATAAAGGCTTTAAGAAAAAGAGGAACAATCGCGATTTTCATCAAAATACTGATTTTTGGCGAAAATAAAGAACGAAAAAGAACGAAAATGGTTTACTTAATTTTCAAAAAGTATATAAGTACCTCTTGCGTGCTTTCTTATTTAAGCACCTTTAAATTAAAAATTTAAGGAGAGCCGGCCATGAAAAAAACCGCTTTATTAATTTTGGGTCTCTTCCCGCTTCTTTTGCTAGGATGCACTGGCGAAAATAGCAGCGAAACGAGTTCCTCTTCTCCCTCTTCTTCCTCCTCAAGCGTCGAGAAGAGCTGGAGTGAAGAGCAAAAAGCGTTGCTTGAGGAATATTGCGGATCTCCTCTCCCTTACCCTAGCGGCATGATGGGAAGCGAGATCAAATTCGAGGTGATCGAGGAAGAAAGCGGGAGCCATTACCTCCAAATCTCCGACCTTTCGTCCAAAAACAGAATCGCCGAATACTATAAATCGCTTCAGGATAACGGCTGGAATATCCACCATCGATACGACGGGAGCGTCTTCGAAGTCGATAGCGAAGGCACTCAATACGTTATAGCGAACAAAAAGGACGAAGAAAAAGGCAAAGGCTACGAAATCATCTATTTCCACGTCAAAACCACTTTCACGAGCGCTGGCATCATACCAGCTGGCAGCGTCATCCGCTGCTATAACGACCTCGATTACAAAACCAGTGGCGCAGACAAGTGGAGCGAAAGCGAAGAAGAGAGCATCCGCGACCGTTTAGCGACATCTATCCCCTATATCGCCATCGGGGAAAACGGGTATATGGACCAAAGGTATTCCAACGCCATCATCTTGACCGACCAATACGCCGAGGATCTTTGCTCGACTTACTCAAAGACCCTCCAAGAAGATGGCTACCTCTATATTGAGGAGAAGAGCGAAGAAAACGCCTGCTACTACCTCATGAAGACTTTGCCTGATGGGGCGAAAGTCGAAGTCGCTCTCAGCTATCTATTCGGCAATACCTTCTTTTTCATCTACACCGCCAACCCAGTCGTATCTACCTCTTGGCCAGCTGAATTCGCGAAAGAGATAAAAGAGGCGACTGGCTTTGAGCCGCCGGCTTTCGTAAGCGGAGAAAGCAAAAGCGAATTCCGCACCTACAAGAAAAACAACACCTATTACATCGAAGGCGATACCTATTACGACAACCCGACCTGGGATTATGGCTCGACGTTAGAGAAAGACTATCACCTCAGCCAAAAAGAGCTCGGCGGCCCTTATGTCGATTTCAATGAGACCATAAACGTCACCGTCAATGATCTTTACGATGAGAATAACGCCACCATCGGCATGCAGATAGCGGTCAAGAAAATAACGCCATCAAGCAGTTTTCTCGCTTCTTGGCCGAGTGAAGCAATCGCCTCGACCATCAAAGATATTCTGAAAGTCAGCGATTTTTCTTTGCCTATATTAGAGAATATCCCCTCTTACACCGACAAGAACATCAAATACAGCATCCTTGGCGAAGAATACGTTAAAGAAAGATACGAATATTATCTATCGGACATCACCGAATTCCCCGCTGCCTATAATGGTCTTCCGGAAAATTACACCGAAGAAGACATAAAGAATCTCGCTACCGCTCTTTCTACCTCTGAAGCTGGCATCAAAATCGAGATCGAGGACAAGAAGCCCTATTTATCGGCGGTTGCTTATGAAGAAGTTCTAAACGATGCTTGCTATTACAAAGAGGTGAGCGAAGATTCTTCCGCTGTCGGATTCGAGGACAAAGACGGAAAAATCGGCGTGAGCATCAGCACCGTCGATTCCAATTATGGCTATGGCAACACCACTATTTTCATCCATGGCGGGAGCAAAAAGGCGCACACCCCCGAATTCGGTTTCTATCAAGACAGCTACAAAGTGAATATCGGCGCCTCTTTGACCCCCACTCTCATCAAGAAAATGCTCCCATACGATGTCGAGTATTCCATCACTTCTGAGGTTGATGGCTTCTCCGTCAATGAAAATGGCGTCGTGAGCGTCGATACGAATGTCATAGAAGGGTCAAGCGCCATCTTAACGGCAACTCTTAAGGCAAACGGCATCACTTATAGCGATAGCTGCACCATTGTGGCGTCAGTCTTCGACGATTATTCCGCGAAAGGCACGATGGAACTCGTCTTGGGGTATCTTGCAAAAGAAGGGTACGAAGCCCCGACAATGCAAGATTTAAGCAAAAGCGGCCTCACCTATTACGGAGCCGAGCTCCGCTTTGAGGACAAAGAAGAGGCCGGAGTGAGCCTTGAAGTGCTCAAAAAGCTCGTCGAGGAGAGCCTATTGCCCGATAACTTTGAATTAAGGGTTGGGGAAAACGGCGCTTGGTCAAGCGTCACCAACTGCGAATTGAACGGCAGCGGCAAAGAGGTCGGAAAAGGCAACTGGAATGATTATTACTTCGTGAATCAAGAAGGAAAAGACCAGGTCATGCTTGAATTCTCCATCTATACCCCTTTCGACAACGAAAAAGCGATCGTGCTTAGAATCATGAGCTTCGATTGCCTCTCATCTCGCTAGAAGGAAAGCAAAAGGCGGCTGAATTAATCAGTCGCTTTTTTCTTTGGTTAAGGATACTGGAAAGATCCCGCTTTGAAGGAAAATCCTCTATTTGACTCCCTATTAATGATTAGACAAAATCAGAAAAATCGGTGAAAGCTATTTCATTTTGAGGGATTGTGTGAGACGTTACTTCCAGCAAACGGAAGCATAGGCAATGTAGAAAGCTCCTCTAGCTGAAGCCCCGGTAAAAAGTAGCACGCTAAAGCAACCGGAAAGCAAATCGAGCATCGTCGGCCTAACTCAATGAAGCAGTCAAAGAAAGAGAAAAATCCAACTCATGCGTTGGCTTAAATATTTCATCCTAACTCGTGAAAACCATCTTAAACTGAGCAAAGATTGATAACCGTGTAGACAAAAATGGAATGAAAAGAGAAATCGCCGTCTGAAATGACGGCTCTTCTTTATCAGTATCGGCTTAATTGCTTTCAATGATTCGTCTCTATCTATCTCGATTTATCCCCATCAGAATTTGGAGAATCCAATAGAAAAGGGGCTACCTGCTTTCGCGGGCGGCCCCTTTCTTGAGGTTTGTGTTTTGGTTGGCCAATCTTTCTTTGGCAGGATTATTTGCCTGAATCGGACGGCTTCTCGCCTTCGCTGGCTTCGGTGGCTTCTTTCGTGCCGTCTGAAGAGTGGTTCGCGCCTTTCTTCTTCCTCGGGAGGTAGAAGTAGGCATACCCTACGTATCCGCCCAAGGCGAGGACAGCGACGATGAGGATGATGAGCCACACGATCTCGCCGATCGGCAGCACCCCGGCAAGCGGGAGCAATCCCACTACGCAAAGCTGTTTCTCGCCCTTGCCCTTGAAGAGCTTGCTCTTGAGCGTCTTCATTCCATTGAGGGCCTTGTCCGTCAAAACCTTCGTCTCCGCGAGGATGTCGAATCCGATGATCCCTTTCTGGTGGAGGATGTCGAGAGTGATAAATGATGCGCCGAGAACGAAGATGATGGCGAGGATTATGATGAGCCAGAGTATCGAGGCGCTGTTATCGACAACGATCGCGAACTCGGAGAGCTTGTCGACCGTGATGATGATGTATCCGTCGACGACTTCATGCGAGAGCTCTAACACCTCTTCCCCGTGGAGATGGAGGATGCGGAAGGATCTGCCATCGGCGGAGTCAGGGACGCGGATCTTAATGGTGAGGTTGCCGTTTGGCTGCACGCTTACCCCGTCATTATCGAGGGAGATGTCGTAGACTGCGGCGATGAGTTCGTCCTCTCTCACGCTTTCTTGGATGGCCTCTGGGACCTCGCTTTCTTTCTCGACGAGGACAATTGTACCCGGCTCGAGGCCGTTCTCCGAATAGATGAGGACTTCGTTCTCGTCCCCACCTTCGATGACGGGCTCGACGGATGTCTGCTTGATGGTAAGAGTCGCACTCATATCGGCGATTTCGTTGTAACGCGCACCATCCACGCTGAATTTCGCAGTGACCTTGTATACGCCTGGCTCTGTCTGGCCGTTATTTTCGTAAGTGACTGTCACGCCGGAAGGTAGGGTGCCGCTGATCGCAAGGCTATGGGCTTCCCCGTCATAAGGGAAGGAGGCGTCGTCGAACTTAATACCGGACATATCGTAGCTACCCTTGACGATGGTGAGAGTGGCGCTCATCGCATGGTCGAGCGGCAAATAAGAGTCGTCTTCGCTGCTGAATTTCGCGGTGACGGTGTATACGCCAGGCTCAACCTGGCCGTTATTTTCGTAAGTGACTATAACGCCGGATGGGAGAGAACCGCTCACGGCGAGACTATGCGATTTGCCATCATAAGTGACGGTCTCATTGCTGAAACTCACTTTTGACATGTCGTAGCAGCGTTTCACGTTGCCTGAATCGTCAATCACGAGTTTGCTGTCATTTACGCCCAATCCGTATTCGGTTTCATCGATGGAGACCTTGCCGGTTTTCGTAAGGGAAATGCTGCAATAATCTTCTTCAGGGTCGCCGACTTTAAGGGTAATCGTATCTTCGCCAGCGTTCTTGATGCTCTTCTCGGCGAATTTTATCTCTTCGCCCTTGTCGAGTTTGACCGCGCCTTCTACAAGCTCGTTGTAGTTACCTTCGGCGATCGTTAATTTCGTTGTCGTATCGCCTGCGGTATAGGCGAAGTCGCCGCTTCCTTCATCGGCGCCATCTTCGACAGTCAATGTCCCGTTCGCGCCGATTGAGAAACTGACGAAGACCTTGCTCTCTTCCGTATTGGCGTACACCGTCGCATCGGTCGTCGAGACATAGATAAAGCCATCATATGTCTCTAGCTTGTCACCCGCTTTGAGTCCTAAATCGTTTATCCACGTGGTGCCATCATCGAATTCCTTGAGGATTTTGATGGTGTCGACGGTCTCGTTGCTGCTTGCCTCATCGAATGCCTCTTTGACCGTGCCGTAGAGAGTTGAGCCAATCGAGGCTTCCGCAGTGGAGGTCACGTTCAAAGTAACGTCACGGAAGGCGCTTGCGTAATCCGTCTTTTTGTCGCCATTGTCTTGCTCATTGAAGAGATGAAGCGTATAGGTACCGGTCGCTAGGCCAGAAGGGATAGCGACATCGACGGTTCCGCTAGCGGCGCTTGAGGCCGTTATCGCCTTGAGCTTGCCGTAGTGGGTGGCATTGCCCTCTTTGTCTTCAATGATGGCGGAAACGTATTCGTTGCTTCCGAATTTGGCGTTTGAGTAATTGATGGTGATCTTCTCACCGTCTGTCCCGCTGACCTTGGAATCCACATCGAAAGATTCTTGGGTTACGGCGAAACTGCGGGTGGTATCTTTCAGCGTCAGCTTGTAATCGCTCCCTGCGTTAGCGGAAATAGCGGCCATCTCGCTGGAGGCGGAGGCGGATTTGCCATTCGTTGCGGCTGAGACGAAGAGAGCGGAGCTCAGATTGATCT
>CAVHTL010000018.1:0-16854 GCA_963638955.1 bacterium
GGAGTTAAGAAGAAAGCCTATTGATGAAGCGAAGAGCTTTCCTCTTCCGTTACGACATCAAAGCAATCGGAAAAGGAGCCGAGGGTGATATTGACTCTATATCGGCCTACTTTCCCAAAGGATATTTTATAAGCGGTCTGGTCCATTTCTTCATAAAAAGATACAGTATACGCTTCATTCTCTGCGACTTTTGCTTGATCGCCCACGAGCATCAAAGATTTGGAACTCTCTGACAAAACGGGATAAATCAAAATGTAGTAGTCTTTGTTGAGGAGAGGCACGAAGAGATTCACGAATCTCTCTTCGCCCGAGCAATCGGGGGAATTGCATTGGGTCATCCCTATAAGCTCCCCGTCTTCCTTTTTCTCGTAAAGATATGAGCTTATGCCCGTCATTTTGCTCTCCCCGCCCCCTGGCTTAGGCTCTAACTCTCCGCTAGAAGAGCAGGAAGAGAGAAGAGTCAACAAAACAAGAGACGAGTGAAGCAATAACGTTTTCTTTTTCATGGGCCTCATTTTAAGACCTTTTTCGATAAAAAAATAAGGAAAATGCGATTCGCGTTCAAAGAAAACCTCATCAAAGCTCATCGTATTTCTTCGCGACGCCCTTAGCCTTCTCAACTGGGTACTTTCTTTCGTTTTTGTCCATTTTGCTCTCACTTATCGCGATGGGATCGAGGTTAAGAGCCAAGGATAGCTGCAGACAGTAATTCAGCACGTCCGCCAATTCGTCTTTGACCTTGCTCATATCGTATCCTTCATCGCTCCACTGGAAGCACTCGAGCAGCTCCCCGGCCTCAATCGCGATGGATTTTGCTAGATTAGAGGGCGTATGGAACTGATCCCAGTCCCGGTCTTTGCTGAATTTATCGATTCTAGCGAGCAATATTTCAAGTTTATCCATGCTTTTACTCCTTGATGAATCTGGAAAGATATTCTCTTAATCTAGGGTTACACACATAAACGTAGCACCCTTTGATGCCGCGCGTCATCATCACTTTGTAGGAATTGACGATGTAACGAGCAAGCGTTTCCTCGTCCACCCCGCTTTTGACCTTCGTGTCATAGAATTCGTCTTTGTTTATGACGATTTTGTTTGTGGCGGAATCGTAATCGATCTCTTTGCCGAATATGAGCCCGACGTAGTTGAGGTCATAGCCTTGCAAAGTGTGGATGCATCCTACTTGATCCACCGCCCCTTTGGAGATGATGAATTCCTCGTTAGTCATATTCCACACCAAATCATATCCATCGATATGGATATCCTCGAGATGATGCTCTTTGATGTATTGATATCCCTTATCGATGTAGGGCTTTGAGACCCATTTCCAGCTGTAGCCAGCAGCCATTCGGCACAAACCAAAGACCTTATCGTTCCTTTTGATGGCCTTTTCCATTTCCCCAATATCGTAAAACATCCGGAAATCGTATTCGTCGGGATCGAAATAAAGGGGCTCTTTCTGGCTGCAGCGAAATATGGAGTCAAGATAATCGGTGAATCTCTCCCCGCCTTTGCAGCGCATTTGGGTAGATAGACGGCATTCAAGCGGCGATGAGGCTTCTAAAGCCCTACGAAACTGCTCGGGGCTGATATCTGATCCTTTCACGGTTTGCTCGGGATCATAGACAAGGATCCTGTATTTGGAACGCGCGAGGATCATATCTAGCTGCGTCGCTTCAGATGGGTCCATCCCGATTTTCTTTGCTATCTTATCGAAAGAGCCATATGAAGTGAGGTTCTTTCTTTGGCATAAGCGATGCGCCTCATCGACGAGGACGATGTCGTATTTCTCCCCGCCGTCGAATAATCCTTGCGGCCCTTTGATAATAGAGGGATCCAACCCGTTCTTGCTCGCCTTAAAAACCTTCTTCATCGTTGCTCGGAGAGAAGTCATCGGACAGATGTAGGCTATTTTCAGTTTCTTCCCTTCGTGTTCCTTGATGTAATTTTGGATAGCCATCACGACATGCATGTAATCGGAGAGCTCTTCCTGCTCTTCCGAGGAGCTGATTCGGCTTTTGCTCGCGTTCAATAAGCGATAAAGGATATTGATGAGGACGATTGTCTTCCCTGTGCCTGCCCCGCCATAAATGATGGAGGCGCCTTCTTTGCCTTCGCTCAGTTTCTTAAGCGCGTCAATGATGATTTCGTTCGATATCTCGCCTTGCTCCACGGTCAAGGTGTTATAGGGAGAGTATTTGAATAGATCCGAATTCCTTATATCTTCTAGAGTTTTAGCCACGAGATGCTGGTCTTTTAAAGCCTCCCAGATGGAATCGATTTTGTTGAGATACTTCTCGCGCTCATAATAGTCGTGCTTATATGACTGCCCGCCATTCAAATTCTGAAGCGTGAATTTATGGTCGGCGCCGCAGAGTTGGATAAGCTGCTGCTCGAGATCGAGGATGGCGGATTTGTTGTATTCATCGTCGAAAATGACGTTGAACCTCGTGAGGGATTTCCTTTCCGCGTTTTCAAGATGCTGCCCCATGCGGTTGACGGCATTCTGCGTTTCGCCGATATAAAGCTCTTTTTCGCCGTTTATAAGATACAGGACTGGCCAATCTTTGGCTTTCTTTTCGCTTTTCTCAAGCGCTTCCTTGCCCTCTTTGGAGAATGGGTAGCTTCGCAAGACCATGGACTTTTTATAACATCTTTATAACTCTTTTCAAGGAGTAAGTGGCAATATCTTGCACTGGTAACCTGAAAGTAGACACTCCATTCAAATTCCTAGACAGCTTAATCTAGAATTTATACAAGGAGGTCACAAACGGAAACATGACGAAGGAAAAATTAGACATAGGCAGGCGCGTTTACGAGCACGAGCTTACCGTCAAGGAGGCATCGGAGGCGTATGGCGCGTCGCAGCAGACCATCTACCTCTACGTCAGGGAATACCTCAAGTCGATCGGGATCGACCCGCTTCCCAAGGGAGCCAAAAGGCCGGAGCCGGGCGCCGACTACAGATCGATGAGCAAGGAAGAGCTCATAAACGAGCTGATGCTGAAGGACATCGAGGTCGCCCGCGCAAAAAAAGGGTATGCGGTGAAAGGGGGTGGAAAGGCGAAGGAATTCATTTCTATAAAAGATGCGAGTTCCAGATAGCCATGGAGCTCTCGGCGAGATGGCCGATAAAGGCCCTCTGCGAGGCGATGTCGATATCCAGGTCCGGCTACTACAAATGGAAGGCAAGGCTCGCCAGCCCGTCCGAAAGGCTCAGGAAGAGGACGGCCGACGTCGCCCTGTTCTGCGAGTACCATTCCAAATACCCGAGCCACGGATACAGATGGCTGAACGCGAAGATGCGACTGGACCTCGGCGTCGTGATGTCCGACCAATACGCCCACAGGTGCTGCAAGTTCGCGGGCATAAAGTCGAAAAGCAGGCATTACGCCTACAAAAAGCCGGGGGACCCAAAGAAAGTCTACCCCAACGCCGTCATGGCTTCTCTGAAGATCGACGGCCCGCTCCAATGCGTCGTCAGCGACATGACGGCGTTCTGGGCGGGAGGGAAATACTGGGAGCTCACGCTCTACATGGATCTCTGGAACAACGAGATCGTCGGCTACGGCCTATCGAGCCGCAAAGGGGACAGAAGCACCTATTTTGAAGGGCTCGAGATGGTCGCCGAGAAGATAAAGAAAATAGACGGGCTCAATCCGATCCTGCACACCGATCAAGGCTCCGTCTACGCATCGAAGGGCTTCAACGAGCTCCTTCCCCAATATCATATCACGCATTCGATGTCGCGCGCCGGAACCCCGACGGACAACGGGGCGATGGAAGCCATCAACGGGTGGTCGAAGGTCGAGATGTTCATCGATTTCGACATAGCCCATTGCGGCGACGTGCCTTTGTTCGTCGAGCGGTACATCAAGTTCTTCAACGAAGAGAGGCCGTCGGCCGCATTGGGCTATCTCACGCCAAAGGCCTATAGGGAAAAGGCGGCGAAGGGAGAAAGCGTCGGTGAAAAGCCCAGTAAGATCAAATACGAGAAGAAGCAAAAAAAGATCGAGGAATCTAAGTCCTCGAAAACGGAAGAAGTGTCTACAAAACGTTGACTACTGCAAATCGCCATACCAAAATTTCAACAAAAGCGAAAGCTCTCAAATCCGTCTCTGTCGTGCTGATGGAGGCTTTTTCGTTTTTCAGATAAATCCATAGACCAAAACCACCAGTTTTTCTCATCTAACCATTGGAAGGAGAGAAAAAATAAAAGATTTCAAAAAACAGGTTCGCAAAAGGTACTCCATTTCTCCTAACAGCGAAAGGGAAAAAAGATAAAATTACCTCAAATACCCTCCCCTGACCAAAACAGCGACTTTTTGGCCAAAACCGCAAGCAAAATGCGCTTGTTTTGATTGTATTGACTAATTACGCCTAGAAATGGGCATCAACAAGATTTTTTATCTTGCCAAGCGGTCGTTTGCGAGATTGATGAGCGAATTCCTCAAGCTGCCAAGGAGCAACGAAGAAGCGTGATGCGCCACATCTTGTATGTTGAGCGAGAAATGGGTTGAGACGTAATCATACAGAACGCCTTTGATGGCGTGCCCATAGAAAGAGCAGACGCGAGTGACGTCTTCCTCTTTCGCCTCGAGCCCAACGGCGGCTTTTTTCACGTAATGGAGCATGAATTCGTGGGTGATGCCCTCGAAAAGGGTCTCGGCGGCCTCTTTTTCCAAATAGGGATAGATATTGTCGACGATCGCTATATTCCCCTTGAAATAAGAGAGTACCCGCAGGAAATCGTTCTCGAAGTCGAACCCGAAAGAGGTATCGGAAATGATCTCATCCCCGATGAGCGTGCTTCCGTAAAGCAATAAGTCCACGATATCCGCGAAATGGTAATAGAAGGTCTGCCGGTTCACCCCTGCCCCGGTGCTTACCTCGCCGACCGTGATCTTCGGCAAAGGCTTTTCCAAAAGCAATTTTCGTAAGGAGTCGGCCAGAGCACGTTTTGTTGCATCTGTCATTTTTCAAACATCCTTAAATAATATTGTTAGGCCCCATAATACTATAATTGGGCAACATTGTTACAATTTATTTTTTATCTTCGTTGTTTCCTAAGGAAAAAGTATCGAGCTCAATCTGCTTTTTGAGTTCTTCGACGCTTTTGAATTTTCTTTCTTTTCGTATAAAAGAGAGAAAGGAGAGATAAAGCGTTTCGCCATATATCTCGCCTTCGAAAGAGGGGATATAGGTCTCGATGCTCCTCTCTTTGCTGATACCAAAAGTCGGGTTATCGCCAATGTTGGTCAAGGATAGATGAGGGATGCCGCGTAAGTAGGAAACGGTCTTATAGACTCCAGAAGGAGGCAAAGGATAAGGGGAAGATAAAGACAGATTCGCGGTCGGGAAGCCGATTTTATGCCCGTTCCCTAGCCCTCTTACGACTTTCCCCGATATCTCATAATCCCTTCCAAGCCGAGCGTTCGCTTCTTCGATCTTCCCTTCTTCGATCAAAGCGATGATCCGCTGCGTCCCGATTTTCTCGCCGTCCATCGTCTTGATAGGCAAGATGGATACGTCGAATCTCTTTTTTAAATCGCCAGTTTTCCCTTCCGCCCTTTCCCCAAAGGAATAGTCTTCCCCGCATATGAGCAAAGAAGGCGAAAGAGGGGCGATGTATTTATCTAGGAAACTATCTTTGTCCAAGGCGAGAAATTCCTTCGACAAAGGGATCAAGAAAAGATAATCGAAGCCGTATGAGGCGAATAAGCGTTTTTTGTCCTCAAGCGAAGTGAGCGATTTCGCGCTTTTATGGCCTAAGAAGGAGGCGATGTTGTCGGAGAATAAAAGCGCCCCGATATCGCCACTCGCCTTCTTTTTCGCCTCTTTCACGAGCTCATAATGCCCTAGATGGAGCCCATCGAAAGAGCCGAGGAGGAGAGTCAAACGATCGGGGATTATCCCCCAGCCGTCCTCGTAATAGACGCTTTTCATAAGAAAAGGCCCCTTTCGGCTTTATAGACGCTTCCTTCTTTCTTGGCGTAGACTGCCAAAGCGATGCCTTCATAGGTCAAAATGATTTTCGAGCCGCAATCTCTTTTCATATCGATAGACTTTCCGTCTTTAATCGCCTTCACGTCTTTCGCTTCGACTTCAATATGCTCATATGAGCTTATAAAAGGCGTTGGCTCTTTGACCATCGGCTCACTGACCTCAGCTAGATGAATCGCCTCTTTCACGCTTATTGAGCCGATGGAGGTGCGTCTTAGGCTAGTCAGATGGCCGACGGTCCCAAGACTAAGAGCGATATCCTCCCCAAGGGTCCTTATATAGGTGCCGGCTGATACTTTGGCCTTAAATGATATCTCCTTGTCTTTCATTGATAGTAGCTCAAGCGAATAGACGTTTATGAGGCGTTTCTTGCGCTCGATCTCTTCCCCTTTATGGGCGAGCTTATAAAGCGGCGTGCCGTTAATCTTGATGGCGCTATACATCGGGGGAAGCTGAAGCGATTCGCCCAAAAAGGAGAGAAGAGCCTCTTTGACTTTCCCTTCGCTTAAAGGCGGCACATCCTTTCTTTCGATCGTCTCCCCGTCTAGATCGCCGGTTGAGGTCTTCTTGCCCAAAGAAAGAGTGGCCTCGTAGACTTTCCTATCATCGGAAATATAAGGCAGGAATTTGCTCCCGCCATTGAGGGCGACGATGAGAAGCCCGCTTGCGAAAGGGTCTAAAGTCCCTAGATGCCCCACTTTATGGGTTTTGAATATGCGCCCGATCTTGTTATCGACCTCTCTAGAGGTCATGCCGATATCTTTATCGATGAGAAGGATTCCGCTTTTCATGCGAGAATCATTATAATGATTTAAAGAGAAAAGGCGAAGACATGGGCAAAAGCATCCGGAAAATATTGTCGGCTCTACGAAAGGCTGACGAAGAGTATAACCTCATCGAGGACGGAGACAGGATTTTGCTCGGGGTATCGGGCGGAAAGGACTCTTTGGCGCTTTTAAAAGCCATGAGCCTATATTCCTATTTCTCTTTCAAGCGCTTCTCTACTTTTCCAGTCTATCTCGACTTGGGTTTCGCTCCTATCGACACAAGCAAAATCGAAGCATACGCGAAAGAGTGCGGAACATCTCTTCGCATCATCGACGAGCGCTTCGTCTATGAGGCCTTGAAAGCCCATCAAAAAGAGGGACACCATCTTCCTTGCTCTATCTGCTCAAGGATGAAGAAGGCGGCGATGAAAGACCTTGCGAAAGAATGCAAATGCAACAAGATAGCCTTCGCTCACCATTACGATGACGCTTTGGAGACCCTTTTCCTCAATGCCGTGCACGGCGGGAAACTCTCGACTTTCGCCCCGAAGATGGAACTCGACAAAGGTCTTTATTTCATCAGGCCTCTCATCTACGTTCGCGAAAAAGACATCATCTCCTTCGTCAAAGAGGAAGAGGTGCCGGTTCTTGCCTCATCTTGCCCCGCGAACAAGCATACCGACAGAGAGAAAGCCAAGAAGACGCTGCATGATTTGTATTCGATTTATGAAGAAAGCGAGAAAAACCTCTTCAATCTCCTCTTTGAGGAGAGAAAGCCGTCTCTCCCCTATCTCTCTATCGAATACAAGATAGATGGCGCCTTTTCCCTTAAGCCCATAAACGATGATGAATCGATGCGCCTATCTTCCTTATCTAGAAGCAAGAAGAAAGAAGGCGAGGAGAACTATCTTATCTACGAGAAAGGGAAGCTGGCGGGAGAGATATCCCTATATCCCCTAAACGCCCACAAAATCGCCTTCTTTCATCTAAAAGGCAAAAAAGAGGCGAAAATCGCTGCCCTCAATAAGCTCATCGAAATGAAAAGAAAAAGGATAAGCCCTCTCTCCTTTTTGCTTCTAGGCGAAAAAGAAGGCTTTGCTCTTGAAGCAGGATTCGCGAAGAAAATCGATATCAATGACGGCAAAAGCCATTATATGAAACGGGTATAATTCCGTTGTTTCGTCTTTCTGTCGCTCTATTTCGGCAGTTGGCTGCCAAAACATGTTTCACAACCAGAAAACGACCAGAAAACAACCAAAAAAGCCCCAAGATGGCCTTCCCGGGGCTTGATTTTCATTTGCCTTCTTTCTTGATGGAAGCGAGTTCGCTCTCCTCTTTTTCCAAGGCTTTATCGAGCGATTCGGCCCGTTCGAACTGCTCATCGTAGATAAAGACGATGTCAGGGGTTTTGTACAAATCCATTTTTTTGGCCAAAGATGAGCGCACGAAGCCTTTGCAGCGGTTGAGTTCTTCCAAGTTCTGGCGTGGGTATTTCGCGCCGATGAAGGAGACATAGACTTTGGCGAGAGAATTGTCGTTATTGATGACGACCTCGTTGACTGAGGGGATGCCGATGTGCTTGTTCTTGAGCTCGAAAGTCAAGATGTCGGAGATATTGCGGCTTATGAGCGCTTTGATTCTGCCTTGCCTATCCGCCATTATTCCTTCTCCACGAGCTCGTAGCCTTCGACGATATCGCCTTCCTTGATGTCGTTATAGCCTTCGATCGATAAGCCGCATTCGTAGCCCTCTTTGACTTCCTTGACGTCGTCTTTGAAGCGCTTGAGGGAGGCTAAAGCGCCTTCGTAGATGATAACGCCAGCGCGAAGGAGCCTTACTTTCTCCTTGGCCTTGAGTTCGCCGGAAGTGACGTAAGAGCCGGCGACGGTGCCAACGTGAGTGATCTTATAGATATGCCTCACTTCGGCTTGCCCGCTCACTTTCTCCACCATCTCGGCCTTATACATTCCTTTGAGGGCGGAAGAGATATCGTCGATTAGCTGATAGATGATTCGATAAGGTCTAATCTCGACATGCTCTTCTTTCGCTTTCTCATTGACGCGGGCATCCGGCCTGATGTTGAAGGCATAGATTATCGCGTTTGAGGCGCTTGCGAGAAGAACATCGCTATCGCTGATCGCGCCAGCCGCGGCACTTATTACGTGGATATGGACGTGATCGTTGCTGCATTTCTCGAGCGATGCTTTCACCGCTTCCGCGCTCCCCGCGGTATCGGCTTTGACGATGACGTTGATGTCTTTGATCTTCCCAGCGTTCACGAGGTTATTGAGGTCAGACAAAGAGAGAGCCGCGCTCCCGCTTTGGGTCTGCTCTTTTTTGGCCAATGCGCGCCTTTCGGCGATTTCCTTGGCCTCTTTCTCGGTGGGGAAGGCCATAAAGCGGTCCCCGGCGCTTGGGACGGCGGATAAGCCGGTGACGGAGACTGGGGTGCTAGGGAGAGCAGTCTTTACGACTTGCCCGTATTCATTGCACATTCTCCTGATTTTCCCGTATATCTCGCCCACGACGACATAGTCGCTGTTGTTTAGGGTGCCGTTTTGGACTAGAAGCGTCGCCTTTGGTCCTTCGCCTTTATCGAGATTGCTCTCTAAGACGGTGCCGATCGCGTATCGGCGCGGGTTGGCTTTGAGCTCCATCATCTCGGCTTTCAATAGAATCGCGTCGAGCAGATCCTCGATGCCTTTTCCGGTTTTGGCGGATAGAGGGATCATCATGACATCGCCCCCGTAATCCTCGGAGATGATATCGTGAGACATAAGCTCTTGCTTGACTTTATCCACGTTCGCCCCTGGCTTATCCATCTTATTGATGGCCACGATTATCTCGCATCCGGCGGCTTTGGCGTGGTCGATGGCTTCTAGAGTCTGAGGCATGACGCCATCATCTGCCGCGACCACGAGCACCGTGATATCGGTGACTTGGGCTCCGCGCGCCCTCATCGCGGTGAAGGCTGCGTGCCCTGGGGTGTCGATGATCGTGATTCTCTTGCCGTTGTATTCTTTTTGATAGGCACCGATAGCTTGCGAGATGCCGCCGGCTTCATGAGAAGCCACATCGCTGCTGCGGATGGCGTCGATGAGGGTGGTTTTGCCGTGGTCGACGTGTCCCATGACGGTGACAATCGATGGGCGCTCCTCCAAATCGGAAGGGTCATCGACGATCTCGAGTTCCTCGAAGTGGTCGGCATCGACGATTTTCTCTTTCTTGAAGTCGTAGCCGTATTCTAGGCAAAGGGTGCCGATTGTCTCATCGTCAAGCAATTGGTTGATGGTGACCATCTTGCCCTGCATAAAGAGGTATTTGATGATCTGGACGCTTGGGATATTGATGGCTTTGCTCAAATCGGCCACCGATAGAGGCTTAGAGTAAACGAAGACACCTCCGTTGACTTTGGCGAATTCCTCTTTCTTTTTGCTTGAGGCGTGGGAGGAGAAGTTCTCGATTCTCCGTTTCTGGCCGTCGTTTTTCTTTGAGTGGAATTGCGTTTTCTTCATAGTGTCTCCTTTCTTTTCTTCTCTAGCGAGAGAGCGGCTTTCTTGTCGATGACGAGGATGAAACTCACTTCGGGGTAGCCCAGTGCCTCCCCGAGCTCTTTTTTGTTATAGCGTTCATTGACGGGAATATCCTTAATAAGATGATTGACGTCTTTTTTGCTGTTTTCGCTCGCGTCATATGCAAGGAAGGCCATTCTGCCTTTGTCGCTTTCTTTTGCTTCCATCCCGATCAAGGCCTTGTGGCCTTTGAAGAGGATGCCGAGGAAACCCAAAGTGTTATCCATTCTTTTCGATTTCCTCCTGCAAGGAGGCGATGTCTTCTAGGCTGAAGGTTTGCCTCAAGGCGCGATTTATCGCCTTAAGGCAAATAGCCGTCTTAGAGATATTCGCCTCGTCTATTTTGATATAGGCTCCGCGCCCTTTGGCTTTGTGGTAGCGATCGATATGGATCCCCCCATCGAGACAAACGATGCGCAGAAGCTCATCGCGAGGGAAAATCCCCCCCGAGATGATGTCTTTCCTATATATCGTCTTTTTATTTGTCGTCATCGTAATAGCTGTCGTACTGATCGAGATCCTCGTCCTCGTCGATGTTGTCGAGGTCGTTATTCATGTTCTCTTCTTGTTCGATTTGCTCAAGCTCTTCTTGCGAATAGATAGGCATGGCGTCGACTGCTGGAGTCACTTCGCTCACCTTCACGCGCTCGACTTCCTCTTCCGTGATCTTGTGTGGGCGCTTGGCTTTTTGGTTGCCGCGCGACGAGACGGAAGGCTTATTCTTCGCCTTCTCTAGCTCTTCCTCGAGCTCGGAGAGGCTCTTCGTGGTCTTGACCTCGGCGTGCTCCACCGCTTTCTCGGGTTCAGGAACCTTGACTTCTTCGACTGGCTCAGCGACTTTGATATCTTCTTTGGCTGTCTCAGTAACAGGTGCTTCTTCGATTGATGAAGCCGGCGTTTCTTCCGCCTCTATAACGGCATTCGTCTCTTCGACTTTGGTTTCCGAAGCGGCTTGTTCGCGTTTGGCGGCCTCTAGGGCGCTCTTGCGGGCATAAGCCTCTCTTTCCTCTGCCTTCTTCTCTTCGTCGGCCTGCTTTTGGAGGATGTCGGTGGTCACGTAATCGATATTCTCGTCTTTGGCGATGGATTCCTCGACGATATCGATGTTCCATCCGGTTAGTTTATTCGCCAAACGCGCATTCGCGCCTTTTTTGCCGATTGCCAAAGAAAGCTGCTCGTCGCGCACGACGGCGATGGCCTTTGGCTTTGGGGTGGCGGAAGCGTCGACTATCTTCACGCCGAGCACTTGGGCTGGGCGGAGAGAATCTGCGATATATAATCCTGGGTTTTTGCTATAGGCGATGATATCGATTTTCTCTTTGTCGATGCCGTTTCCTAGTTGAGCGACGATCTTCTGAATCCTGTTGCCGCCTTGCCCGATGCAGGCGCCAGTCGGATCGACGTCTGGGTTTGCGCTATAGACGGCGACTTTGCTGCGCACGCCAGCTTCTCTAGCGATCCCTTTGATAATGACGGTGCCATCGTAGATTTCGTGAATTTCCTCTTCGAACAAACGACGGAGGAAGCCTTCCGAGGAACGGGTGACCTCGATTTGAGATCCGCGGCTTTGTTTCCCTTCTTCGCTCACTTGCTTCACTTCTTGGATGTAGACTTTGACGCTGTCGCCGATGCGGAAGAATTCGTCCCCTATCATCTCGCGGCGTGTGAGCTCGACCGTCGTTCTCCCGATGTTGACGGAGATGCTTCTCTCATCCGCTTTCTCAACGGTACCGGTGATCATCTCGCCGATATGGTCTTTGTAGATATCGTATAAGGCGCTTCTTTCCGCTTTCCCTAGTTCGTTGCGGAGATTGCCTTTCACGGCATTGGCGAAAACTTTCGAAAGTTCGGCGACGGTCGCTGGAATTGGGTAATTGTCCCCTTCTTTCCAAATCGGCTCGCTTAAGCCTTCATTCGCTTCTTCGTAATCTATCTCGAGATAATCGTCTTGGACGTCCTTGACGACTTTCTTGATCTGGGCTAGATAAATCGAGGAGTTCTCTAAATCGAGTTTGACTTCCACTACGGCATCATCTCCGCCGCCTAGATACTTGATGTAGGCTTTTCTTAAAGCCTCCGTCAAGGCGGTTACGACGCTTTCTTCGCTTATCCCTTTGGCGTTTGCGATCTCGATAACGGCATCCGAGAGTCTTGGCATCATGACGGCATTTTTCTTTTTGCTTGGCATATTTTTCCCTTTCAGAATTCAATGGCTAATCTGGCTTTGTCGACGTATTGTCTTTCGATATTCACATCTCTTTTCTTCCCCTTTTCCTTGAGGCGGATGGTGAGGGAGAGATCGCTCACCTCGAGCAAAGTCCCTTCCAAGATGTTTTTCCCTTCAAAGGGGTGAGAGAGATGCAGATTGACGTATTTATTGGTGTAGCGCTCCAATTTGCTCAATTCGAGCGGCTTCTCGGCTCCTAAGGAAGAGACGTCGAGCGTGTAAGCCCCTTCGATGGGATCGCTCTCATCGAGCAACGGGTTGATGAGGTCGCTCACCTTCACGATATCGTCCAGAGAGATATCGCTCTCGCGGTCGACGACGATCGAGAGGAGTTTTTCGCCTCCGCTTCGCGAGAGGTTCACTGAATATAGTGAGTAGCCTTTTTCCTTCAAAGGCCCTTCCAAAAGCTCTTTTACTTTGTTGGCTTCTTCCATCACTACCTCCATAAAAACAAAGAGTGGCCAATTGCCACTCCGACTTTTAGCGTTTTTTTCTCGCAGAACCTCTTCCGAGGGTTTTCCGCGCCCTTTAATTTACCCTTGCCTCTCTCGCTTTGCAAGCGCCTTTTGACCTAAATAAGCGCGAGAAGGAAGCATATCCTTAATATATAGAAGGGTTTGCGTCATTTGGAATCTATATTTCGGTTATCGTCGTAACCTATTTCCTATCGTCCTTATTAATATAGTCTCCGTTGCGAAAACCCCGATCATAAAGAGAACAAAGGGGCGCCATAACCATAAAAACAACACGCCTTATTTCTCTCTCAAGAAAGGCAAATATTGCTCCATTCAAAGATGGATATCTCCCCAAATCGTTCGTTTTTTTGCAGTTTTGGGGAGATATAGAAAATAAAAAACATGCGCGAAAGAGAAAAAACATGCGACATAATCGGAATAAAAGAGGAAATCAAGCTTTTGGAAAAATGCTTATAATCGAAAGAGGAGAACCAATTGTTTGATTCATTAAGAGGATAGGGAAAACTCATCCGGGCAAAAGGTTTTATATAGCGCCGTGGACCAGCGGCTTCTTTCCTTTGATGCGAGCCTCTTTCATCCCGCTTACCATCACTATGTTTAAGATAGCGTCTCTCTTTCTTTGCCGTCATGATTGCAATCAACCCCGCAAACAAAAAGAGCCCTTCCGGTATCTCGGTTCCAGTCAGGTAAAAAGATCTCTCTTTGTAACCTACATTTTCAATTATCTTCGTAGGTTATCTTGTATTGTCTTCAAGCGTTTCCACCCATTGAGCAAAAAGGAAATCAAGGTATCCTCATCGACTTTTATGGGGCAATCATCAAGAATCGATTTGATCATTTTTTCATTGAGCGGAATCAAATCCAATGAGATGAATAAACTAGACGCCTCCGCGTTTTTCTTCAAAAACCGCTCAAAATATGAGATGAGCCCGTCAGAGCGGCGGGTTATATCGCGGGGATAACCATCAACTGAGAGCAAGGCGATATTGTTGTCAAAATTTGGGGACAAGGAAATGATGTGCCCATCATCGCGATCGCGGAGCAAGCCGCAATTCTCGTTATGACGATCGATGTTATTGACAAGACAATCGAAATAGATGAGATGCAGATAATCTCTGGCGATGTCTCTATTCAAGGCGAATAGAAGCGGGAAGACATGATCGTATCTATCGTCGTCCCTACCAGCGATAGAGGAAAGGGGCTCAAAATTGACGCTTGAGGCAAAATTCGCCGTAATGATATATTCTCCGCTCAATCTATACGAAGCGGAGGCTATCCCGATAAAGGAAGCTAAACGCGAACAAAAATACTCGGAGAAGAGCTCTTTTCGGTTTCCTTTTTTTATCAGATTCCAGCATCCATCGATCTTTTTCCAACACTTCTCGTAGCTTCCTGGCAAGGTGAGTTCGGGGGTGAGCTTAGGTTTTGAAGGTAAATGGAAAGCGTCGCCTTTGAGAGACAAATAGGCGTATTCGTCGGAAAAGGAAGAGACGTCTTTCCACTTCAATTTCGATTTATTAGGCTTAAACCAATAATCGTCGGTCAAGGATATCGCATGGGATATCAAAGTAGTCTCCATATCGTTATGGGAGGAAATATCGAGAATCTTTTTTAGCAAACGGGAGTTGCGCCGAGAACTATCGACGGCGCGGGAAGATAGCCATCCCTCTAGCCTTTTGGAGAAAATGATTGAAAGAGGAGCCTTCTTTTCGTTTATATAGACGAGCTCGCCGTTAATAAACGAAGCAACGACTTCGTCTTTCTCCATCACCTTTCCGCTTAAGGAACGAGAGGATTCTGGCAAGGGAGACAGATTTGGCGAGCACTCAAGGCTTCTCAAAAGACTTTCTAGTTCTTTACGCCTAGACAAAGCACTCTTTATTTCCGTCAATTCGTTTTCTTTGATATACGTGCTTTTGATTCGCTTTCCTTCCCTTCGCTGAAGATAGTATCTCTTCTTCTTGTTTATCGTCTTGATTGAAATATACCCTGCAACGAGCGAAGAGAGCTCTTCCATTATCTCGTCTTTATCCATGGAAGAAGCATACTCTTTGTAACCTACATTTTCAATTATCTTGTAGGCTAAAACACTTTTTTGCCTAAACGAGCCATAAGAAAAACAAAGGCAATCGATTATCCGAATCCAAGAAAAAGGAGACGAAGGCTAGACGCGTCGGACCGAAGCTGGCTTTCGGTTCTTGCGACTCGGAAAAAGGGATATTAACTAGTTTCGTAGCATCGAGATAGGAATGACGTAAATGCCGTCTTCCCTTTTGTAAGATGAGTCAAACGCGGTCAATATCATCATGAAGCTCGGTGCCTTGATATCGCTTTTTCCCGATATCTTCTTTTTCAGCAAATTGAGTTTTTTCGCACCGTAATCTATCAATTCCTCACCCCCCAATTTTATTTCAATAGGGGCCCAATCCCCGTTCCCTAGATGAATGACGGCATCGCATTCTAGTCCTGCATTGTCGCGATAATGCCTTATTACCCCGTCTAGCATCGATGCATAGATTCTCAAATCCCTGATGGCGAAATCCTCAAAGAAGAGGCCAAAAGATCTGAAATCATTTAGCAAATCATCGGGGGATAAGCCAAGAGAGAGACAGGCTAAAGAGGTGTCGATGAAATGTCTAGTGGGCGTCGAAACGATTGATGTTTTCGATCTGATGCTTGGATTCCATGCTTCCATATCGTCGATAATGTATAAATCCTTCAATGCCTCCAAATAGTCTTTGAAGGTTTTTTCATCAAGCGTTCTCTCGTTTGACTGTTCAACATCTTTGATTATCGATTTAAGCGATGCTTCGGTGGAGATATTGCGCGCATAGCTCCTCATTATCGCTCTTAAAATCTCTGGTTTCTTGTTTCTGAATGATACATTATCGGAGTCTTCGAAAGTAAATAAGCCATCGTAATAATTTTTAGTGATATCCAAAGCGATGTCTCTATCGACTTGCAAAGACAAGGGCCAACCGCCGCGGCAAATATAAAAAGCGATGTCTTGGAGCGTCGTTCCATTATCTGCGAAAGACGGGTTATAACTCTTGTCGGAGAATAATCCTTGCAGGGAAACCAGTCCGCTTGAATCCAGAGATTCGAATAGGGACATCGTCATCATTTTGAGCGTGACGATTCTCCCGGCGCCGTCATGAAGAATGTCCTTTTTGTCGGCGGGAGTGGAACTACCGGTCAGGATATATTTGCCAAATACGTAATCCAAATCGAGATCTTCCTTGATGTAGTTCCAAACGTCCGGGACTTTTTGCCATTCATCTATCAAGTGAGGAGGCTTTCCATTTAAAGCGATCTTCGGGTTCAATTTAGTCACATTCACTGTGCTTCTTGTGTTGATGCGATAAACGCTGCTCGCGAACAAAGAGCAGGTTGTGGTTTTTCCTGCAAATTTTGGTCCGGCAACGAGCACTGCGCCAGATGATTTAAGCTTCTTCTCAATCAATTGTTCAATGAAGCGTTTGTAATATTTGCTCATGGTTTTATTATTGTTCACGATGTCGCCTTTTTCATATTATTTCAGCAAATTACCTTTATTTCAAATACTTAATTCCCTATTTTTTCAATGTTTTATTCCGTTTATTTTCAATATTTAATTCCCGTGATTTTCAATTTTTGTGTTTCCGGCTTATTGACCGTTGAAAAAACGCAGGCCAAGTCATGCCGCTTATTGTTAAAAATCTGACAAGGCAATAAAGAAAAACGGACAAAGGAATCCATGAATAAAACGGCGTGAAAAGCCGTTTAGCCTATCCGCTCGTCACGAAAAACGAAAAAACGACTTGTCGACC
>CAVHTL010000019.1:0-16388 GCA_963638955.1 bacterium
GTTGAGAGCAAGGCTGTTTGTTCTTTTAAGGTATCCGAGATAATATGGAATGCCTCCTAAAATCATATAAGAGGAAACGATGTCGTATCTCGTCAAAGGCAAATTCCGCTCAATGAAAAAACGTTCGCATTCCTTGAGGGTGAAAGGCGAAAGCTTAATTTCATAAGTGACTCGATCATACAAACCGCCAACCCCGTTGATCAGATTGTTTTGGATCCAGGAATTCGCGCTGCCCGCAACAATAACCATAAGGTTGTTTTTCGCGCAGCCATATCCGTTCCAAAATCCTTCGAAAGCTTTGATGAAATTGCTTTTTGGCGTATCAAGCCAAGGCAATTCGTCCAAAAAGACCAGAAGTCTATTTCCTTTATCTTTCTCATCCAAAAGCTTCTCGAGCATATAGAAAGCCTCAAACCAATCAGCTGGTTTTTTGCTTCCCTCTTTCATGCCGTACCTCACTAGGGAGGTGTGAAAAGCCTTAAGTTGGCTCTCTAGATCATCTTCATCCCCTTCATCTGGCGACAAAGAGGTATGCTTGAAAGCGAATTTATCTTTGAAAAGCTCGTTGATCAAAAACGTTTTGCCGACTCTCCTTCTCCCGTAAAGAGCGATGAGTTCGGCCCGTCCGTCTTCATAGAGGCTTTTTAGCTCCTCAATCTCCTTCTCTCTGCCTATCATAGGTACCTCCCGAGCGAAATCGTGTGGTTTTTATCGTTTTTCGCTCTTGTTTACGCCTATTTTCGCATGAAAAAACGGCTTAAACAACATTTTAGAGCGAAATCCTATGTTTTTTATCGTTTTTCGCCCGAGATAACATTTCTGCTGTTTTTTTTACGAAAAGACATTCGCTTCAGGAAGCAAATGTCATGCCTGTTTTGTGATATTCTCCATTCGGGGCGAGTATATCTCTTTATGCTCAATGACAAGCACTAGACCAAGTCGCTCATCCATCTCGATCCTTCCTTTGAAGGCGATGTAGGACCCTTCTTTCTCCTTGCTCCAGGAAGAGGAAGCAAAATACGGCATACGGGTAGGGATGCGGTCAATCACGAAAGCCCCATTTTGATCAACAAGAGGCCTTTCAACCTCCACATAACGGTAATTGGAGTCGATGCTTTGGCCGACTCTGCCGGTGACGAAAACGCTTGAAATCATTCGATCTCTCCTTTTTTGATTGTGTCTGATCGGATCTTCGTTATGGATGCCGCCTATCTCGGCAAGGCTGTGGCGATGAAAGAGAAAGCTGGCACAACGACCTTCTTTTCGCTCGTGGCGACGTATTTGCCATCTTTCCCGAAAAGGGTTATCTCTTTCTTGTCGACGATGTGCGTTAATTCTACCCCAGTCGGGTTATAGAATAAATGAATTTCTTTGTAGGGCGAGGCATTCTCCTCCCCCGTGATGGAGACGAAAAGAAGATCGCCTTCGTTTTTGATATCGAGAGAATGATCGAGTAAGCGTGGATCGTAAGAATGGAGGAAGCGGGTCTTTTTCCGGAAGACGATGAGGGCGCGGAGATAGTCCACCATCTCGCTTCTTTCGTCGATCAATTTATAAGAGAGACGGTTATACCAATCGGGGGCATTGTAGGTGTTCTCGTTCATCCATTTCGATTGCCCGACCTCTTGCCCAGCGTGGATGAAAGGGATACCGAAGCTTGTGAGAATAAGGCTCTCCGCAAGAAGGCACTTTTTGAGGATTGTCTCTTTTTCGCCCCCATTATGCTTCGTCAAATAGTCAAAATAGGTGCCGTTATCGTGACACTCAAGGTAATTGAGGCTCGCACGCGCATCGAAAAACATCTTCTTTCCACCGCAGAAATCGATAGAAGAGCCGGCAAAGGAGAATTTGGCTTCGTCGGTGGCGAACAGATCCCCGTTGCAGTAACGCTTATAGGCTTCGCGGCATTTGTCATTGAAGAAGGCGTAATCCGGCAAAAGCCTGTAGTTTTCCATCGTAGCGAGAGGGTCGGGGAGCTCTCCGCCCATATTCCACCCCTCTCCATACGCCATGAAATAAGGATTTTTCTTTTTGCCGTAGGAGATGATCTCGTTGATCACGCTCACGGTGATTATCCCACTCAGATCGAAACGGAATCCATCGATCTCGTAGTATGAAATCCACCACTTCGCGCTGTCGAGGATGAGTTTTTTGACCATCGGGCGTTCACTCGCCAAATCGTTCCCGCACCCGCTCGTATTGGCGAGTCGGCCGTTACATCTACGTCTGAAATAGTAATTTGGCACGATTTTCTCTAGCGAGGTCGATTGGTATTCATAGACGTGGTTATAGACCACATCCATCACGATCCTCACGCCTTCTTTATGAAAGGCGCTTATTAACGAAAGACAATCGGAAATCCTGCTATAAGGGTCATCCGGAGAAGAGGCATAGCTCCCTTCAGGCACGAAATACTGCACTGGGTCATAACCCCAATTATAAGAAGCGGATGGGTTTCTTTCGTCTACCGAACCGTAATCTTGGATGGGCTGAAGCTGCAAATGCGTGAAACCCAAAGACAAGAGGTAATCAAAACCAGCTGGATTGCCGCGTGATGTTTTCTTCCCGCGCTCGATGAGCCCGAGGAATTTCCCTTTATGCTCGATATTACTGCTCGGGTCGATGCTGAGATCGCGGACGTGCCCTTCATAGATTATGGCGTCGCAATAGCTATTCATCGCCGGGAGGCGGGAAGAATATAGCTCTATCTTGAGCTTCTCGAAATCGGCGACCACGCTTCTTTCCCCGTTGAGGGTGGAGCATTTCGCGTACGGGTCGATTGAGGAGACATGGACCTCGCTATTGATAAGATGATAGATGTAACGGGCTTTCTCATAATCCCCTTCGAGCTTGATTCTATAAACGCCGCGCTCAGTGCGTTTCATTTTATGGAAATGCGGTTCGCTCTCATCTTCTTTTTGGATTTCGATGGTCACAGAGCTAGAAAGCGGGGCCCAAAGAGCAAAACTCGTCCCTTTCTTTGAATAAGTCGCCCCCAAATCGTAGCCATCGTAGGCGTATTCTTCATCAAAAGAAGGAAAGGAAGGGGCTTCGCTCACATCAAGGGGCACCAAGCCGTATTCCAAGACCTCAAGCCGGTAGCTATGCCCGAGAGCGATCTTTTTTTCGAATTTGTAATCGAGAATCGTCAAGTTATGGAGGGATGTCTTCTTATCGGGCACGAGTTTCCATTTTTGCTTCTCATCGATGATAAGAGTGGCGCTTATATTATCGAATGACACTTCCGAGAAGATGGAAAGCCTTATAAGATCTTCGCTCACTAGACGGGCTGAAAGGAAAGTGTTTTTCATTGGTTTTCGCCTCCATTGAACTCGCTGTTATCAGTGCTCCCAGAAGGAAGAGATGAGCTCTTGCTTTCCGCGTGGAGCAAAACGCGGCTCCCTTTGGAGTTGGTGGGGCCGTTACTCATTTCGACCACCCCTTCCTCTTGCAAACGCTTGAAAAGCTTCCCAGCGCGGGAAAAGCCGACCTCGAATTCGCGCTGAATGCGGGAAATCGACATATATTCTTGGCTCATTGTCTTCTCTTTGACGATTTCATAAAGATCATCAGAGGCGATTTGGCGTAACTCGCTCCGGTCTTTCGGAGTCATCATCACAGCAGGCGCTTCCTCCTCTTTTTCGGTCAAATCGAGGAAATAAGGATCGTATTGCGGCTTTCTCTCGCTCTTGATGAAATCGGTCACGCGTTTTATTTCATTGGTCTCCACCATCGCTCCCTGGGCTCTGATGAGGCCGTTGCGGAGAACCTCAGGGCAAATCACGAGCATATCGCCATGCCCAGCGAGCTCTTCGGCTCCGGCTTGGTTAAGGATCGTCACGGAGTCGGTGCTGCTATTCATGGAAAGAGCCACCCTCACCCCGAGATTGGCTTTGAGTCTTCCCGTAACCACATTGACAGTCGGGCGCTGAGTGGCAATGATAAGGTGGATGCCGGCCGCTCTTGCTTTCTGCGCAATGCGGACCACTGGCTCTTCGACGTTTTTGAAAGTATCCATGAGGTCAGCGAATTCATCGATTATGCAGACGATGAAAGGAAGGCGCATGAGGCCATGTTCGGAAGCATAGCTATTATTGTATTCATTGATTTCGCGGGTCCCGGTCTTTTCGAAAAGGGAATAACGGCGTTCCATTTCATGACACAATTTATCGACGCACACTTTGGCTTGGCTCATGTCTTTGACGATTGGGCAAAGGAGGTGCGGGATGTCGCTATAGCAGCCCATCTCAACGCGCTTTGGGTCAATCATCACGAGCTTGAGCTCCTCGGGGCGATTACGCATGATAAGCGACATTATGACGCTATGCATATAGACCGATTTTCCTGAGCCAGTGCCTCCGCTCACGAGCATATGAGGGAATTTCGAGAGGTCCCCTGAGATGAATTTTCCGGATATATCCTCGCCAAAAGGCACGTAAAGCCTCGTTTTCGGGCTTAAAGGCGGCAAAGCGCGATATATCTCTTTCATATATACCGTCCTTGCCTCTTCATTGACTATCTCTAACCCTGATGTCATCTGACCGATGACCACCTCTTCGTAACGCGTCGGGATGCCGCCAAGCTTGACTTGGATGCTTTGGATGTAGCGTTTGACGCTCGATACGGTGATACCGCTATCGGTGGCGATGTTGAAGCGGGTGACAGAGGGACCGATCGTGTAGGATTCCACGTGCGCACCGGCTTTGAAACTCTCCAAAGTGGCATTGATGACCTCTTTTTTGAGATTGCAGTCTTGCTCTTGCTTGCTATAGACCTCGTCTGCCCCTATTTCATTGAGGAGGGATTCTTCAGGATAATGGTATTCTTCGCTAGGTGCAGCGAAATGTTCACCGGTGAGAGGATCGATGCTCTTGTCTATTTTTTCTGTCTCTTCTCGCTCAGGAGTTTCCTCCGTTTTTCTATCCGGTGTTTCCTCTTGCTCTGGCGCGATCGGAAAATCGAGGGAACTATCGATGATTGGTTTAGGCTCGCTTTCTGTCTTACTCTGGGGTTCAGGCTCATCTTTCACTGGTTCAGGGCTCTCTTTTCTCTCAACTGGCTCATCAAGAGAAGGAGAGAGAAATATCGTCTCTTCATCTTTTTCTTCGTTTCTTATCGCGCTTTCCTCTTTTATGGCGACAGGCTCAAAGAAAACCTCATTCGACGATGAAGGAAGTTCATTCTTTGTTTCATTTCCTGGAGCAATCTCCATTTTCTTTTCTTCGCTGCCTTTATCTCTATCCAGAGACTCCCTCACTTCGTTATCGAAAAGGGGAGCGTGAAAGGAAGGCTCGGTCTCTTCTTGCTTTGTTTCGGAAACTGGCTCCGTTTCAATTTCTTCTCTATTTAAGAATGTGGTCTCTTCATTATTATGAAAAGGCGGCTGACTCTCGCTTTTTATGGTATCCAGCAAAGCCTCCTCTGGCACGAAAACGGCTTCTTTCGGGCCTACATCGATGAGGGAGGAAAGAGGGGCGCTCACATAATCCAGGGTCCCCGCGAAAGGAAGGATGCCCTCCTCTTCGCGATAGATATCCACGCGTTTTGGGGTAAAGGAGGCAGTTTCCTCTTTTCTCTCGATAGAGGTCAGAATGGGTTTCTCTTTTTTCTCATCTGCCGCTAAAGGGATAGGAGCGCTCGTATTTTCGCTCATCGTTGTTCCTTCGACGCTCATCTTGCTAGAAGAGACCTCGAAAAGGGGCTGTTTCTCTTCATTCTGCGGCTCGTTTTCTTTACTTAATTCCTCTTCGAGGCCATTTATCTCCGCAAAACGCGGCTCGTTTTGGCTTATCGTCTCTTCGCTATTCACTTCGAGCGTCTCTTCTTCGTCCATCGGGGCGATGGCCTCAATCCGTTTTCTCTTCCTCTCCTCTTCCTCCTCGAGGCGCTTTCTCTCCTTTTCGCTCTCCTTTTTCGATCTAGCGATGGCAAGGCTGGTTTTTATTTTCTGGCGCGCTCTTTTCAAAAACGGGAAGAAAATGACGATGAGTCCGGCAAGAAGGAAAAGCGAAGATACGAGATAGAGGAAGGGGGCGGATAGAGGGATGAGCAAGGAATAAAGGATGAAGCCAATAAGCCCGCCCCCCAAAGAAGAGGAGAGATATAGAAGACCGATGGAAGGGAAGGAATAGAAAAGAGCATTATAGGAGGCGAAGGAGAAAGGCGAAAGGCCTTTGAAAGCGAAATAGCTAACAAGGGAGCTGATGCCTAAAGAAAGCAAAACGACTCCTCCAATGTAACGCCAGAGGACACGCGGAAAAGAGCCTTCACGAAAAACAATCAGCGATAAAACTGCCAAAAGGGGGATGATGCCCCACATAAGCGGCAATCCGCCGAGATAGAAAAAGCCGGCTCCGAATAAATTGAGGTGAACGGTGAGCGGCGAGAGGAGAGTGAACATCGAAAGGAGCGCGAAAAAGAGGGCAATGGCCCGCTTTACGCTCTTTACGCCGATGTCCTTATTTCGTTTCATCGCTTTCCCCTTCTAGCAAAAGCGAATTAGGCCAAATCAATGATGAGAGGGAGAACCATCGGCTCTTTGCCGGTTTCTCTCCTGATGGCGCGCATGCACCGTTCGTAAGATTCTTGCTTGGTTTGGTTGAGATCGAAACGTTGGTCGTTGAGATGGCTTTTGACAGTCGAGAGGAAGACTTCCTTGAGGTCGCGGGAAACCATGTCCCCATCGCGCGAAGTCGTAAGGCCCTTCAATTGGACATCGGGCCCAGCGAGGATCTTGCGCTCTTTCGAAGAGATAGCAAGCGATAAGACGGCTACTCCTTCGGCGAGTTTCTGCCTATCGAGGAGGACGCTGGCTTGGACATCCCCTACCCCGATTCCGTCGATCATGATATCGCCATGCGGTATCTTCTCGTCGAATAAATGCGCGCCTTTTTCATCGTATATCCAGCTTAAGCCGTTCTCGAGGAGAAAAACGTTGCTGTGATTGAGGTTGATGCCCATCGAAAGAGCCACTTCGGCGTTGTTGAGCAAATCCTTGAAGTAGCCTTTGACTGGGATGTAGTACTTCGGTTTGAAGAGAGAAATCATCATCTTGAGGTCTTCTTCGCTCGCGTGCATCTTAAGGAACTCCCTCTTATTGATGGAGACGACTTTGCAGCCCGCGCGGTAACATTCATCCAAAGCGTCGGTTGCCTCGATTTCGGTGTTGTCGTTGCTTGGGCAAGCGAAGATGAAGGTGTCTTTCTCGTTCAATACCACCTGGCGGTTCTCGTTCTCTTTCGAGGCCAACAAGGCGATTTTGTTATAGAGTTTGGTTCCGCTCCCGAGCATGAGCACGAGGATATCGCCAGCCCTTAAGCGGTTGATATCGGTGATTGGGGCGTAATTCTCGCGCGGGATGATGAGCTGCCCACAGCTTTGCATGGCTTCGATCGTGAGTTTCGTCTCATCGTCATAAGGGATGATTTTCTTCTTCGTCGCGATGGCAAGAGAGATAACTTCGTCGATATTGTAGAAATTCGTGTTGAAGAGAGAGACGAAGATGCGGCCATCGGCGTCTTTGACGTCGTGATCGATAAGGCGCGTCAATTTGTAATAAGGGGCCGTATAGCCAGCGCGGCTTGCGTAAAGTGACTCATTCATGAGCACGAGCGTCGGCTTCTCGGAAATTCTCGCAATCGCCTGAAGGTCATGATGATAATTCTTCGAGGAGCTGTTCTCGACCACGAAATCCCCCGTGATGACGATATTGCCATAGCTTGAGGAAATGGCGATGCCGCTGCTCTGGGCGATGTTATGGGCGGTCTGGAAAAAAGAGACCTCGCGCCCAGCCACGCGGATAGATGAGCTTGGGGCGACGAACTGCAGGTTGTAGCGGTTTGGGTTCTTGTTGATGCTTTTGGTGAACATGCGAAGCATCGTGAGAGTGACTTGGGAGCCATAGATTGGGGCTGGCACATCGTCATAGATGTAAGACAAAGCGCCCATCTGGTCTTCGTGCCCATGCAAAAGGAAATAGGCCTTCACGCGGTTTTTGTTCTCGCGTAGATAGGTAAAATCGGCGATGACGTAATCAATGCCAGGCATGTTCTTGTCAGGATATTTGACGCCGCAGTCGACGACGAATATATCGTTATTGATTTCAATGACGGTGCAGCTCTTGCCGTTTTCGTCGAGCCCGCCGAGAGTGAATATGCGAATTTTATCGTTCATAATAGCCTCCGATAAAGAAAAAACGACTTCTTTCCTTAGTATAAAGGAAAGGCCGAGCGAAAAGTAGTGAAATTGCCCTTAAAGAGCGATTGAGATGAGGGTGGAGGAATCCGATAATGAGCGGATAGCGATGCTCTTTTCCTCAAAGATGGCGTAAGAAGGAAGCTGCCCTTCTTTCGGGAAGGAGACGCTGCCGGGGTTCACATAGAGGATGCTGTCTTTTTTCTCGAGCTTATACACATGGGT
Source organism: bacterium (assembly GCA_963638955.1). Classification (GTDB taxonomy): domain Bacteria; phylum Bacillota_I; class Bacilli_A; order RFN20; family CAG-826; genus UBA4951. The sequence goes on from CAVHTL010000019.1 coordinate 8,419, forward strand.
GTGGCCAGAGAAGAAGATATCCCCGCTTTGTAGGTTCAGAAAAGAAGGCAAAGTATCGTCGCCATGGGCTAAAACGCAGTGTTTTTTGGCAACGATTATCTCGGCTCTGCAAGGCAATACGAGGCCCAAAACGGTATCGTCAATCGCGGCGTCGCAATTGCCTTTCACGCATAAGGCTTTCTTAAGATACGGCTTAAGGATCGTAGCCGTCGCCATGCCATCATAATCAGCAGGCACTCCGTTGCGCGGCCCGTTATAGAGAAAATCGCCGAGGAAAAAGAGATGGTCGGGTTTCTCTTCCTCGATGATTTCCTTGATTCTATTCGCGGCTTCCTTCCGTCCGTGGATGTCGCTGAAAATGAGGGTCTTCATTTTATAAACGCTCCATATCGCGCGTAGCGATGAGAGCCACCCCGCTCCCTGCGAGGTCATCTAATAGGATATCACCTATGTGGACTGGGGCTTTTACATGGATTTTGTTGATCTCTTTCATCGCCTCGAAAAGCTTGCCTTTCGGGATTGGATCGGCGCTTTTCACCGGACACATCGGGAGATTGCTCCCTTCAATCCTGACGGTTGAGGTTATAACGCGCGTTGGGTTTTTCACTTCCTGAAGGCCGTATTTGGCTCCGCGTGGGCAGAAATTGCCAGTCACCGAATCGGTGTCCGTGTCAACGCTCAGATGGCACCCTCTGGGGCAGCAAATGCAAATGAGTTCTTTTTTCATGTCTATTTTTCCTCCTTCGCGCGAAGAGAGACGGTTATATCGCTTTTCCCGGAGAAGAGCTCCTTCGGCAAACGGTCGATTTCCATCTCGCTTGGGATAATGACGGGCTTATAGATGCTCTTCACTATCTTATCCCCGTCGTAGAAATCGATATAGACGTTTTTGCTCGGTTTCCGCACGCGGAATTTGAAAGCGATTTTGCTTTCCGCATTCTCGTAATAAAGAGACGATGGGACGACGTACCCGACTCCTTCGCCAGGGGCGATGGAGATGGGAGAAGAAGAGCGTTTGATCTCTCCTTTGAGATAAGAAGCGGCGGCTTTCCCCGCTTCTCTGCTTTCCGCGACGACATTGTCCACCAAATCATGGACGTGGAGGACGTTCCCGCAGCTGAAGATGCCTTCTTTCTCGGTCTCGTAATGCTCATCGACCGCGGCGCCTTTGCTCCGTGAGGTCGAGATCCCTAGATTCGAAAGGAGGTTGTTGTTCGGCACTAGACCGATCGAAAGGATGAGGGTGTCGACGTCGAAGCGCTTTTCCGTGCCCTTGATTGGGGTCATTTTGCTATCGACTTCCGATATTTCAATGGCTTCCACGCGCTTTTTGCCGATGATTTTGCTCACCGTGTGAGAAAGGTAAAGAGGTATCGAATAGTCCTCTAGACACTGGACCATATTGCGGTTAAGCCCGTTGCTCCAGGCGCAAATCTCGGCCACGCCGAGCACTTTCGCGCCCTCTAAAGTGAGGCGTCTAGCCATGATGAGGCCGATATCGCCTGAGCCAAGGATGAAGACGCGCTTGCCCGATAAATAGCCATATTCATTGAGGAAAAGCTGAGCTTGTCCAGCCGTCAACACGCCAGCTGGGCGAGAGCCAGGGATGCCGATTGCCCCGGCATTCCTCTCGTAGCAGCCAGCTGCCATCACGATGGCTTTGGCTTCCACTTTCACCGCTCCCTCTTTTTCGTTTGTGTAAATAAGCGACTTGTCAGGGAAGATATCGGTGACCGTCGATTCAAGGCGGTAGTCGATTTTTCTTTCCTCGACTTGCTTGATGAAGCGCACGGCGAATTCAGGGCCCGTTAGCTCCTCTTTGAATTCGCTTAAGCCGAAACCATTATGGATGCATTGATTGAGAATACCGCCCAAAAAAGGGAGTTTCTCGATGATGAGGATATCGCGTATGCCTTCATCATATGCCCCAATCGCGGCTGCTAAACCGGCGCTGCCGCCGCCGATAATGACTAAATCTTTTTTCATCATTCGCCCTCCTTTTTGACTTCGCTTAGGAGTATCTCGCTGCCTTCTTGGTCATAAGCGACATCAAGAGGCGAAACGCCTTTCTTCTCGGCGAGAAGCTCGATGACCAAAGGCTGGCAGAAACCGCCTTGGCATTTGCCGAATCCGGCCCTCGTCCTCTTCTTGAGGGCTTTGACGCTGTTCACCGGGACGGAACGCGATAAGACGTCGTCGATTTCCCCAAGGGATACTTTCTCGCAGTTGCAGATGAGTTTCCCGTAATGCGGGTGCTCCTTGATGAGGGCGTTGCGCTCCTCAAGGGAGAGAGAAAGCGGCTTGACGTAAGGCTTGATTTTAGAGGAATAGGTCTCTTTTCTTTCGAGTTTCAAAACCTTGGAGACGAGCGTATCCGCCACGTATTCCCCGATCGCTGGGCTAGAGACGAGCCCTGGGCTTTCAATGCCGGCGACATTGATGAAACTATCGTATTTTTTGCTGCTCTCGATGATGAAATCATGGGTGCTTGGGGTCGCACGGAGCCCAGCATAGACGCGGATTTGCTGAGCGAAAGGGATAGACGGCACGAGGCTTTTGGCTTCCTCTTTGACTTTGGAAAGAGTCAAGGAGTCGGTGTCGCAATCATCTTTGTCACTAACCCATTCGCTGCTTGGGCCGACGAGATAATTGCCGCTTGTGGTCATCGTGACCAGAATGCCCTTGCCTTTCTCGCTTGGAAGAGGGAAGAGGACATGGTTCACTAGACCTTTCGCATAGTGATCGAGCACATAATATTCGCCTTTTCTCGGTTTGATGCTCCAGGATATAGGCTCGATCATCGCGGCGATGTCATCGCTATGGAGGCCGGCGGCGTTGATGAGTAGTTTCGCTTCGTGATTGCCTTTATTCGTCTTCACGAGGAAATGGTCGTCGATGCGCTCGATGCCTATTACCTCTTCATTTAGAGCGAGTTTCACGCCGTTATCGATCGCGTTTTCGAAAGCGTGAGCGACAAGAAGGAAAGGATTCACGATCCCGCCAGTTGGGCAAAGAAGGGCGCCTTTCACGTCAGGATTGATGTTCGGCTCCATGGCCTTGACTTCTTCGCCAGTGAGGATTTTGGTCGGAACGCCATTTTCTTTCGCTCTAGCGTGCAGTTCCTCTAGCAAGGGCAACTGCGAATCGTAGATGGCTACAGTGAGCGTCCCAGTTTCCTCAAACGGCACGTCGAGATCTTCGCATACCTCCTTCATCATGCGGTTGCCAGCCACATTGAATTTAGCCTTGTTGGTGCCTGGCAGAGGATCGTATCCGCTGTGGGCGATGGCGCTATTGGCCATGCTCGTGGCATCGCATACATCGTTTTCTTTCTCTAAGACGAGAACGGAAATCCGGTACTTCGATAGGCTTCTGGCAATAAAAGCCCCAACGGCACCGGCACCGATAATGATTACATCTTCCATAATGATAGAAGAATAGCACAATCCGAAGGATGTGGTATAAGCAACCTTCTATTTTTTATTGATATACTGATTAGACGAAATAGTGTCATAACCTCCTTACGTGTTTGTTTCGTTTTATCCTCTCTTTGAGCAAAATCACGGGAAAACCTTCATCAATAGGAAAACCCAGACTTCATTGCTTGCCTTTGCTGCGTCCAAAAAGTGGGTTCTGGGTCCCTAAAAGTCACCGATTATCTTCCTTAGATGAACGGCAAACGTCAAAAATCGGCGCAAATCCCCTGTCAAATGACGAATTTGATTCTGCGTGAAGCTACCACCAACGAATTATTGTATTAACGAGTGCTCCATTAAACCGCCACCAAGGGCGGGATGCGCCGGGCTTTATTGATTTGCACAAGATTTATCAGTGGCCTCGATACGCTACTTGATGATTTTATAATGCCTGATTCTTTTATTGACGATTATCGGTTCTAAGAAACCATTGTTAGATAACTCAGAACACCAATAAATAATGGTTCTATTTGTAACATTCATTTTCTGAGACATTTCTATTGGAGTAAACGCTACGACGTTATTCTTTAATAAATATTCAAGAAACAATTTTGCTTTGGTAGATAAATGAGACAACCTCTCATTAGTGTTATCTTTTGTTTCGCTTTCAGCAATCGATAATACTTTATTGCTATATAGGCTAAATACCTTTAAGAAATACTTAATCCATATTTCTGGATGTGGCGGATTATTTCTCCCCTCGTAATAAAGAATCGGCAAATCCATCTGCAAAGATCTGTAATATTCTTCAATGTCATATGAGATATATTCTTCTAATGAGCCTATATTTTTAAACCCATATCCACATAAAGATAGGTAATAACTAGACATAATTCTAGCCGTTCTGCCATTGCCGTCTTCAAATGGGTGGATAGTCACTAACTGGTAATGAATAGTCGCAGCTTTAATTAACGGATGATCATTAGAAGCGCTCGCGTAATTAAATAATTCGTCTAACAAAGACGGTACTTCATTATATTCAGGCGGAATATATGCAGGAGTGTGGTCTTCATTCCACACCGCGAATAAAACACCTGGAGGCATTGAACCTCTAAGGCCAATCTTTTCTTTTGGCTCGCCATCCCAAATTTGTTTTTGAACTTCCAACAACAATTTAATGGATAGAGGCTCTTTCTTTTCTAATTTATTTTCAAGAAGTTCTAACGCCAAAAAATAATTTCTAATTTCTTGTTCGGGTTTTAAAAAATGCCTATTTTTAGATTCTATAGCCACATCAGCTTGTTCATACGTTAAAGGATTGCCTTCAATTCTATTAGAAGCATATGAAGTTCTTTTCTTAGTATTTTTTCTAAATTTATTAGATATGTTAATTGGAATCTTAACTAAATCTAAAGAATCCTTATTCTTTTCTATGGCAAGAATAGAATTTAATATTTCATTATCAATAGTGACTTTAATCATAGGATATTTCCCGGTAATAATATATCGTTTCTTCATTAAATTTTCACTATTTTTTCACTATTTTTCATTATTGTCACTCCCGCCCCTATTGAGCTGAGCCATCAATCTATGAACAGATGTGAGCAAGAAAAGTGCTGATTCCATCTAATTAATCAATAGATACAAAGGGAAATAACCAGCTTAACAATATTCGTCAAACCAGAGAATAGCGGGATTCAAACCTATGTCTTTCATCATTAGTCAATTGCTCATCTTCACCACACCATTCATCTCAGCTGCTATTCCGATAAGATCAGTATCATCAACGAACACCAGCTCTTCAATATCCTCAAACACAAAAACCATCTATAAAATCTAAAAAAGGACTGACACTCTCGCATCAATCCTATTGTCGCTATATGGCGGAGGCGAAGAGATTTGAACTCTTGCTGGAAGAAACTCCCACTAACAGATTAGCAATCTGCCCCCTTCGGCCTCTTGGGTACGCCTCCGTGCCGACATATAGTAGCACAACGAAAAGAGGAAAATAAAGAAACTTTCGAAAGAAAAAGAGCTTATAGGCTCTTAATCTCTTCCTTGAGCTTTGTGATGAGGATCTTTTTCTCTTTTTCCTTATTTATATGGGAGAAGGAAAGGAAGAGCGTGAACGCGGAAAGAAGGAAGGCGCATATCAGTCCTAGCCAGAAAATGAATTCGTGAAGATCTAGTTGCGTCTTAAAGACAATAAGGCAAATGGCGGAAGCAAAAAGAAGAAGGGAGGCGGCTCCATCGATCCAAATGAGCTCATGTTCTCTCTCCCTTTCTTTCTCAGTGAAAGCAATCTGAGCCTTGAGGCTCTCTTTGCTTCGCTTATCGCTGGTTTCGATCGCTGCTCGTTTATCCATGTAGGCTAGTATAGATGAGCCATTGGAAGAAAGCGAGAAGGCGATATATACTACCGCTTATGGAAAAAGAGAGTCGAGCAGTGAGCGGTTACGAGAAAAGAGCCAAAGAGAACGGCATCGCTTTTCTCCTTGCCTCTTCTTGCTTTTCTCTCTATTGGATACTCTTTCTTCTCTTTGGGAGAAGAGATGGAGAAGAAGGGCGGCTGCATCTATTCTTCGTCATCCTCGAGCTCAGTTTCTCCGCTCTTATCGTCATCGTTTCCGCTCTTTCGCTCAAAAAGAAGAACCATGAGCGATACGAGCTCTTTTTCACCATCGACTGGGTGCTTTTGACTCTTGCCACCTTCCCTCTCCCTTTTGCTTATTTGTCGAATGCCTCGATCAGCAATATGGCGATGGATAACGAGGTTGCCTCCATGGCCACCCCTTCGAGCATCCTCTGCGTCTTGGCTCTTTTCTTCGCTGCCTCGAGTTACGAGAAATACATCGAAATGGATATCACCGCCCATAAGGTTTTCATCCGTCTCATGGTAGGGTGCCTATTTGCCTCCGCCACCTACGTTTTCGGCTCCCTTTTATACAAAATATGGGTCAACGAGAACCCGGATGGCTTATTCACCACCGTCTATTTCTATATCGCGCTTGTCGCTATATATCTCAGCCTATGCGTCTATTCTTCGATAAGCGTGAGCAAAGAGATGGCTCTTCCTTCAATCGACGCAAAAAGGGCGAGCCCAGATAAAAGCAGATCCCTTTTCCGCCTTGCGACGGTTTTCTATCTTTGCTATTCCTTGCTCAAGACGATCTCCGACTGCTATAACCTCGCGACCGCCTTTTCGAATTCTTCCCCCACTCTTTCCATACCGTTTGGCTATGCAAGCGCCCCTACTTTGCTCGGCGATCAGATTTTTCTTTTCCTCATCCATATATTGATGCTCGTCTATTCTTTTCTCCTTCTCCATGAGAAAGAGGAAAGCAGGAACCCTCTTTTCTCCCTCAACTTGCTTTCTGCTCTATTTTCCCTCTCTTATGCCGTCCCTTCTTTTATGGGGGCATACGGCATTATCGTCCATTATTCCTCTTCCTCTGTCCGCTACGTCCACTACATTTTATCCATATTCTCCATCGTGACTTTCGCCTCCGTCGGCGTCGGAACCAGCGTAGCGGGGCTTTTATGCGCCGATAAACGTCGCATCGACAGTGCTCTTTTTCTTTCGGTGGCTTCCTGCATGATGGTCGGCGTATCGCTTGCGTCAATCTATGGAACTATCGCTCTTTTGCTTGGTGAAAAAGCGAGCTGGCCTCTCCTTCTTCTTTCCTCCCTTGAGCGAATGGAGGATGTGGCTTTGGTCACCGTCAGCCTATTAGCCCTCAGCAGGGAATACCCTTCCAAAAAGAAAACGCCAGCAGCTTGAGCTGGCGTTAACGAACAAGAAGAATCTCAATACGCTTTCGCAAAGTAGGCGATGAGCTTTGCCTTTTCCCCGCACACCGGGCAAAGAGCGCCTTCGCTGACCTCTTCTTTATAGATGCATCTTGCGGTGCCTCCTGCGGTGAATTCCTTGATTTTGTCTTCGCATTCCATCTTGCCGCAGAAAGCCATCTTCACGTATCCGCCTTCATCTAGTTTCGCTTTGAGTTCCTCTAAGGAGGAGGCTTCGCTTATGTGGCTCGCTAAGAAAGAAGAGGCCTTCTCGTACATGAGATTGTGGATATCTTGGAGAAGAGAAGGGATTTCCTCTTCGATCGCTTCGATCTTTTTAACGCTCTTCGACCCATCGATTCTTTTGACGAGCGTCGCTTCGCCATTCGCTAAATCGCGCGGGCCCACTTCGATTCTAAGCGGCACGCCTTTCATCTCGTATTCGCTGAATTTCCAGCCCGGGGTCTTCTTCTCATCATCATCGAGTTTCACTCTGATCCCTTTGCTCTTGAGCTTCCTTTCGATATCTTTGGAAGTCTCCAAAACCCCAGCCTCATTCTGGCGGATAGGGATGATGACCACTTGTATCGGGGCAACGAAAGGAGGCAAAACGAGGCCGTTATCGTCCCCGTGCACCATGATGGTGGCCCCGATCAAGCGCGTGGAGGCGCCCCACGAGGTTTGATGAGGTATTGAAAGATGATTGTCTCTCCCCATGAAGCTGATGCCATAAGTCTTCGCGAATCCTTGCCCTAAATAATGGGA
>CAVHTL010000020.1:0-16155 GCA_963638955.1 bacterium
GTCATAAAGGGCATGAGGGTCATAACCCTGATCCCAATCTAAAGACGCCACGATCTCTTTCCCCTTAAAAGAGAGGCCCATTTCGCAATAATCGATATCGTATTGCTTTCTTAATTCGGTGTCCAAATCACCGGTCGAGTCGATGAAGATGGCTAATTTTCTCATTGATAGTGTTTCCCTTCTTTTCGCTTTTTAAAGCGTTTTAAGCCGCGCTTACAAAACGAGAGCAAGAGAAAACTACCACTTACGGGCTTAACTATCAAGGATAGGGAAAAAGGCAAAGGAAAGTATAGGTTATCGCAAATAATGGCTTCAAAACGCGGCCTAAAAGCAAAATCTCCGCAAAAACGGCATCGATTTATCGGCATCTTTCTTAAGAAAAGTTGCTGATTCTCGCGGAGATTCACAAATCTCTTTTTCTAATTCCTTTCGAAGATCCGTCTCATTTCCTCGATTGATAATCTTTCTATCCCGATTTTCTTTGTAATTCCGCGCCAAGAAAAGACCGATGCTCATTTCATCGTATTCTCTTCTTCGTTCCTATCTCAAGACCCACCTATTTCCTGCCCAGTTCGTCATCTTTGGCAGCCATGAGCAAATCGCCAGCGAGCCTATTCAAAGCATGCAAGACGGCAGCCCAGTAGCAAAGCGCGACGCTCGGGCTCCCTTTCTGTATCTCCCACAAAGTATTGCGGCGGATACCGGCTCGATCGCAAACGATTTTTGCTCATATGTTTCTTCTTAAGCGGTTCATTTTGATTAGACTGCCCATAGTGTCAAAACGCCTCTCAGTGGACTTCGTTATCACTACTTGTCTTTGCATATCGTCATCCTTTTAATGCCATATAGTTATTGCCCTATCACACTTTTCGTCCGTAATATGTGACATTATTTCAAAAAGCTTTTGCTTTTTTGTAGTCATCAGTGATTGGGTATATTCACAAAGCGAAAACGATGGATTAACGTTTTGAATAAAACCACGTTTTTCCGTAATCTCATTCCGAATTAGCCGCGAATACGCCTGATTCAAGGACGTTTGCTTGAAATAATTGTCGACGTTTTGTCTCATCGTCGACAATTTCGTCGACAATTAGGTCGACAATTAGGCCGCGGCCACTTAAAATTGGCTCATACAAGGAATGGCTCTTATGATACCGATCAGTATTGATGAACTTCTTAGTAAACGCATCGTCGAGGACAATCGCGTGGACTATAAAGCCGGCTATAACGCCGAAAACGTCCTTCATGAAATAGTGGCTTTCGCTAACGATATCGACAATATGGGCGGAGGTTATATCGTTCTTGGAGTAGAAGACGATGGAAACGGGAGGCCGAAGCTCCCCATTAAAGGTCTCGATGATGATTCGATTGACAAAATAGAGAAAGACCTTGCTGAAAAGTGCTCTCTTATATCTCCGCACTACATTCCAAAATCGCAAATATGCGAATACGAAGGCAAAAAGATATTGGTTATCAATGCTTATCCAGGATATGGAAGGCCTTATTCATGCCCGGTCAAATTGGGAAAAAAGGAGCGTGAACGGAGCTGTTACATCAGAAAGTTCTCTTCTTGCCTCCGGGCGGTAAATGAAGATTTGAGGGAATTATACGAAGTATCAAGCACCATCCCTTTCGACGATCAAATGAATCCATTCGCAAGCATAGATGATTTATCCGAAAAACTCGTGATGAGCCATTTGGAAGAGATTGGAAGCTCTTCAATCTCAATCGAGGGAAAAAGCAAAGAAGATTTGTTCCTTGATATGGGTTTACTGGCAGGCCCGAAGGAAGACCGACACCCAAAAAATGCCGCATTGCTTTTCTTTTGCCCCCACAATGAGAAATTCTTCAAATCCGCTTTCATCGAGATAGTGGATTTACCTTCCGAAACGGGCATCGATATCACGGAGAAAAAGTTCGTCGGTCCGATTCAGCATCAATTAACCGATGCGCTTAGCTATTTAGAGAAAAACGCGATAAGAGAGAAAATCGTCAAAGAGAGCGGCTCGGCGAAAGCCAAACACTGCTATTCCTATCCTTTTATCGCCCTGCGCGAGCTTTTGTCTAACGCCCTTTATCATCGCTCCTACAAAATAAACGAGCCCATCACCGTCACGGTGAGGCCCTCTTCTATCGAAATAAAGTCCTTCCCGGGGCTTGATCGTTCCATCACGAATGAAGATATCAAAAATCTGCGCATCCGTTCGTCTTTGCCGTATCGGAACAGGAATATAGGCGCTTTTTTGAAAGAACTCGGCTTAACAGAAGGAAGGAACACCGGAATCCCTCTAGCGAAAAAAGCATTGGAGGAAAACGGTTCCGAACCGCCACAATTCATGGTCGACGAGAATAGGGAATCGTTGACTGTAAAAATCAAAATCCATCCTCTCTTTTCAGAAGAAAACAGCCTCATCAAAGGGAGAGCGAATAAAGAAAAACTATGCACACAAGTACTGCTCCTCCTTTCATCTGGCGACTACTCAATGAGAGAAATCGCCGCAGAACTCGGATATAAAGGGGTAAGCAAGGCCTTATCAAACGCCGTTGCCTCGCTACTTAAAAACGGTAAAGTAGTGAAAAAAGGCGCTGGAAGATCTAACAAATACAGCCTTCGGTAATTGTCGACGTTTTGTCTCATCGTCGACAATTTCGTCGACAATTACGTCGACAATTAATCTTTGCCCATTCATAACAATCGGCCTTTAAAAGCGTGAAAAGCGGAGACTTGATGCGCAATCGGAGTCTAATGCCACCTCCTTTTATGGACGAAAAGACGATTTGCTATATCATTATGGGCGAAAGAGGAAAAAACATGAAAAACCTATCCTTGAAATTGTGCGCTCTGAGTTTGCCTATCTTGACCCTATCTTTGTTTTCTTGCGCGAAGGAAACCCCATCATTAAAAGATTGCGCCGTTTCCAAAGACGAGAAATTCGGCTCGGCGACTCTTGATGTTTCAATCTCTGCTTTTAATGATCTCGGTTTCGTCTTAGGAGATAGCTGCTCCGTTTCTTTCTCTAACGGTTACCTTTTGAGCGATGTCCCGTATTTCAACGGCTATTACGTCAAAAACGGACAGCCGGTAATCGTGGCTTATCCTGCAAGCGAATATGTTTCCATCACCCTCAACAACGTAGGCATTTGGGATACGGCTAACTTAAGTAGCGGTGACAGCGTCAGCGTGACTCTTGCTGAAAAAGGCAAATATCTAGCCACGCAAGAGGCGCTCGGTCAAAGCTATTCTTTGCTGAGGGAAGAATATTCATCAGATGAGGAATTTGCCAATTTCCGCGCATTGAAGGGCGGGAAAATCAAAGAGGGCACGCTTTATCGAGGGGCATCGCCTTTTGACAATTCACGCAACCGCGCGCCATACGTTGATGCTCTATTGAAGAAAAACGAAATATCCACCATTATCGATCTAGCTGATTCTTCAAGCGATATCTCCTCTTATTTGGCGGACGACTCTTACTCATTCCCTTACGCTGAGTCACTATATGAAGGCGGACGAGTCGCTCTTTTATCAATGGGCTCAGGTTACACTACCGCCGTCTACAAGCAGAAAGTGGCTGAAGGATGTAGATTCATGATTGAGAAAGAAGCTCCTTATTACATCCACTGCATGGAAGGAAAAGACAGGACTGGCTTTGTCTCTACGCTCCTAGAGGCCTTAAGCGGAGCGAGTTATGAAGAGATGCGCGATGATTACATGCTCACCTACAAGAATTACTACAAAATCTCTTTGAGTGACACCCCAACAAAATACAATGCCGTCGTATCGCTCTATTTCGATTCTTTTATGGAATCCCTTATCGGCAATAGCGATGCCACAGCCCTCAAAAAGGCCTCTTACGTCGATGGCGCCAAAAAATACCTAAAGGAAGGCGGATTAAGCGAAGAAGAAATATCGTCTTTGGAGAAAGCTATTTGCGCTTAAACTTGGGCCGTTATCGATAGATATCTTAGCGCGATCCGCTGACCGTCCTTATTGCTTCAAGCCTGTTTCAAAAAGCCGGATTAGATAATGCCGGCGCTTGTAGAGGTATGGCGTTGCCGAAAACGATTTCAAATGCAATACGTATCAGCCTATCATCGACATTTTTAAAAATAAGCCATCAATAGAAAATGATAAAAAGCGCATTTTTCATCAACCTTCACATGACCGCGTTTTGATACAAAAACGTCTTTAACTCACTAATCTACTTTGATTTATGGTCACAGCCTAAGCCTACAAAAGGAGACTAAAAGTAGACTTTAAAGTCGACTTTGAGGAGACTTGGCGGTCTTTCTTCAATGCTGGCAGCACCCGCATGGCGTGCGGATGAAATCGAGAAGGCTATCGACGTACTCTTTGTTGATCGAATAAGCATTATCCCCGTTTTTGAGGATGAGCGATCCCTCTTCCATAAGGCGAAGAGAATCGTTTAGTTCAGCCTCGTCCCCGCTTATGCAAAGGAGCTCGTCATAAGAAAGGGAGCCGTTCACATACAGGAATTTCGCTATTTTGACTCTGTTTGGATTTGATAGTATCGCGAATCCGGCGCTTGCTTCGTCTTTATGCATAATCTTTTCCTCGCTAGAGGTAATTGTCATTATATTTGCGGTTTAATCAAGCGATATGCCTATTTTTCGTTACGAAATAGCGAATCGCCACAATAAGAAGGGCTCTTGAAGCGGAGCATTGGCTCACGCAATCGCTTTTTCAGCGTTTTGTCAGAAAAAGGGGGCTTTTGCCATCTATTTCATCACAATCATTCAGGAATAAGGCGATCCCCTACTTCTTTTTGTTCAAACGCTTGATTCTCCTTCTTTCGCCATCTTCGCGCTCCACGAGTTTCTTGAGCACTCTCAAGTCATGATCGGACAAGGAGATCGTGGAATCCACGAGTCCGCCGGCATTGGTGAGCTTTTTATACGCAAAATCGGAAATCGATGAATAAGAGGCTAGCTCTTTTTTGCTGACAGGCTCTGCTTTTGGCATAGACCCGCTGGCCTTTTTCTTGGCTTCCTCTTTTTCGATCGCTTCCTCAATCGAAGGCAATAGAGACTTGATGTTGACGTTTGGGTCCATCAAAAGGCACGGGTTGATGAAAGCGAGTTCATTGGCGAGTACTTCTACATACACTCCGACATTCTTGCTCACCATATCCAAAGAAACGTATTTGCGTTTGCTCTCTTTTCTCAAATACGCCGATATCTTCTTCAAAGTCAGTAAAGAAGAGTTCTTCATATGAACAATTATAAAAGGAAATGCGCTTTATGGTGAACGAAATAAAAGAAGACTTTCCTTTATTGTAAGCAATTAGACAAGCGGAAAAGCATTGATAGGCTAAATACTGCCCCGAAGCAAAGGCGCAACTTCTTTCTCGACATCCTTCATCTTCGACAAGATCGTGCTGTTGTTGGCGTCAACTTCCCATTTTTGATGCATTTTGAAACCAATGTAGATAACAAAGGGCAAAACGAACAAAAGAAAGAGAACTATGGCCGTCCCTATATCGACCTCAGAATAGGTTTTCAGTTGGCTCTTTAAACTGAAATACTTGTTTTCCAAAGCCAAAATAAGCCGGTAATTTGGCATATCTTTGTCCCTAGACAAAACATATTCGGTGTGTCTTGCTCTTCCCCCACTTTTTGTCGTGCCAGTCTGCTTCCACCCGAATTTTGCGTAATCAGGAACATCTTTCCGAACGATTTTCGTTTCAATGTTCATTTTATTTGACCTTGCTTATCTCGCTGGCGGGTTCGTAATCTTTCCCATCGTCATTCGCGCTTAAGGAGAGCTCAAGCTTGATGCTCGCTTCTTTGCTCGAAGTGAAGTCTCTAGAGCCAGGGAAACATGTTTCGAAAATCCCGCTGGCGTCAAGAGAGATTGAGGCAAAAGAGCCAGATTTTAAAGAGATATTGCATTCAAAATCATCCAATGAGACAGAATCTAAATCAAAGTCGCCGAACGCCGTGATTTTCGTCGAAGAGACTCCAAGAGGATCGAGGATAAGAGAATCATTGAAGTATCCCAATATGTTTTTCGCTATGAGATCGGTGCCGCCGAAAGAGTAAACGGTGGTGTCTTTCTCGCTATCTACGATTTTCTGGACAAAACCAGGCGAGACGAGAAGAGGAAGCACATCAAGCAAATAGTAATTGTCTCTATCCCCACCATCATATGGCGATATCGTCTTAATATCGTCGTATCCTCCTAAGAGCTTTTTCTTGATGTCGTGAACCTCTCCATCTGCGAGTTTCACTCTTCCCGCGTGAATATCACCTAATCCCGTGCTCTTATAAAGGTCGGCATTCTTGTGGTCGGTGTCGATTTCGTAATCGTTCAAGAAATAAACTTCATCTCCATTCACCTTTCTTTTGGTGAATCCTTTGACGGTGGCGTTGATGTCGTTTTTCCCTTCGTAACCGACAGCGGTTTTGGCTTTGTATTCATAGCTAGAGTGCTCGTTAGCCTTGTACTCATCAATTTTGTCTTCCACTTCCGCCATTGTTTTGGATATTTCGCTTGCGGTGATGGAAACCCCGCCAAATGTCTTTGGGACGATTGTTGGTGCCTCGCCGATGTTTTTGAAAGCCAAGGAATAAGTAAGATCGAATTTCAATCCCGTGACATCAATCCCCATCGTGTAGCGGTATGTGCTCAATTTGTCTTTGTCAAAGCTGACATACATCGCCGTCTCGACGCTTGTTTCCGGCAATTTGCCGAGAAGAGATTCAACCATCGGATGGTTGATGTAGTTTCCCACAATCGAAACCGCGCTGCTGAAATTGAAGGATGTATTGAGTTTATACTCGCCAACAGTCGAGGTTTTTTCGATGTTTTTGAGTTTGCTCTCGTCGTATTCGAAAACCGCTTTGGCAAAAGAAGATGAGTCATATTTGTAATCGTCATCAACTGTCGCTATATCGTAGCTCTTAATTACTCCATTCTCATCTAACGATATGCTGTGGAGCTCTTTCTCTTTCTTGATTTTGTATTTCGAGCCATCGTAAAAAAGCGCTCCCGAATTCTCGTGCTCATCATAAAAGGAAACGTCATTGGTGTTTGCTTTGTATTTGCTCTCGCCAACCGTTTTTCCCGTCAAGCCAACGCCGGCATAAGTCAAGGACACGTTAAGCTCGTAGGAATAATCATAGCCAGCCACGTTCTCGCCGATTGTGTTCTCCCTTGCCTTCTTGAAGGCGTCTGAATAAGTGTAAAAGCAAGCGTAAATAACAGTGTCGCCACTTATCGTAAGCGGGAAAGAGGCTTCTTGAGTGCACCCTTGATCCAAATACCACCCTACGAATAGATAACCTTCTTTCGTCGGCTCGCTTGGCTCTAGTAGTTTATCCCCGTCGCTTATTTTCTGATCGGGCAAATCGGTATTCGCGAAACTGACCTTGTATGTGGCCTTAGAGGACGCTACGCTACTTGTGGTAGAGGCAGAAGAGGGGTCACTGCTTGTGGTCTCAGTCGGCGAGCAACTGGCTAGAAACAATGACGGGATGAGAAGCAGTACGCACTTTTTCATAATTGGAACCTCCCTAGTGATTTGCGCGTTTGTATATCAAAATAGGAACAAAAGAGAAGACGGAAAGAAGCGCCGAAATCGACAATGCAAGCAATATGACCCCAAGAGAGATGAAGAAGGATAGCAAAGCAAAAAGCAGTTTCATCGCGATGAACCAAAGTAAGCCATCCAAATCGAAAGAAAAAATCAGGCCTGGGAATTTAATAGACCAGCTGCCAATCTCCAAAAACACATCGCTTATATACGTCTTGGAAAACAAGCAAAAAACGGTAGAGACAACGACATACCCCCCCAATAAAGGAGCCAAAATCGTCCACAGCAAACCAACTTCAGCGTAATTAACAATGCAGGCGATCAATATCGCAATCAGCGATACGACTGCCGCCGTTATGCCGCCTATAAGGGCATTTCTGTCACTTCTTCTCGCCAAGGCAACTTTCTTTTTAGCGGTTTCTTCGCGAACCGATTTGTTTATTTCTTTAGTGCGCTCAGCAATATACTTCTCGTGCTGATTGAAGCATTCATCGCATATTAAAACGGTTTCCTTGAAGCCGCTCGGCGATGTTTTCTCGCTGCGATGGACTTTGCTTTTTTTGCCAATAGCCTTGCCGCATTTGTCGCAGTTGCCGATAACTTCGTCAGTTGAGACAACTGCATTCGTAGAGTCAGCTTCATCGAGCAATTCGCTTGTGGTAGTCGAAAGGACTTTTGCCAATTCCTTGAGCGTAGAGAAATCAGGTTCATTGATCCCGCTTTCCCATTTGCTCACCGTTTGAAAACTAACATGAAGCAGATCCGCGAGCTCGCGTTGCGTCATGCCGCTTTTGTTTCGTAATTCCCTAAGTTTTTCGCCAAACGCCATATTCACATCCTCGTGGCTATTGTCCCCCTAAAGGCGAATCGATAAATAACCGATTAAGCGAATCACTCGCCAAAATGGCGAATAGACTATTCGAAATGAGTAAAATGCCCCACATCCTTGCCAAAATAATATGTCGCAACTTCCAATATTGTCAAATGGCAGCCACAAGAAGGTCGCGTTTCACAAATGTAGGTTGAATAAAGAAAAGCCCGCCACCACAATGTTCTTGTTCTTGAGAAGGGGAGAAGCGAGCGTAAACATTATGCCAAGCAAGACGACCGTTTCGAGTTGCCTGGCTCCTTTTTATAATTCTCTTCTTGCCTGTTGCCCAGTAACGCATTGTTCTTTCCCTTAAAATTCAGTCCGCACTCAATTCACTTATCGTCGAAATAAAAAGTTCCTTTTTCCACATACTTAGACCAAATTTGTCGTTTATGAAATTTGAGACGTCTTCCTTTGCTGACCCATAGTCCATCGTATCAAATACGGCCCTCAGCATCCCTTTTGCCATTTCCAACGTCAATTTCTCATTTTGAGCGATAAGGCCGCTATTTTTGAGCTTGTTCTCAAGATAATTGAGATTGAAGGAGGAGCCTTTGCCAATGTAGAAAAGGTAATCATAATAATTCCTTCCCTTCACATGGTTTTTATAGTTTCTGCATATAATGGTGTGGATTTTTCCGGCGAACAAGGTAGATTCATCAAAGACTCTCACCTCATAGGGGGCTGGAGCCAACCTGAACTTTGCTTCCGTTCTGCCACCGTCAGGATTGTTGGTGTCAACCTCAAATTTAATCTTGGTTTTTGGTCTAAGACAATTTTCTTCGCATCGTCTCAATCGCACTATTCATTCGTGTGCCCCTTTTTAATCAGTTTTATCAGCAACTTTAAATTGGTCTTGCCGTATAAAGCGGCAAGCCTCTCCATCAATTTGAAGTCGCAAGAGTCAAACTCGTCCTCATCGATTCTTTTGTCTATAAGCAGTAAATAACGGAGTTCTGCAAGGTTTTTGACCGCTCTCCACTTGCACAAAGAGTCGCATATAGCCTTCTCCTTTGTGGCAATCTTCACCATATATTCGCCATCCTCAAGGTAAGTTAGACCCTCCGAAAAAGCCTCGGTCGGTATATCTGTATACTCGTATCTTCCAAAATAGTTCTCAAACGTCTTGTTCTTCCTTTTTCCAAAGGAGGCCGAGGTGATAGAAACAACTCTCTCGGGAATCAAACCATAATGAGACAACGCCCAATCGAAGCTAAGGTAAGAAGGAGAAAGAATAGACGAAGCAAGCAAACAAGGATCGGTTTTTTTATCGGTTTCGTAGATCCCGTTTGTGAGCCTGATAAGAATTCCTTTGTCGGCGTCTCTTTTGATTTTATCTAGAGGATTGGTGTAGTCATGGTATTTTTCCTTCAGCATCGATGTAGTGATTATCATGTTTGCACTTCTAAATACACTTTTATTGGATTTTGTGGAGCGTTTCAGTATTTCTTGCCTTTTGAGTTTCCCCATTTTTAAAGGCCGATAGAACAGTCGAGTCTTTTCTCCCATTTAGTCAACAGAAAGGACAGAGCGTTATACTCAGCGATGTGGCCGCACGCCCTCGCGGAGGACGTGCTCCCAAAGAAAACGATAGAAAAGGCTGTCCAGGTTCCTCGACTGCGGAATCGACAATGATTTCAGGGACGGGCTTCTTTCCCTGCGCGTTCTCTATATATCTAAACTATTTTTATTTAGAAGAAAATCGAACAGGTTCAACATGAATATGCCGTCTTCGCTGTAGTGGGAACGAGAGAGGTCTTTCGCGATGATGATTTTTTTGAACGAGTCCTCTATTCGAATCAGAGAGTTTTTCTCTTGGTTGAGCTTTTCTAAGGTCGGAAGGAAATAGGCGACTTGTATGTAATATCTCTTGTCCGCTTTATTGCACACGAAATCAACCTCGGCAGAGCTCAAAACGCTTTTCCCGTTTTTGCTTTGATAAAAATCCACCACGCCGACGTCAACATTAAAGCCGCGTAGCTTCAATTCGTTGTAAACGATATTCTCTAATGCGTGAGTTTCCTCTGATTGCCTAAAATTCAACCTCGCATTCCTCAAACCGATGTCGGAGAAATAATATTTCGATGGCGTGTTTATGTATTTTTTTCCTTTTATGTCGTATCTGACGGCTCGTTCAATCAAAAAAGAGTCGATGAGGTAGTCGATGTAGTTTTTCAATGTTTCCGATTTTATAGAGACTTGTTTCACGCTTTTGAAGGTGTCAGACAGTTTTTTAGGATTCGTCAAAGATCCTATAGAAGAGGATAAGATATCGAGCAATTCCTCGAGTTCGGCATCGTTCCTGATGCCGTTTCTTTCCTTGATATCCTTAAGATATGTCTCGACGAAAATGTTCTTTAGATAATTGGCCTTGTCTTCGACCGTCTGGAAATCGAATATTTTCGGAAGCCCACCAAAATTAATATACTCTTTCCACCCATCGTCCACAGAGCCTTCATATCTACTCATAAATTCGCTGAAGGATAAGGGAGCGATGTGAATTTGATCCCCACGTCCCCGAAACTCCGTGATGATGTCCTTCGATAAGAATTTGGCATTGCTGCCGGTCACATAAATGTCAGCGTTTTTGATATGCAAGAAACTGTTTAGAACATCTTCAAATTCTCGGAGCATTTGCACTTCATCCAGAAGAATGTAATACATATCATCGTCTTGGATAGAGCTATGCACATATTCGCATAAGCAATCCGGATCCCTGTATTTCTTATTGGACCTATCATCAAGAGCGATTTTGATTATGTGGTCTTTCTTAACGTGGGCGGAAATTAGGTGGTTATAGAAAAGCTCGAACAAAAGATAAGACTTCCCACATCTCCTGATTCCGGTGATGACCTTTATCATTCCGTTGTGCTTGTGTCTGATCAATTTATCCAGATATAAATCCCTTTTGATTTCCATGGCTATCTACCCCAACATCCGTAATTATTGTACCAAAAAATCAATCGAATTATAGATGCGAGAGGAAATAAATATGGTAAACCTCAAAAATTTCCGCTAAATGGACACAAAACAAAAAACGTGGGGATGCAAAAAAGGTTTTGTAAAGAGTGGCTAAAGACGCCGTTTGAAATCCATTTTTGCGCACGAAATCACGGTCGATTACCGACATAGATCCGCTTGTTGGCCTTTCTGAGGAGGAGAGAGGAATATTCCGAGGCTCACTTTAAGAGCCTAACTCCAGGGAATGAACTGGATGAGTCAAAGGCGGAAGCAATCTTGATAAATCGTTAGAGAGGAGCGGTTCTTGAAGGCACTCTATGCGCTAGACAAGAACTAAGAGCCATCTTAGAAATCGTAGAAGTCAATCAAAGAGAAACAATTGTATTTGCTCTTGTCTACTTGAGGCGAGAACCCTCTTCTCGAGATAAAACCGAGTTTATAGAAGCCGATATCCAATATGATTGGGTCCATTCTGCTAGCAAAATTTCTCTTCAGAAGGAACTCTTTGAGATATTCTCGAATTTATGAGGGATGAAATAGGAGTCCATATCGTCTTTTATGAAATTAGCGAAAAAGAAGTCCTTGTCTCTCCTATTGACGGAATATGGACTATTGAAGAGGTAGCGATAATAGAAGTGAATCAGATTGTCATCGAATTCAAGCTTCATCCTTTTGGCGTTGCCTTTTTGGTTGATGGGCATCACTTTCTTAAGGATATTCATCTCGATGAGTTTGTTAATCAGATAATCCGGTCGGGAATTGCCTAATTGATTCATTTTCGAAACGACGTCTTTGTACTTTTTCGTGCCGGAGCCGACGATATAGATTAGATCGTTCAGCACTTCTATTTTGCTCGTTTCCGATAGAACCATCTCGTTGATCTCATGTTCCAAGATGGAACCGTCTTTGACAATCAGGTCGACGATGTTCTCGTTTGCGCTGTTGGAAGGTTCGATCAAAGAGTTGAAATAAGGCATGCCGCCGAAAACCGAATACATTTTTATTTTGTCTTCGTTGGTGTAATTCGGATAGAAAAAGGAAGACATATAGTAATCGAACGGTTTGATAAGCAAGATGTGGCCGAACCTGCCATAGGAATGAGAGCCGAATTCAATCATTCTTTTCATGAGCGTCACATAAGAGCCTGAAACAATTAATTTCAGATGGGATTCGTTTTTGTATTTGGCGATAGCGGCAGCCAAGGAAGATTCGATGGAAAAATCACTTTCGAGGAGAAAAGAAAACTCATCGATTATCAAAGCAAAGCTATGGTCGATGGAATATTTGAATACGTAATCGAAGAATTCGTCATAGGTTCTGAAAACGAGATTCTCAAGAGAGAAAGTGGAGGAAAAGACCTTCGTTATGCTTTCGAGGTTCGTGAAAGCGGATGCTTTTTTGCATTCGAAAAAACAACGGGCATTTTATAGCCTTTCAAGGACTCCCGTATGATTTCGGACTTCCCTACTCTTCTTCTTCCATATATCAGGATCGCTTCCGCTTTCTCGCTTTCTAGTGCACTCTTAATTTCCTGAAGTTCTTCTTTTCTTCCGATGAGCGCAATCGCATCCTCAGAAGGAGTTATGGTTCATGCATAGTTTTTATGCAAATCAATTTGCAACAAAACGTTTTGCACAAAATCTATCTATGTGCATCTTCAGAAACGGCAAGGTTTCTTGCTTAAGGCGTTTGACCGCGAGACTTACAAACATGAAAATCCTAAAAAGGTGAAATTAATTAGGTTATAAAAAGGCCTAAAAGGTGAAATTAATTAACAAAGAAAACTGGCAAAAAGGTGAAATTAATTGTAAACTACGTATGGAGTCAATATGGAAAGAAAGTATTTATCTAACTTAGAGGAATGGCTGAACGACCCTTTTAGGAAGCCTCTTATGGTGTGGGGCGCACGCCAAGTCGGCAAGTCATATCTAATTAAAGAGCTCTTCGCTCCGACATACTTCAAGGATCATTACATATACGTCGATTGCAGGACAAATCACCGTTTCACCGCCTATTGCGAAAGCCATACGAACGCTTCGGAAGTGTTGAATTGGCTTGCTTTGGACAATGGCAAAGAGATTGACGAGAACACGCTTCTTATTTTCGACGAAGCGCAGGAATGTCTCCCGATCGTTACTTTAATGAAGTATTTTTGCCAGGATTTCCGCAAAATCCCCGTTATCGTCACAGGTTCCATGGTCAGGCTCAAAATTCAAAGAGAGAACAGGAAAAGAGGCATCGGGAGAAAAAACGGATTCCTCTTTCCGATTGGCAAGATAAATCAGCTGACTGTCTATCCTCTCAATTTCGGCGAATTCCTCATGAACAGGAACAAGTTGGTGTATGGGTGTGTGATTGATGCCTTCGCTAGCAAAGAGAGCCTTGATGATGCTACCCACAAGAAAGCCATGGATATTTTCTACGAGTATTTGCTCGTTGGAGGGATGCCTGAAGCGGTCGATGTCTATCTTAAGACTGGATCGCTGCAAAAATCGCGGCAGATATTGAAGGATCTCTATGACAATTACCTATCCGATATGGAACTATACCAAGCGAGCCCCGAATCGGTAGTTCGGGCTAAAAAGATATTCGAGAACATCTACTCTGAGCTCAATAAGCAATCGAAAAATTTCAAGCCGTCCTTAATCGAGGAAAAGACGAAAGTCCGCGATATGCTTAATCCCATCGATTGGCTCTCTTTGGCGCATCTCATCTACAAATCCTCGCTCGTGAAAGAAAAAGTGACGATTCCTTTCATCGAATCGAACGAATCACTATTTCGACTATACCTATCAGATATTGGGATGTTCTCCTACCAAAGCGATATAAACGCAACAACTTTCCTCTCAGACGAAGTTGGGAATTCCTTATCTGGCATTTTCTACGAAAACTATGTTGCGTCCGAAATCGTCGAGTCCGGAATGAAACTCTTTTTCTGGAAAGGGAAAGGGGATGCGGAATTTGAGTTTCTCCTTCAAGACAAAGACGGCATTGTGCCAGTTGATGTGAAAAAGAGCAGAGGCAATCTTAACTCATTATCTAAATTCATAGAGCACAACAAATTCGCGTATGCTCTAAAAATATCCGCGAATAGATACGGCTTCGACAAGAAAAAGAGGATTCTCACCATTCCCTACTACTTCCTCTTCCTCTACCTTCCCGCCTTGGCGAAAGGTGAATTCTCCTTGTGAGTTAGCCTTCATCAATAACCAACTAAGGCCGCGATTCAACCGTTTTCTTCCAAAGCAAATCGGATTTGCGGGGATAAACGATAGTTCTCTTATGCATTCAAAAACCGTTTCGGTGCGGATTCGCTCTAAGGAACGCTCGTTCATCGTTTTCGCGTCTATATTTTATGACTTATCATAGAGGAACATCGAGTTGGCTATTTATACAAGGGGAGGATGAGCATTATGGCGGTAGACGAGATTAGAGAATGGAGCGGACGCATCGTCGGCTATATCGAGACCAAGCCGAATGGCGATAAGACGGGCAAAGACTTCTACGGGAAGATTGTCGGATACTACGAAAAAAGGAGCAACACGACAAAGGATTTCTACGGCACGATCATCGCGAAAGGCGATATCCTTTCGGCTCTTGTCTGGAACAGTCGATAGCCCTAGGGTACGCTAATCGGTGAGGTCTAATTCATGGGCTTCCTCACGGCAGCCAGCTTCTGCTCGAACGCGTACTTCATCTAAAAGCCCCTCATTTGGCTTCGGAGCACCGCCGATGAACGAAACACCTGCGCTTCATTCATCCTTGCCTACGCTCCTCGGCCCAACAAATGGGGTTCGGTACAATTTGTTACTTCGCTTGTAACGTCTATATAATTTTCTGTTAGTTTTATCTAGATATATGTGGAATGTGTGCCGATTTTAGTGCAAATGGCGTTAGTCTCATAGTTGAGACATCAGTCAAGGCCGAATAGAAAAGAGTGACCATTTCGCCTTTTTGATGCTAGGGGGCACTCTTGGAATCTGGTGAATTTTGTTGTTGTTTTCAGTGTTTGTGCGGTTGTTAATTCATCAGTCGAAAATTAAATAAGGTCTACCATATTCGTCATCAATCTTTATATAAGATAAATCCCAATTATCATCAAGACCAAGCGTGTTTTCGAAGAAATCTGAAGTTATTTGGTTAATGTTAGTAATATCATTAAAGCTCTGTTCGCTAGACAAATTAGTATATGGCTCATAGGAATAATTTGAATTAAATAAGCTTATTGCATCGGTACTATCTTCTTGAGTAGTTCCTCCGTTAAAAGAAGAATAAACGGAAATTGTTTTAGTTGAATATTCAATAAAATAGCTTAATGGTTTTGTGTAAGTATCTGGTCCACGGCAGAACGATGAACCATCCGAATTTTGATATCCCGTAACTGAACTAGAATATCCACCCGGGCTTGACTTCGCTATACCTTTCATATTTCCGAAATTTACAAAACGCGAAACAGAATAATTATCAGCGTTAGGAAGAGTATAAATATGCGTTCTTGAATGATAATTGCCACTTGAGCTTATACAATCTGTATATAAAGCGGAATTTACAAAAGCATAAGATGATAAATCTCCATAGTTTGCTATATTTTCAATGGTAACTTTGCTTGTTCCCAATATTTTTCCCTTATCAAACCCATAATCAGATGAACTATAGCTTGTACTTCCGCTATAAGTATCAGCACAACATAAATCTATCAACTTGCACGAAGCTCCATAATTAGCGCAATTCGTTATAGCAATTGTCCATTCACAATTAATGGCCTTAACA
>CAVHTL010000021.1:0-7901 GCA_963638955.1 bacterium
GAGCAAATCTCGTTAGGCTTGATAAAGCGGTCATATCGGACGATCCTGCCCTCGGAAGCAATATAAGAATGACGATAAACGTAAGGGAGGATTATCAAATCTGCCTCATTGCTCGTTGATATATATCGCAAAAGCGCTTTTAGACCATTTTCGTCTACCCAATCATCTGAATCGAGAACCTTGAAATAAAGGCCTCTCGATAAGGAAAGAGCCGTATTGATGGCTCCGCCATGACCCTTGTTTTCCTGATGCACGGCCTTGAATATATCTGGATAGCGTCTTTCGTAATCTTGGGCGATGGATAAGGTTTTATCGCTCGACCCATCATCGATGATCAATACTTCGATTTCCTCTCCGCCTGGAAGCAAAGAGTCGAGAGCGTGAGCGAGATAACTCTCGGAATTGTATGATGGCACGCAAAAAGTTATGAGTTTGTCCATGGATATTAATTAAACCAGTTTTTCTTTCCTATTTATTGGTTTTGTTCATCTTTTTCTTCGCGCGGGAGGCTTTGAAGAATTGATGAAGCCCTTTATGGAAGTGCCCATTGAACATCGTGATGAGCCCGTCTAGCTGAGCCATGCTGAGCACTCCGCCCGTCATGCGGGAAAGGGCCCGCACTGGGCTATAGTAAACGCCCATGAGCAGAGTGTTGGCAGTTGATCTTTTGCCGATTTTCCGCAAGAAAGAAATCGCGAAACTGATGGAATGCGAGAAGAGCCTCCCTGTCCAGCCTTTCGCGTAGCGAAGGTCGCTGATGGAGGAATTGTAGTCGACGATGATTCTATGCCCTTTGACGTATGATTCCTCTTTCTCCGGCATGTCTTTGCCGATGAGCTCTTTCCATTCTTCTTCTCCTATCTCGCGCACATCGCCAGAATAATAATGAGGGAGTTTGCTTTCATCATAAACATTCGAGGCGTCTTTGCCCTCTACTTTTATCTCGCCTTTGAGTGGGAAGTCGACGCTCGATGGCCCAACATAGATTTGATAGGTTCCGCCCTCGATTTCGAAGCGACTCGTTGTTATATCCCAGTAACGGAAGGAATATTCGTCAAAGGGGATAAACACTTCTTTGCTCTCGCCGGCTTTTAGGGCCACTTTGCTAAAGCCTTTGAGCTCGTAACACGGGCGGAAGATTTTCGAATCCTTCATCCCTATATACATCTCGGCGATTTCCTTTCCGTCGACTTTTCCGACGTTAGATATAAGGAATCTCACGCCATCTTTCTCGATTTTGAGATCCTTGTATTCGTAACGGGTGTAGCTTAAGCCGTAGCCAAAAGGATAACGACAGCCGCCGATTTCATCGCGGCAGTAATAACGATACCCGATATATACCCCTTCACGATATTCGATATTCTTGTCGTTTTTGCCAAAGTGGTCGGCG
Organism: bacterium; assembly: GCA_963638955.1. Classification (GTDB taxonomy): domain Bacteria; phylum Bacillota_I; class Bacilli_A; order RFN20; family CAG-826; genus UBA4951. The sequence goes on from CAVHTL010000021.1 coordinate 1,391, forward strand.
GATGGGCAATCGGCATACCCATAAGGATAAGATTCGGCGAGTTTCCCAGAAGGGTTTACTTTCCCCATCAAGATGTCGAGAATCGCTTTTGCTCCGGCTTCGCCCGGCAAATATGCGTGGAGAAGAGCATCGACTCTATCTGCGAAAGGCATCTCGATAGGAGCGCCGCAAGCAAGAACCAAAACGATTGGCTTGCCCAGGTGATATAAAGCGGAGATAAGATCCCTTTGATTGCCTGGAAGACGAATATTCGCGCGGTCGATGCCTTCGGCTTCGCTCACCTCATCTAACCCGACAAAGAGGATGATTTTGTCGGCTTTCTCCCCCAAAGCGATTGCCTTATCGATAAGGCGTTGGCTCTTTTTGCCGTACCTATTGAAACCTTTCGTAAAGCCCACGATATCTAATGGATATTCCTTGATTACGTCTTTGATCTCGTCGACGCAAAGAGGATTGACGTTGGAGCTTCCCGCCCCTTGATAACGGAGATTGAAGGCAAAATCGCCGATGATCGCCACTTTCTCGTTCTCCTTGAGTGGCAAAACATCGTTGTTTTTAAGTAGGACAAGCGATTCCTCAGCGACTTTCCTTGCGATTTCATGATGCCTCTTTTTGTCGAATTCCTTTGGCGCTTTTTTAAGAGCCTCATTCGTTTTCGAAAAGGTGTCGATGATTCTATCGACGAGCGTATCGACTTCTTTCTCGCTGAGTCTCCCCTCTTTCACGGCTTTTGCCACTTCTCGATTTGTTTCTCCGCCCGTTGTCGGCATTTCCAAATCAGAACCGGCCTTCACCGCCTCGACTCTGTCATTGTCACCGCCCCAGTCGGAGACGACGATGCCTTCAAACCCCCATTCGTCGCGCAGGATGTCGGTAAGGAGATATTTGTTTTCGTTCGCGTAAACCCCGTTGATGCGGTTATAGGAAGACATCACGGTCATGGGTTTTGCCTCTTTGACTGTCATTTCGAAAGCGGTGAGGTAAATTTCCCTAAGCGTCCTTTGATCGAGAATGGAATTGGAACTGATGCGGCGGATTTCCTGGTTATTGCAGGCAAAATGCTTAAGGCTTACCCCGATGCCGGTGCTCTGGGCGCCATTCACGTAGCCAATCGCGAGTTTCCCCGCTAAATATGGGTCTTCGGAGAAATATTCGAAGTTGCGCCCGCAACGCGGGTTCCTTTTCATATTGATCCCAGGGCCAAGGAGAATGGAGACATCGGCAGCGGCGGCTTCTTCTCCGATTGTTTTGCCGACTTCATAAAGAAGCTCGGGGTCCCACGAATTGGCAGAGGTTGCCGAGGAAGGCATACAGACGGCGGGGATAGATGGATTCAATCCCAGATGATCGGCCGCTTTCTCTTGTTTCCTTAATCCGCAAGGTCCATCGGAAAGAAAGGCTGATGGAATGCCGTATTTCTCGATTCCCTGGCTCTCCCAGAAATTCTTGCCCGACAAAAGTGAGGTTTTCTCTTCGAGCGTCATTTTGTCCAGTATGTCTTGATGTTTCATATGATTATCTCCGCAAAAACGCCTTGTTTATTTTAATTATGCTGCTAGACCTGATTGTTTTGCTTTTTCTCTTAAAGCGACGAATTCAGCCTCAGTTCTTGCCTCTTCTGCTTTTTTCTTGCTCAAAATCGCCTTTTTCTTTGTTTCTGGCAAGGCATCGAATTTGGCTTTTTTGATAGCCTCTTTCTCCGCCTTCTTCTTTTCGCTTTTCGCCTTCTTGTAACTGGCGATTTTATCTTTTTTCGCCTTTTCCTCAAGGTATTTCCTATTCTCCGTTTCGAAATCGAGTCCTTTCTTTTCGCAGCGCCCTTTTAGCTCAGCGATGCGACTCTCTTCCGCCAAGCTGGCATTTTGAGTTTCTTCTTTCTTTGCCCTTTCGCTTGGCTCAAGCCATTCTTTGCCTTCTTTTTTGGCCCGTTCCCTTTGGTTATTCACAATTGTTTCATTGTCGAGTTTGATGAATTTCTCAACGTTCATGAAAATAAACATCACGCCTATTGCGAAGTAGCAAACGCCTTCGACTATATAACCCAAAACCGTGTGGAGGAGTTTGCCGTCAAAACCAAGCGAATTGAGACCGACGATGATTCCGTTGCATACCCCGCTCATCGCCACCATGATGGAGCCGTAGACTGCCATCGTGAATCCGTCCGTCCTTTTGCCGTATAAAGCCTCTTGGTGATCGAGGACATTGGCAAGGAGAGCGATGGAGATATACATCGCTGGAGCTGTGCCGAGGGCTTTTATCATAAACGAAGCGACCGAGACCCCCCAAATGAGCCCATCGCTTGCTGATGGCAATAAGCAAAGGAGGGAGAGAAGAGAAGCAAGGAAAGCGAGAATAGAGCCGATGACGATAGCCTTGGATTTGCTGAATTTGTTAGCAAGCGGCCAGACAATCAGCATCCCTAAGGCGGTAGGAATCGCCCCTAGAGTATTTATTAAAGAAGATAAGGATGTCCCCCCGGTGAAAGCCTGCGAATAGAAAGAGAGGTCATTGTTCTTCATTTGGCCTCCGAATTGATAGAGGAAGAAGAAAACGATGATGAGCCACCAATACTTGTCTTTCATGCAGATTTTGATTTGCTCGGACATCAAGGCGCCTTTTTTCTCCGCCTTCTCGTCTTTAACCTCTTCCATCTTGAGGCTAGAAAGACTTTCTTCGGTGATTCTTTCGCGAGTGAAGTAATACTCAAGCAAACAGCCGAGGACTAGGGCGACGATCATAACGATCATGAGAATCGTCCATTTGCTGTTGGCTTCAGAAGGAGAAATGGCCACCACGATATCGCTTTCTCCGCTTGCAGCCGAAAGAGCCTCGCCGTAAGTTGAGAAATTCTTATCGAGGCTAGAAACGTGGTAGACGGGGAGCAAACCAAGGAAATCCACCAAAACCCCACCAGCCATGCCGGATAAACCAGCCGCGCCAAGCTGAGCGGCCATAATGCAGGTGGAAAGCAGGCCTCTCTTCCCCCCATCGCGTGTGGAGAGATTGACGAGCGCTGAATGGGAGGTGAAGTAGATTGGCCAGGCGAAGGCATAATAGAGGTTATAGCCTATCGCGATGATGATGCTTGCCCAAAGGTTGGAAAAGTTTCCGCCCGTGCCCCCTATTTCAATGGCGCTTCCGTTCCCTAAAGGCAAAGGCACGATAAAAAGAATCAAAAGAGCAACGGCGACAAGCGGCATCCCCAAAAGGATAAAGGGCCTAGCTTTGCCAGCCATCGTCGGCTTCTTTTCCATAAATTTCCCAACAAACAAGTTGCCGATAACGATAAGGATCGAGGAAATGATTGGGAGCAACGTCTCGAAAAGCGGGTTCCACTGCCCGAGCATCAATACCTTGTCCCAATACTGGATGAGCCATATATTGACGACGCCATTTGAGAGCAATGCGAGCATCGGTCCCAAAAAGTAGCCTAAGCCGGCTTCGGGGAAAATAGAGACGCTGCTGCTTTTGATCTTGCTCGACAAAAGAGGGCTAGAGAATATCGATTTTCTTTTCTTGCTATTAGTAGACATAAAAGTTCCTTGAAAGCGTTTTCAATAAGATATAACAAAGCAAACCGTTTGGCTCAAAATTATCATAAAAAGACGTTTTCGCGACGTAAAATGCATTTCGCAAGGGCAAAGGGGCCCATCGAAAACGCGAATTGTGTCTTTTGCTCAGCATCCAAAAAGCTCAACATATCGCTCTTCTAATCCTTTAATGGTTTTTGTTTCCCCACTCTCATGTGAGGTATGAGTGGGATTCAGGCGTTTTTCAAGGCACAAAACGAGAAAACGACAGCGAACGAAGTGAAAAGCGGCAATGCTTCAACGCATCCATCTCTTGATTGTTTTACTCGCAAATACAAAGGGAAGACGAATAAGCCAATTATTCTTACAAAGGCGATTCGAGAGAAACGTCAGAGTATCCATATTTACCTCTTCCGATGGCGAATCTCTTATGAAAATCGCAGCACAAAAGTTGGCGAAATAATTGAAAAGTTGGCGAAATAATTGAAAAGTTGGCGAAATAATCTAAAATAGGTACCGAAGGTTGGATTGTTATGGATGTTTCGGAATTATTAACGATGGAAGAGGGCTTGCATTTGGAATTTAAAGCTTCCAAAAAGAGCTTGTCCGATTCCTTGTTCGAAACCTATTCCGCTTTCGCAAACACCGATGGCGGAGATATATATTTGGGCATCAGCGACGAGCTGCCGCACAAAATTATCGGAGTTGACAATCCGAAGCAGCAGATTGCCAGTTTCATAAAATCGGTCAATAATCCCACCAAGTGCAGCTGCAACCTTATTAATGATGACGATATAGAGCTGATCGAAACGCCTGAAGGCAGCATCATCAGGATTCATGTCAGAAAAGCGCCTTTGTCTGAGAGGCCTGTCTATATCAACGGGATTATAGATCTATCGTTTCTTCGTCTTGGCGAAGCCGATCAAAAGATGAGCAAGAGCCAAATCCTCTCCTTTTTAGAGGATAGGGAATTGATTCGATTTGACGGCAAAGTGAATTCCATTGGCCTTGGTTTCGATCGCTTGGATAAAAGAACTTTGAGCGATTTTCGAGAACTTTTGAACAAAAACCGACCCAACAGCTCGCTTTCGGAATTGAACGATGAGCAATTGCTCGAAAGGATAGGGGCTATTACGCGTAGCGAGATAAATAAGGGCGGCTTAACAAATGGCGCAGTAGCCTTCTTTGGCCAATATGCCGATATCATTCGTCTCTTCCCGTCCTTTCATTTGGACTATCAAAGGTACGCTGAAGGCAAAGAGCGCTGGGAGGAAAGAGTAGCGAGCGATGACTTCACTTTTAGCGGGAATATGTTTTCCTTTTATCTGAAGGTCATGGATTCATTGAAAAGCAGGCTTCCCAATGCGTTCAGGAGAGAAGGGAAGGGCTCTAACGATGATGGAAGCTCCGTTTATGATGCGGTTTCTGAAGCTCTCATCAATTCTTTGACGAACATGTCGTTATTCATGGATGGCGGTCTTGCAGTTAAATCCTATCCCGACAGAATTAGTTTCCGCAACAGCGGCGATATGCTCGTGGGCAAAGAACAGGCTTTGAGAGGCGGGGTCTCTATTGTTAGAAACTCATCGATAATGACATTCTTCCGAGCCCTTAATTTGGCTGAGCGCTCCGGCTTCGGAATACCGACAATCGCATCGGTCATGAAAAAGAACAAATATCCTGATCCGATTTTGGAAATTACCCCCGACGGTCGTTTTACAGAGCTCACGCTTCTATTCACTCCTATTGGATCCACGAATTCTGTTTCAAAGAGAAAAAACAAGATTCTCTCTTGCTTGGCTTTGCATCCTGAGGGTATCAGCGTTCCTTCTCTTGCCCTCGAAATCAACGAATCGGTTAGCTCAGTGAAGAAGGACGTGAACGAATTGCTACTCCTACGATACATCGAAGACAATGGAAAGCCCAGAAAAGGCCGGCTTATATATTTAGCGAATCACGGCAAGTGAAAAATCTCGCTCATCGTTATGAAACGATCTTTCCATGTGAACTTGCCTTGATAATTCTTGGTTTGCTCAACAGCGAGAACCGCCGACTAAACTGTCGCTTTATCCGATTATGAGCGCGTGTTTTGCCGATTTTTTCTGGTTCGAGCTTTTGACCGCAAATCAAAAAGTGTCGATAAAATCCAATAAAAAGGACTGATGCATAACGCATCAATCCTATTGTTCAACGATGGCAATAACTACCTATTATGATACAAGTGTATAACCCTAAAAACCTAGAAATTATCGACATTAATTGACAACTAACAATTTTTCTTATCGTTTATTTTTCACTTTATTAATTTGAAAAGCTTTAGCATCCATAATTTGTTTTTTGAATTTATCAGGTTCTTTATAATTTTCTTTATTTGTTTCAAAATCCTCAAGTTTTTTAACTAGATCTTCAATTTCGAATATATGATTTTTAAAAGCTAATCTATACGAATATTTTAGTTCGTCATATATATTTTCATTAACTTCTCCATGTGGCAAAAGTCCAATTACATCATTTTCAAATAGAGCTGCAATGCAGTTTACTATTAGCTCTCCAATATTGACCGATGATACAATCGGCTTTTTGGATGATGAGCCCAAATAAATTTCATCAATGGTTTTATTTGCGGCCTTTGCAATCAATGTTAGATTTTCGATTCCGATGTTTCTACTGCCATTTTCATAATTAGATAATTGAGTTATAGATATACCTGTTAATTCGTGCATTTCCGCTTGAGTAAGATTTGCTGCCAATCTCGCTTCTCTAATACGATTTCCTAATTCAATATTTATCTTCTTATGTTTCATGAGAACCTCCTATATTAACTTATATGTTAATTATACACGAAAAGGTTAATTTATATTAACCATTTCGTTTAATTGAACAGTTTATATTTTTTATTATTTTCGTCATCTAGTTCCGCTTTATATAAGTTCTAAACTGAAAGTAGTCTTAAGACTAGAAAGGAGGTATTCCTATGGCAC
>CAVHTL010000021.1:7911-15815 GCA_963638955.1 bacterium
TACTAAACCTGGCGGAGGAAATAAACCGGAAAATTATATTCCTGCAGGAAATAGCGAACGCAGTGGAGAATATACTAATAAGCCTGTTACTAAAGAAAACAAGCAGATTAAAAAAATAATTACAGACCCTAATTGTAAAATCAGGAATAGAATTGGTCTATTTAATCCAAGAAAATCGAAATTAGTTGGTAAGGTGAATCATATACGTATAGCTCATTGGGGCAATAAAATCCCAACAATATACAAGCCAAATACTGTTATAAAGAAAATAGTAAATGGCATGATTGAGCAAGAACGATACTTTGATGAAAAGGGCGAAACATATTTAGAAATACACTATACTAATCATGGCAACCCCAAAACACACCCAAGAGTTCCACACATTCATAGATCCAAAATAGTAAATGGCGTTTATGAACATGCACCATGGGAGGATTTTCAATGAGATCAGAATGTATTGAAGAATTAATACACGGCAAGCGTGAAATTGAATTTATCTACCGTAATCATCGTTATTCTATTACTTATTACAATGACAAGCGTGAAAAATACATTAGTGTATGTGAATATGGATATAGTCCAATTGATGTAAAATCTGCTGATGAATTATTAAAATTGCACATTGGCAGAAAAACATTGGAACAAATATTTTCATCATTACCAGATAGTTCATTTGATATCAGCTAATCCAAAGAGCAGGCAACTGTGTTTAATTTCAAATGATGTGAGACGAAATCTCTAAATAAAAAAGGCTTGATAACATCGTATCAAGCCATTGCTTTTTGAGTGGAGCACCTGGCGGGAATCGAACCCGTGTAACCAGCTTGGGAAGCTGGTGTTCTGCCATTGAACTACAGGTGCAGCGAGACAATTATAGAGATTTCTCTTTTTTTGTCCACTAGAAGAAATGAAAAGGAGGCTAGGCCTCCATGCTTTCGATTGGTGGGTGTTACAGGGCTCGAACCTGTGACCTTCTGTACGTCAAACAGATGCTCTCCCAGCTGAGCTAAGCACCCAACCTCGCGCCTTTTCGCGCTCGACAATTATAGGCAAGGAGGCTCTTTCTAGCAAGTGGCAATTTCATAAATTAAGGGCAAACAAAGAAGAAATGAAAATCCCCGGGAATCCCCGGGGATCGATATGCGTCTGGTGCCGTCTAGCGGAATCGAACCACCAACCTACTGATTACGATTCAGTTGCTCTGCCAATTGAGCTAAGACGGCGCAGCCCACATAATATAAACCTTTTGCCCATCGGCAACAAGTTTAAGATAGCTCATTTCGCGCCTTTTCTTGAAGAAGGCGAACCAGGAGGCTATTTAGCCAATTTCTTCTTGACGAAGCGCACGAAGACGGCGATTTCGTGGGCCAGAAGCGGAGTCAAGGCAAGCAAGAAGACGTAGAGATAATCCATCGGCTCATCGTGGAGAGTATAGACCTTGAAGAAGGAGTTGACGCCTGGCACCTCGATGACGAAGAACTGAAGCGCGAAGCCAAGGAAGAAGGAAACCCAAAGAAGGGTGTTTTTGTCGCGGAAGACCCTGATGACGGAGTGCTTGTTGTCGGTCATGCCGAGCATATGGAAGAGCTCGGAGAAGGAGAGAACGCAGAAGGCCATCGATTGGCATTCCTCAAGGTGCGCCTCTGAAAGGCTCAAATACGCATTGATGTCATTCGGGGTGAAGCATCCTGCGGCCCATGGCTTGATGAGGAAGGCAATGAGAGTAGCTATGCCTATGATCGCGCCATAGCCGAATGTGATGGCGTACCCATTATGCGCGAAGAGCGATTCTTTCGGATCGCGCGGAGATTCATCCATGATATCGTCTGGCTTTTTGTCGCTCCCTAAAGCGATTGCAGGCAAGGAATCGGTGATTAGATTGACCCATAAAAGGTGAATGGCGATCAATGGAGCAGGCAGCCCTATCGCGATAGCGATAAACATGCAAACAACTTCGCCGATGTTGCTTGATAGGAGGAAGAGAATCGTTTTGCGGATATTCGTGTAAATGCCGCGCCCTTCTTCCACCGCTTTCTCGATGGAAGCGAAATTATCGTCGGTGAGGACCATATCGGCGGCGCCTTTGGCTACATCGGTCCCAGTGATGCCCATCGCAATGCCGATATCGGCGGCTTTTAAGCTTGGGGCGTCATTGACTCCATCCCCTGTCATCGCGGCAATCATGCCGTTGGCTTTGATGGCTTTGACGATTGCCACCTTGTTCTCTGGCGAAACGCGAGCGAAAACGCGAACTGTTTTGACTTTTTCCTGCAGTTCCTTCTCATCGCACGCATCTATTTGCGCCCCTGAGATGCACTGCTCTTCTTTTTCGGCGATGCCAAGGTCTTTCGCGATCGCAAAAGCCGTGTCTTTGTGATCGCCTGTGATCATGATGGTGGTGATTCCGGCTTTCTTAAGCACCGCCACCGCATCTTTCGCCTCTGGTCTAGGCGGATCGACCATGCCGACGAGTCCGACGAAGACGAGATTTTCCTCTTCGATCTCTTTCTCGCCTTTCTTATAGGCTAAAGCCAAGACACGGAGAGCCTTATCGCTCATCTTCTTTGCCGCTTCTTCGATCTTTTTCTTATCTTCCGCGCTGATTGGGCGGACTTCTTCATTGATATTGATGGAGGAGCAATGCTTCAAAATCTGATCCATCGCGCCTTTCGTATATATAAGGTAGGTGCCGTTTTCCTTTTGGTGAGCCGTCGACATCATCTTGCGGACGGAATCGAATGGAAGCTCATTCACCCTTGGTTTTTTGCTTTCAAGCGATGATTTGCTCATGCCAAGAGTATCGGCCATCAAAACCAAGGCGATTTCGGTCGGATCGCCATAGGACCCGTTCTCGATTTTGGCGTCGCTGCAAAGAGCGAATCCTTCCGCCAAAAAAGAAAGCGATTTGTCGATTTCCTCTTTTTCGTAGTATCTTTCGTCGGTATAGCAAGCGACGACCGTCATCTTGTTTTGGGTCAAGGTGCCTGTTTTATCGGAGCATATGCAGCTCACTCCGCCTAGAGTCTCGACGCTCGCTAATCTCCTTACGATGGTATTGACCTTGACCATCTTGCTCATGCCGTTGGCTAGCACGATCGTGACTACAGCGGCCAAACCTTCTGGAATCGCCGCAACGGCCAAACCGACGGCGTCAAGAAGATCGTCGTCCCATTGTTCGGCGATCGTTCCTCTCACCGCATCGTAAATCAAAGATACGGCGAACATCAAAACGACGATGCCAATCGTGAGATAGCCAAGGAATTTCGACAGCTGATTGAGTTTTTTCTGAAGCGGGGTGAGTTCATCTTCTCCTCCCGAAAGCATGGTGGCGATACGCCCGATTTCGGTGTTTTCGCCTGTGGCGATGACCACGCCTTCTCCGCGCCCATAGACAATCGGGGTGCTGCTATAAGCTACGTTGACTCTATCTCCTATCCCCACTTCCTCGCTCAAAACGAGATCAGGATTTTTCTCAACTGGCAAAGATTCGCCAGTGAGTGAGGATTCATTGGCCTTAAGGGCGAATCCTTTGATGAGGCGGAGATCGGCCGGAACCGTTCTTCCTTCTTCCAAGATGACGATATCGCCTGGGACGAGTTCTTCGGCTTTGACTTCTTTTAGGGCTCCATCGCGTCTTACCGTGGCAGTCGGAGAAGAAAGCTTCTTTAGAGCTTCAAGCGATTTCTCGGCTTTCGTCTCTTGCACCGTTCCGATGATGGCGTTTAGGAAAATGACGGCGAAGATGATGATGACGTCAGCGAAATCGCGGAAATGGATGCCGTTTCCTTCTTTGACGGCGCTTAAGATGCCTAAGACCAAAGAGACGATCGCGGCCCCGAGCAAAATGAAAATCATCGGATCTTTGAATTGGCCGATGAAAATGGCAAACCAACTCTCTTTTTTCTCTTCTTCCAGTTTGTTATAGCCCCACTTCTCGCGGCGCTTATTGATCTCTTCTTCGCTTAAGCCTTGCTTTTCATCGACGTCATAAAAAGCGAGCGTCTCTTTGACTGAATGGTTTTCGTGCATATTTTTCTCCTTCTAGCAAACAAAAATTCCACTAGAAGGTCTCGCGTGGGAGTTTTACCCTGCTTATCCCGGCCCTTACTGGGCGTGATGTCGAGAGCAAGCAAACCGCTACTCCCCTTCCAAGGGGTAAGTGTAGCACTTAAAAAGAACAACCCCAAAAGAAAACTAATCCGATAAGCGCAAGACGGTGAAAATCGAGCTGATCACGCAGCACAATTCGCTCGTCGGCTCAAGCAAAACAAGGAAAAGGACGATGTAGTTCTCAGGGGTAGAATTCAGGAAAAAGAGAGCGAGATTCGTGCCAGCGCTCAAGATGAAAAGGCCAAAATAGATCATGAACCAAACCTTCACGCCGGTGCTTGAGACATAATGCCCAGTCATATATTGACGGAGCCTAACGTAAGAAAAGATACCAGATAAAACCTGGAAGGCGAGAAAAAGCAAACTCATGATGGATAAGGCTCCAGAGAGGTAATCGCCTGTTTTGAAGCAATGGAAAACATTGATGTTGGTGGTAAGCGAATCGAAAATCAAAGACAATATCTCATTGAAAAGAAGCAAAAAGACAAAAGAGAGCACGCCTTGGAAGGCTAATCCAGTCCCATCGAGGTTTCCTTTGAAAATCATGATGTAGGCAACCATCAAGATCACAAAAGTGATGACTGGGGAAAGGGTCCCTAAGCCAGGCTGACCCCCCTCTACAATCAGATTGACGAAAGTGAGTATCAGATCCGCGGTGATGAATGCGATGGCGAGAGAAATGAAGAAAACGGCCAAATATTTTTTGTAGTGATAACGGAATCTTGATGGCCAATGCTGAAGAGACATAGGCGCATTATAGCACTAAAAAATAAATGAGAAGCACAACTTAATGGGCGAGTGCCAAAAAGAGCGGAAACAATAATCAAAACGGCGTTTTTCGTTCATTATTTATCGCTGCAAAACCGGCTTCAAAAAGACGAAATCTTGATTTTTAGGCCGCTTTTGCAAAGAAAAAAGGATTATCAACTATGCTGAATCAAGGAGAAGCGATAGACGCTTGCCCCCTCATCTTCCTTGAGTTTCGCCTCTCTTTTGGCGACCCTAAGCTGCTTCCTGTAATCGAAAGCAAACGAATCGAAGGGGAGAGAGTAACCGCTCTTCTTCCCTTTCTTCACGTATATGCCGTTATTTTCGAAATCGAATTCAGCCTCGTCTTTGAGTGCCCTCAAATCGGTAACTTCCGAGACCACGATGTCCAAATATGGGAGCTCTTTTTCCGAAATGGCATCAAAAAACGTATCGTCTTTGGCGGCAAGGATGGAAGAGGAAATCACTTCCTGAGCAAAGGATGATTGCGACGGACTCACCGAGCCAAAGCGAGCTCTCAAAGCGCCGAATTCGTAAATCGAGATGATGGCTCCGGCTTTTTTGTCGAGATACGATGAAGGCACTTCCATCTTCGTGGCCGAGGTGCCTTTCACGACTTGATTCACGGTTGCGTAAGCCAATTTGACGGCATCATCGCAATTCTCTTTTTTCTCTTTGAGGGAAAGAAGGATCTTTGAGACATAATAATCGCCAAAAGCCCTGGAATCGTCGACCCCTTTCACCACATATCCGTAAATGCCGTGCCCTGTTCCGAAAGGCGCTTCATGGGAATAGAATGTCGTCTCAACCGCCAAACGGTCGAGCGTGCCAGCGAGGATTGCGAAAGCCCTGTTGCCGCATTCTTTTGCTCGGCTCACTAACCGCGCGTCCATTCTGAGCAAATCGCCGAAATTCGCGGCTTTTAGGCTTTTGTTCAGCTGTTTCTCGTATTTTTCGGCTTCTTCGCGATATCCATATACCCCTTCTTTGCTGAGGCAGTGCGACATATCGCCGCTTGCGATGAAGACGATGCGCCGACCACTCTTTTTGGCGGCTTCGGCAATCACGGCGCCCATTTTGTAATGGCTTAAAAGCGGGAGCCCAGTCAATCCGAGGCGGACGAGCTGATAATTGTTGAATTCCTGGTTGATGAAATACAAAGGAACCATGGTTCCGTGGTCTAAAGACTGGCTCTCGGAATCGTCATATCCGGCTTTGATGCCATTCACGAAAGACAAACGAGCGATTTCTTTCCGCAACTCGTCGTCATAATGGAGGCGAAAGCGGATATGCGGGGCGCCATATGATTTAAGCGATCCGGTAGATGTCTCGCCATTGGAAAGCTGAAAATAGTCGCTGTAGCTTTCAGCGTGCGGAGAGGCGATTACGATGGTGTCTGGATGGAAAGAGGCGATTTCTTTCGCGACTTTCCGATAGCTATCAAGCGTATTTTCCAGCGCTTTCTCCTCTCCCTTTCCGATCGCAGGCACGATAAGGGGGGAATGAGGAAGGATATAACTCGCTAAAAGGGGCATGGCAATGATTGTGCTCTACTCGCTCAATTATTTGCAAGAATAATCGGTGTCTTTGATACGGTCAGCGAAAACGGTTTTGGCCATCGAAAGGGCATATTGGCCGATTTCCTCAAGCGTGAATTTGCTTCGCGAAGAGAAATAATCAAGATACATTCCGGCAATCCCGTTGGAGATAATCGACAAGAACCCCCACTCCTCCTTGCTTAAGTCTTTGAAAGCCGGGGATTTGGTCAAGGCTTCGCTCACCTTGAGCTTCAAATCGTCGAAAATGTGGGACGGGACATTCTGCACGATCTTTTTGATGACTTCCTCTTTCTCTTTGAAGATATTGGTGAGCTCGATTATGAAAGTCTCAAAGCGCGACGTCTCCCCGATTCCAGCCCATTCCCATCTTTTCACCAAGCCGGACATGATCTCGTCCTCGATTTGGTTCAAGACGTCCTCTATATCCTTGTAGTGATTATAAAAGGTGCCGCGATTTATTTCGGCTCTATCAACTATTTCGCTGACCGTGATTTTGTTGATGTCTTTCTTTTCGCTCAATAACTCGATCGTCGCTTTTTTGATGAGGGTTTCGCTTCTTATGGAATTTTTATACATATGTTCTCCTTTGCATTTTTGTTCATTATTAATCAGACGTTCAATATTACCATGTTGTTTTACGTTTCCAAGAGAAATAAAGAAAAACGGGCGGAAAATGCGCTAAAATGAGCGCATGGCTATTTCAATCCATCATCTCGACAAATGGTGCTTCGCCAATCTCGATCTCGCGGAGGAGGTTTTGGAGTCCAATCCCAAAGCCGTTATCATCATCGCCGGAGCCTCTAGCTCAGGCAAATCGTTCTCCGCTGAGGCTCTCCGCCGCATGAGCGAGAACCACGGCCACAAAGCGGTAATCATATCGCTCGACAAATACAATTTCGGTCTTTCCTCCATCATTCCGAATAAAGTGAATGAAAATTCCTTTGCCGGAAAAATCGATAACATCAAGGAAATCGCGAAAAAGATAAAGCCAATACTCCTCAAATACCCTTTCGCTGAGAAATATTCGAAGCCGTGTTTGCAGGAAATAGGGAAGGCGATTGAGCCACTCTTAGAAGAACGCGACTACCCGAAATTCATGAAAGAACTCGGTCACGAATGGGAGCGGCTCAATTTCGATGAGCCGAGCGTTTATAACCTCGTCGAGGCGGCAGACGATGTCAAAAAAATCCTCAAAAACGAATCGATAAGCGAGAAGCAATATTCAAAAATCGTCAGCGAGAGGGTGAGAAGCGGGAAAAGAATCGACGGGGAAAAATGCGATATCGTCATCGTCGAAGGCATTTATGCTTTGGATAAGCTTTTCCTAAACGAGTTAAAAGACATCCCATATATCGCCAATTTCATCGACGGCAACGCCAAATCGCTTTTCCTCCGCCGCATCATCCGCGACAAAATATCCACGAGCACCGACAGCGCCTTCACCACGCACCTCTACTTCTCTTATAT
>CAVHTL010000022.1:0-15682 GCA_963638955.1 bacterium
TATAAGGGAAACTATAATTCATATTCTCTCTCCCTTATGAAACGATCGGCCATCAAGAAATGATAGGAGGTTCCAGTCTTTATCGATCCATCGTCAAGGATGGATAAAAGGTAATAGACGACTTTCTCCCCTTTCGCGATGAGTGTCACTTCCTTGACCCTGATATCATCGTCCAGCGTGATGATTTCTTCACCAATCCTTATAACTTTTCCATCAACGTATTCTTTTTTCTCCGCCATCACGCTTTCATAATGCAGCATTAGACGTTTGTAATCGGCTGATTTGTATAAAAGGAAAATCGCCACAAAGGAAAGCAAGGCGAAAGCGATTCCGCCGAATATCTCGTAATATCGATAAACAAGATATGAAGTGAAACAAAGGGAAAGGGAAAGCAAGGCGATGATCAAAAACAAGCAAATATAAAAGAAAACGAGGCATCGGGTATGCCAAAACTTGATTGTTAGATAATCGTTTTCTTTATACATTTTCGTTCCCGAATTCATTCTTGATGAGGGCTTTGGATACTTCCGAAGAAGCTTCCATGAACCGTTGAGCTTCGATTCGCTCCTCTATCTTTCCCTCGCTCATTACGTAAACCATATCGCCGATGCTCATCGCTTCAGCGACTTTATGGGTGACGAATAAGGCGGTCGTTTTGCTCTCAAGGAGTATTTTTTTGAGTTCGCTTCGCAACTCGATCCTCAGTTGCTCATCGAGATTGCTGAACGGCTCATCGAAGAGAATCACGTTCGGATTCTTGATGAGGGCTTTGGCGATTGCGGCACGCTGAGCTTGGCCAAGCGATATCTGTTTCGGCTTCCGCGAAAGCAGATATTCGATATGAAGGAGCTTGCTTACCTCATAAACGCGCCTTTTTATCTCATCGCCGCTGCTGGAGGTGTGGGTCAAGGGGAAGGCGATGTTACTAAAAACGCTCATGTGCGGATAAAGGGTTATGTTTTGACTAACGAATGCGACGTTCCTATCGCGTATCGATACGTTCGTCACATCGAGATCATCGAAATAGATCCTTCCTTCATTGGGCGAAAGGCTGCCCGCCACAAGCTTCAATAACGTCGTCTTTCCGCATCCGCTCTCCCCCAAGATAGCGTTGACTTTCCCGTTCAGGAAAAGGGCGTCAAGATCTTTTATGACGTCTTTCCCCTTTTTCTGGGAATAGCCGACGCTTATCTTTTGAAGAGAGATATCAGGCATTTCGTTTTACTCGATGAGGGTGATGTCGGAGATATACAGATCGCCGTCGCTATTGATGCCGGCATTTTGATCGGTGAGCTGGGTGAACTCGAACTCGAGGTTATTCGAAAGGCCTTTGCATGAGTATTCGAAATACATCCATCCATTCTCCTCTTTCTTTTGGTAACCTCTAAAGCCGGCGTCTCCCCCATCTGTGGTGATGCATAAGCCGTCATTCCAGTTGACGCAGAAGCCATAACGGTCTTCCGAATAAAGCCAAATGCCAAGCTTCGTGTAACCGGTGAGGTCCATCGCCGGGGTGAAATTGAGATTGGCCCAGCTTTGGAATCC
This sequence comes from bacterium, assembly GCA_963638955.1. GTDB lineage: Bacteria > Bacillota_I > Bacilli_A > RFN20 > CAG-826 > UBA4951. Next base: position 1,546 of record CAVHTL010000022.1, read on the forward strand.
GGTGGAAGTGACTTTGAGGGAACCGGCAGTGCCTTCGCGCTTTACCTCTTTGCTATAAGTAAGCGAGACGCCAAGAGCAAGAATGCTGGCTTCAACTTGCGAAAGGCCAACAGCCCTCGAGAAATGGAGGATTGTCGGATTCGTAGGATCGCTATTTGAAGAGAGATATTCGCAATATCTGGAGACAAGTTCGGCGATTTCTTCACTGTGACTAATGGCAATCCGATACGCCGGGTCAACTTGATAGTAGCCATCGAGAACGTCGTCGAGTATGGCATTTTCCTCTGGATCTGAGAAATCGATATCGAAATTGAGGTTGGCGATTTTTTCGTTGGTGCTGTCGATCACATCGAGGACGGCTTGGTCTTCTTTCGTGTAAGTCGCGCCGAAATAGGCTTTCCATTCATCGAGGTAATAGGTTCCGTCGCGCTTATTGATGAGCACGCCAAAGCCTGAAATATCGGCGTTGGAAGACACGATGAGCTTAGAGAGATTATATTCGCAATAAGTCCATGAGTTGGCGGCAAGCTCTTGGTCAATGCTCGTTGCGGCCCTATCGCCTTTTTGAATGAGAGCCAAAGTGATGGTTGTCGCTTCGCCGTCATTGTAAATCCAGAAAGAGAACTTATCGAGATCGGTGAAATCCCTATTGGCGATCTCGCTTTCCGAAAACCGCTGCACGAAATAGGAATAGCCACCGCCAACGGCGTTTTTCATTTCCATCTTGAGGCTTCCAGCGCCTTCTTTGATGTAGGCAGAGTCGTTATTGATGGAGAAAGAGCATTGCAGCTGGTAGCTAGTGAAGGGGAAGACGAGTTTGCTGCGATACATATCGGAGACGCTGTTATAGCCATTCACTATGACTTCAGGTTCATTGCTGACGCTTGAAGAGGAAGAGGAAGACTGTTCGCTCGAAGATTCGCTTGAAGAAGATGATTCGACGCTTTCGCTCGATGAAGGCGTTACATCAGCGCAAGAAGCGAGAAACAAAGAAGACAATAATAAGATTGATACATTACGTAATTTCATGGTTGATCGCTCCTTATTTATAGTAATTGAGGTTCTTCACGGTGAAGCATCTATCGTAAGAGTAGATGGCACCGTTCACCGCATCGAAATTGGGAAGCTCGAAACGGAGGCCAGTCACGCCATTCATTTTCTCCTCTCCATCCAAAGCGAAGTTGAAGTGATAAGTCGTTTCTTCTTGGTTCGGATATAGGTAAATGTTGCGGGAAGAGGAGTATTTGGATACGAGCCCGTCGAGAGAGACGGTAAGCGAATAAGCGACATCGCTGTCGTTTTTGATAGAGAAATCGACACTCGTGGAACCTGCTAAATCGCTGCAAGGCATGTCGACATAAAGGGTGTAGCGTTTCGAAGCGTTGTCACTGCCTTTATCGACTGATTTCATCGTGGAAGACAAGGCGTTGTCATTCACCGCAAGAGTCGAATTTTCACTTGTGAGGATGCCACTCGCGGAAGAGAAATCGTTGATATGTCCTTTGGCGGAAATCTTATAGGCAAGCGAGCTAGTCAAAGAGACGATTTCGATATCCTTTTCGGCATTGATATCGGTCTTGAGGACGTATTTATAGCCTTTTCCGGCTTTGACGAATTCGCTCTCATTGACCTCAGTCCCATCGATTGTCAGGGCTTTGTTCTCTGTGTATATCTCGGTTACAGTTTTGTTACCCTCGGCATATGAGCTAGTCAAAAGGCTATCATCGGAAAGAAGGGAGGTGATTCTGCTTGCGACTTCTTCTCTGGCCTTGATCACCGCTGCATCGTCATTGATGTAAAGAGAGTTCGTTATCACCGTATCGTAGACTTCATTCATCATGCTCTCGTAAGAGAAATCGACGCCATAGGTTTTCGAGGCTTTGCTAAGAGCTCTCTCATACACGCTCAATAAATCGTAATCGTCCATGCCGTCGCGGAAAACAAGAAGCCTGTTGGACGGGAACGGCTTGTCGCTGCCGTATTTTCCTCCCGGGTATACAAGGAAGCCATCGCCTGGGCATACCCCGTTCCTCGTGGCGGAGGTATAAGGATTGACGAATCCCCCATCGGTGGCGTTATTCTGCTCATCGACGATGTTCACGGCGTAATAGAGATATCCGTTCACGTTCCTTCTTTTGAGGGTCCAACCGGTGGTTCTGCTGCCAAGGTTATAATCCCCTAAATGGAAAGTCGGGTATGGCGCTTTGGGGCCAACGCAGGTATAAGTCCATAGTTTGCCGTTCGCGTTATCATCACGCGTATAATCGTATCTTCCGTAATAATCGCTGTTTTCAAGCTGGGAAAGATATGGGCAAGACGTTTGGTTGAGCCCTTCAACGATTTCCTCGTCGAATGTTGTCAAAGGATTCACGCGATTGATGTTCTTGATGGATTTTTTCATGATCGCTTTATTCGCGGAACTGAAATGGGAGAAAGCATTCAAGGAATCGAGTTTATCAATGATGCTGTCGAGCAATTGATCGAGTGTTCCGTCCTTGCCGAAGAATTTCAAGCCGCGCTCTTTGGGGCCGCCTTCATCGGTATACATATCCATCTCGTCGAAACTCGTAAGATAGAAATAGGCATAATCGAGATAATTGACCTCGTCAGTGGATACCTCGACAAGGTCTTTGATGAACTCGTACATCATCCATATGGTGCGCGTATTGTTATCCATCGACGCTGAGCTCGAAGTCGGGATGTTGATGAGCTTGAAATTGGCGTCGATAGAAACGATCGGCAAAGGGATAGACGAATAGTTCGGATTCTCTTTGATCATCCTCACTTGATTCGCCACGTATTCTTTCATCCTGTCGTTATCGAAGACATCGGGTTTCTCCACGACAAGCGTATTGACTTTGTAGTCAGTGAGCATGTCAACGTAATTCTGAACCGTTTCATCGCTTGCGTTATATTCTCCGCCGACGAGGGCCCCGCGATAGAGAAGGAAAGACGATTGCATCTCGCGCGTCCCTTCATAAGCGAAATCGTATACGGTGGCAGTGATCGGTATTTCCTTGACGAGCCCGTCGAAAGTGAATTTGATGACTCCGGTATAAGTTCCGGCCGAAGTATCATCGTTAGCCTTGATATCGACCATAAAGCCTTGATAATCGCCTTTTTTGACGGTGTTCTCTTTGCTTGAAACGGCATAGGGGACGGGCAAAAGGAAATCAGGCACCATGGTTCCGGTTGGGAAATCGCTCACGGTATCGAAATCTTTGTCGAGTTCAAGATAACGCTGCATATAAACCGTCACATCGTCTTTGGAAATCTTGTTCCCGTAGTTGTCTTCTAAATCAGCGACCTCGACATCGAAAGAAGCGATATCCTTATCGAATTTGAAGACGATTTGGCCGGCTTCGGATTCGTTTTTCATCATCTTGACATCGATTTTCGGATCCAATTTGTCGTAATAAACCGCATGATCGGCGTTTTGCGACACCTTCACCGTCGAAAGAGCGCCGAAGCATTCTTCGATGTGGTTATTGTTTGCTGAAGATGATTCACTCGAATTCGAAGAGGAAGAGGAGGAAGAAGGATGCTGCTCATTGTTGCAGCCAAGCAAGGCAAAGGCGGAGGAGGCCAAAATGAGCGCTGGAATTATTCTTTTTTTCATAGTTATTTAGCCCTATTCATGTTATCGATAATGTCTGCTAACCACGTTTTGATGTAATCGTAATTTTTGTTCATGATCTCTTCGACGGATAGTTTCTCGAGCGAATTGCTGCCTTTGAGCATCGAAACGATGGAACGTCCCCCCGTGCCGTTTTGGAAGTGGAGATCGACATTCCCTAAGCAGAAGAATTTCGCTTTCCTTGATTCATAGAACATCTGGCCGTCAGAAAGAGCGTCAATGACAGATTGTCGGAAAACGCTCGGCTTATTCGCCAATTCGCCATAAGCGACGCATGGGGTGGCTGGCAAGAAAAGCCCATTCATGGTGTTGCGATAGCTATTGAGCCCGGCATCGCTGAACATGTAACGGAGGAAGGAAATGGCATTCTTCTTGTTTTTGGCGAAAGCCGTTATGAAGCCTTGGTGATCGTTTCCGCCGCCCAAATAGCTGTAATTCCTCGCATCGCGGACGATTGCCATATCTTCAGCTGATAACGGAGCATCTGCGCCATCAGTATCGTGGCTATCCACATAAGCGATGGCCGCGGATAACTTCTCATCGGCGTCAGCGTCGTTTTTGATCGACATCTTGTTGACAAGGTCGCTTGTGACTGGCGTTTTGAAGAAATCGACATCGACGCCTTCATATCCGCTTTCGCTCTCAAGCCAAGATCCATTGACCGAGAACATGGCGCTCGCTTGGTAGAAATAGGCTTGGGCGGTCGTGAAGTCGATCGAGGTCGTCGGATCCTGACGGTGTCCGTCATTGCCAGTCAGAAGGCCTTCGATGACCTTAAGGGCAGCCACTTGCCCGTCGAAGGTGTAGAAATTTTCATTCGACGTCGTCTCGCCCGGACCATAACCTTTCATGAAATAATTGGTCATGTTGTCCTTGCCTTCATATTGGGCGGTCCAAATATTGCAGATCGAGGTGTAATATTCGGCTTTATCGCTATAAATGAAAGGATATACCTGCCCTGAAACAGGGTTTGAACCTGGATATACGTACTTTCTTGAATAAATATCGTCGCATATATCCATCAATTCATTGGTGGTAAGAGGGATATCTTCATCGGTATAGCCCATCGCTTCCCATAAAGTTTTGTTTCTCGCGATGCCCATGAAGCCGCTTGTCCAGGGAACGCCGTAATAATGGCCATCGAAGCCGTAATAGTCCTTCATGTCTTCGGACATTTTCTCGGCAATGGTCTTGTCTTCGCCAGGATTGGTGTAGCCATAGACCGTTTCGGTGATGTCTTCGTAAAGAGGGGAGTAGCCTTTTACGCTTTTCTTGGTGTAAATGTCGCTTTCGAAGCTGCCTCTTTTCGTGAAGACGAGGTCGTAATCACCTCCGCCATCGATCGCGGTGGCCAAAGCATCGGCCCCAGCTTGCCCCGGGAATTCGCTGATCGTGATATTGATGTTCGCCTCGCTTTTGAAGGCGTTAGTCATATCTTTGAGCCATTGAACGCCGTATCCCATCTTCACGATGCCGATTTTGAGGTTCTTCGTCGAGGGCAAAGCATCGTAATCTGTGCTAGCGCCGCTGCTGGCGCTATTGCCATCGCTCCCGTCGCCGCCGTTGCTGCTGCTGTTATTGCCTCCGCATGAAAGAAGCATCCCTGCCGCCAAAAACAGCGGCATCATCTTGACTAATGCGTTTTTCTTCATTTTTATTATTTGTTTTCCTTTCTTTCTTATTTATCCTTTCAACCCACCGATATACACCTTTTCCATGATGGTGTTCTGGAAGGCGATGAAAAGAGCGATGATTGGCAAAAACGACATCGTGACGCCGGCGAAATATATCGGCCAAGTGCCGGTGCCATCATAGATTGCCGTCTCGCGGTAAACGTAAATGCCGTAAGAGAGATCGCTATAATCCCTCATATAGATGTTCGTATATTCGTAATTGTTCCAGTTGCCGATAAAAAGCATGATGAAGAGAGATATCGCGCTCGGTATAAGCATAGGGAGCATGATCTTGAAATAGACCCCGATGTGAGTGGATCCGTCTATTAGCCCAGCTTCTTTGTATTCGGAAGATATCGACTTCCAGAAAGCGTACATATAGAAGAAGTTCGTACCAAACAATGTGATTTGCGAAATATAGATGAAAGGCGAATTGATAAGCGGGAAGACGTCGTTGCTGAATAAACGGTATTCGGCGGCCCCTGCCCCGTATAAAGGGATAATCGAGAGAATGAGCCCCAAGGAATAGATGAATTTCGTCACCTTGTTTTTATAGTGCACCAAGACGTAACAAACGCTCACGGTGCAAAACCAGTTCACGAAAGTCATGACGATGGTCCTCCACAAGGAGTTCCAAAGCATCTCCGTATAGGTGATGGTCGACCCGTTTAGCCCGGTAACGGTGAAGCTTCCCCAAGCATCGAAATAATTGGCGAACCTGAAAGAATGCTCATCGAGAGTGAAGAGTAGGCCCTTTGAGGCGAGATAATCCCAGTATTTTGGAGCGAATACGCCCTCCCCGACCCTATACGTGTAATCTTTAAGCGAGAGAATGAAGCCGAACAAAAAGAACGACAAGACGTAAATGGCATAAGCCATCAAAATCACGAAGGCGATCGCGAAAGCGATCTTCATTGATTTGCTGCGGCGTTTGCGTTCAACGCGCACATTCGATGTCATGGTTTCCTTTTTCATAGCGTTACTCCCTGTCCATTGTGAACTTCTTGACGATAAAGACTATCGGCACGGTAAGGAGGGAAAGCACCATTCCAATCGCGCTTGCAAAGCAAAGGTCTTGCCCTCTTCCTAGATTCCCCACGACGTAGCGGTACATCTCGAAATTGAGCGTGGTGATCGCATTGACGTCGATGGAATTGTTCATTGTCGGATAAAAGGCCAAAAGCGGTCCGCTCGCTCCTAATATTCCCGTGAAAGAGAGCAGGATCATCGTGGAAATCGTGGGCCAGATGGTCGGAAGGATGATGGAGAATAGCTCTCTTACCCAGTTGCATCCATCAAGCTCCCCCGCTTCAAGTATTTGCTTATCGATGGAATTCATCGCGCCGCATAGAACCACGATATTTCCGCCAAAGGAGAAGGAGATGGCGTAAAAGACCATCGTGAACATCGCTATATCGCTGTTCTCCAAGAAAAACGGTTTATAACCGATTCCACCATTCTCCCCTGTTTGGATGTCGAGATAGTGGAAAGGGCCTCCGAGAGAAAACATCTGGATGAAGAGGGCGATGAGCACGCTTGAGGAGATGATCGTCGGAAGATAGGTGATGACCCTAAAGAATTTGTATCCCCTTATCTTCTTATATATAAAGTAGGAAAAGAAAATCGAGATAGGCAGCGATATGAGTAGCCCTGAGAAGAAATAAATAAGCGTATTCTTGAGGGCTACCCATAAAGAGCCATTAGGATCGGTGAATTCGCGGAACACCTGAATATAGTTATCAAAGGAGAAATCGGCGAAAACGGCCTGAGGATCATCGAATAAGGTAATCGATGGATCGGTCCTAAAAGAAAGCACGAAAGAATCAAGACGCACATAGAGCCAGAAGACCAGGAATCCGAGCGTTGGCAATAAAAGCACCAGAAAAACGAACAGATTCTTGTGAAACTCCTTGTCGGAGGTAATTTTCCTCGCCTTTGTGCGAAGAGAGACTCTAGCTTGCACCATAAAGATTCTTCCGTGTTATGTTGATATATCGTCTATTTTTTCGGATTGTCGGATAAAAGAGGCGTCCAGGGATTAAGCGGCTGTCACTTCGCTATAAAGCGGAGTGATTTTCCAGCCTGAGGTCGTTCCATCTGGAGCATTTTGGAAACCAACTTCAAGAGTATTGACGACGCCCTCTAAGCAATATTTGGCATCAATCTCGAACTCTTTCCATGAGTTGGCCGGAACTACATCTTGTATTGGTTGGCGTTCTTTGACTTTGACGCCATCAACAACAGTATCCCCCCAATCTTTATCTAAGATATAAGCATTGACATCGCTGTCTGTCGGATTGTAGATAGCGACTTTAACTTTGCTGACGCCATCCGCTAAACTCATGGCCGTCGTTGGCTTGAACGTGAAGACTTTGGCGGTAACGTTATCGAATTGGACACAAAGGCCTTTTTCATCGTCAATCACGCTCTTCGACTCGAAACTCGTTTTAAATAACGTTCCGGTTTCGTAGCTCGTGTTATAGCAAACGCCGACTTTCGCATAAGCCTCTTCCAGAGATACGAGTTTCTCATAGTTGGTGACTTTCTCTTTCGCTGAATCGACAAGAGAGTTATAAGCCTCTTTCACCGTGGCGATTTCTCCACCGTTATAGACGGAAAGGGTCTTGCCGCTGTATTTGCTATCGAGCGCGGAGATTTTCGCAATGACATCATCGGCGGTCGTTTTGATTCCGATGATATCGCTCATATAGGCGCTGCCAGCGTTTAATGAAGCATAGGGAATACCATAGCCATGCTTCGTATCAGTGTTGTCATTGCCCATGTAATACGTAGCGATATGTATGGAATCTAATTCGCTTACGATACTCGTGGGAATACTGAATTCGGTCCAGCCAACGTTCAAGGTCTTCTCGCCTTCGCCTTTTTCAGTGACAATGACCTTTTTATCGAAATCGTACCGTTTGTCGCAAGTACCGTTAGTGATCATGATATTTTGCGGCCTAGGGGCGTAATAAGCGAAGGTGAATGAGGTAGCGCCATTCTTGATGGCATTCTCCAAAGAAGGCTTAAGATCAAGACCAAGCGCCCAGCCCTCGTCCGTTTTTTCTTCTAGAGTGTTCATTTCTAGAACGCGGCCGTATTTATTATCGCTAGTAACTTTAGTGTCGAGAGCCGCACTGTAATCCATATCTTCGGATGATACGGCAATGCTGTATTTGGCATTGAATGTCGTGGATAAAGAAATGAGTTTCTCCGCACCTTCAACCTCTTCTTGCACAAAGGAAGGCAAAGCATCGTATTTTTCCTTGAGCTCAAGGATTGGGGCGCCACCCCATTCCGTTAAATCGGCGACCTCAGGCAAAGCCTTGATTCCGGTCTCGATTTCTGTTTTGAGTTTATTGTAATAGGTATCTTTATAGGCGACGACTCCCGTGAGATAGGCGCTGCCAGAGGTGTCGGTAAGCGATGGAAGGCCGTACTTGATAGTCGGGTTACCCATGTATATGTCTATTTCGATTTTCTCGAAATCATCAAGCACGCTTGCCGGGATCTCAATTATCGCGGTTTGCCCGCCTTTGACGGTCACCGTCTTTTTCCCTTTGACGGCCTTTTGGGCGCTTGCGTCATACCATGTGCTATCATCGCCAGTGCCTTTTCCGTCATTGACGCCGATATCGAATCCGTTTATTCCATTGTCTCCTGTCAACGATGAATAAACGGCGAATTTGAAGAGAACGGCGCCTTCTTCTTTTGCTTTAAGTAGGCTCGGTTTGATATCGATTCCGGTCGTCCAGTTTTTGCTCTCATATCCATCGGGAGCATTGATTTTGAGAACGTTTCCGAAATCTTGGAAATTCTTCTCTTTCGAAACTCTCGCCGTGGAATAGCCTTCGCTTAAGGCTTTAACATCGGCGCCCACCGTGTAATCAACGCTGTAGTCGTTGATGTATTTTTCGAATTCGGCGATGGATGTTTCAGTATACCCTTCGGAAGAAGTATCGACGTTTTCGACCGCGTAAGATAAATCGCTCACCATGTCGCAGGCATAAGGCAATCTTTCATCGTGGTTAGTCACAAACGCGATCAATTCGCTATAGAGCGCTTGGACTTCCGCAAAGCTGAATTTGGTTATTGCAATCTTCTCGCTATCCACGTAGTCGCAGACAGAGCAGGTTCTTTGTTTTTCACCTTGGTCGTAGTGATTGGACTCCTTGACGGTTTCCCAATCGCCAAAAGTGTGATCGGCTTCGTCGAAACGTTCCTCGCACCCATCATTGGCGCAAACGTGCCAGTGCTTCGTGGCATCGCTCTTCCAAGTGGTTTCGTCCTTGTCGTGCCCAGTGGCTTCTTTATCGAGCGTCTTGGTGTCGGTGAAGGTCTGGCCTTCGAAACTTGCCGTAGCTTCATAGACCGTCTTTCCAGCCTCAGTGCAGGTTGGGTCGACTTTCTCTTTGACTTTGATCGAAGCATCAACGACCTTGTTATGACCTTCCGCATCGCTCTCGCATGAAGAGCAGGCAAAGCTGACAGTGGCTTTCGTATAGCCTACCCAGTTCCACACAGGATTTGTTAAATCGTAGGCGTGGGTGTGGGTGGAGGGGATAGACGAGGAATCAGATGAGGAATCAGATGAAGTATCGGATGAGACATTGGACGAGGGGCCGCACGATGCAAGTGTGGCTATGCTTAAAATTGACAAAAACAAAGGTGCTACTTTCTTTTTCATTGTCCTTCCTTTCTTTTGTTTTGTTGCTTCAACTCTACTTAAAAAAAAAAAAAACAACCCTTCGGGCCATAAAAAAAGAACTAATTTGAGCATTTTTCGTCATAAATGAGCAAATATGCGCAATTCGTAAACACAAATGTGTATTATGTTGCAACAAATGAACACTCACCCCTGAATGAAAACGCATACATGGGACAAAAGCATCGCAAAAAAGCAAGAAAGCGAAACTTTCGCGTTAACAAACGCGCGAGATATGACATTATGAAATATATAAGAACGCGCAAAGGAGCATCTTCAGAAATGAACAAAAATACGCATCGCATAGGCAGTTACCCCGTTATCGGCATCCGTCCGACAATCGATGGAAGAAGAGGGCCGCTTAAGGTCAGGGAGTCTCTAGAAGAGCAGACAATGGGCATGGCTCTCTCCGCCAAGAAGCTCATCGAGGACAATGTCAAGTACTCTAACGGGGAAAAAGTCAGAGTCGTCATCGCCCCGAGCACCATCGGGCGAGTGCCCGAGGCTGCCGCATGCGCGGACTATTTCAAGAAGGAAGGCGTCGATATCACTCTCACCGTTACCCCGTGCTGGTGTTATGGGGCCGAAACCATGGATATGGATCCTTTCACCATCAAAGCTGTTTGGGGATTCAATGGCACGGAGCGCCCAGGGGCCGTATATTTGGCCTCGGTTTTGGCCACTCACGCCCAAAAGGGGCTGCCGGCCTTCGGGATATACGGACATGAGGTTCAAGACAAAGACGACACTTCGATACCGGAAGACGTCAAAACGAAGATACTCCGATTCGCTAGAGCATCTGTTGCGGCTGCCTCAATGCGCGGGAAGAGCTATCTCCAGATCGGCTCCAGCTGCATGGGTATCGGGGGGTCCATCATCAATCACGACTTCATCGAGGAATATCTTGGCATGCGAGTAGAAAGCGTCGACGAGGTCGAAATCATCAGGCGAATGAGTCTAGGCATCTATGACCACAAGGAATACGAAAAAGCTTTGGCGTGGGCCAAAAAGAACTGCAACCCCGGCATCGACAAGAATCCCAAAGAACTCCAAAGGAGCGGAGAACAGAAAGAAAAAGACTGGGAATTCACCGTCAAGATGTGCTGCATCATCAAGGATTTATTTAACGGCAACAATAACCTTCCCGAAGGATGCGAAGAAGAGGCTTTAGGGCACAACGCCATCGTCGGCGGCTTCCAAGGTCAGCGCCAATGGACGGATTTCTACCCTAACTGCGACTTCCCTGAGGCTCTCCTCAATAGCACCTTCGACTGGAACGGGGCCAGAGAACCGTATACTCTTGCCACAGAGAATGACACCTTAAACGGCATCGGGATGCTTTTTGAGCGCTTGCTAAACGGGCGTGCCGCCATCTTCGCCGACGTTCGCACCTATTGGAGCCACGACGCCGTTAAGAGGGTCACGGGCTATGAGATCGAAGGAAACGCCAAAAAAGCCGATGGCTTCCTCCACCTCATCAATTCCGGGGCACAATGCCTAGACGCATGTGGCGAAGTTACTGACGAAAAAGGCAATCACGTCATGAAGCCCTGGTGGGAGATGAAGGAAGAAGATATCGATAAATGCATGAAAGCCACCACTTGGCCGTATGCGGATTTAGGCTATTTCCGCGGAGGCGGATATAGCTCCCGCTACATCACAAGGGCCGAAATGCCCCTTACGATGATTCGGCTTAACCTCGTGAAAGGCCTTGGGCCAGTCCTTCAAATCGTTGAAGGATGGAGCGTCAAACTCCCAGATGAGGTATCAGACATCTTATGGAAGCGCACCGATTATACCTGGCCTTGCACCTGGTTCACGCCAAGAGTCACGGGCAAAGGGCCATTCGTAAGCGCATATGAGGTGATGAACCATTGGGGCGCCAATCACGGAGCCATCACATATGGCCATATCGGGGCTGATCTGCTCACTTTAGCCTCCATCCTCCGTATCCCCGTCGCCATGCATAACGTCGACGAAAAAGATATCTATCGCCCCGCTTCCTGGGGATTATTCGGCAGCGACCTAGAAGGGGCCGACTATCGGGCTTGCGAAGCCTATGGCCCGATGTATAAAAACGTCCGAAAATAAAAAGAAGAGGCCTTTTGTTTCGTCTCAGCGAGACCCCCAAGGGGTTGGGGATGGAGAAATCCCTTCTACGGTTTTTTTACATCACTTGAAATAGAACACTTTAGTGATTTGAGGCAATTTACCTTAGTGATTTGAGGCAATTTACCTTAGTGATTTGAGGTTTTTTGCTTTAGCGATTTGAGACAAAATGCAATTCATCGATTGCTTATGGTTCTTAGTTCTGCAAAGAGCGTCTGAGATAGTTACGGCAATATTGCGATAAGCCCAAGCGCAAAAATACATCAAGGTGGCAAAAATCGAGATAGCAATAAACACCTGTCGTAATGCATAAGAACATTCAAAATAAGCAAGAGGAGAAGTTTTTTGTCAAATAGCCAAGGACTTTTTTAAGGGAATAATAGTCAATAAAACGGCTAAGATTTTTCTTAGTAGTTTGGATGTTTAAGCTGCTTTTTGCGAAGATCCCGCTTTGCGCGTATGCAGGTCGGAGTAGCATGCATCAAAGAAAATCCGACGATTTGAGGATTGCAACACCGACGATTTGAGGAATATACATCCGATATGTAGATATCGATTTACTAGAAGTGCCTCGCCAGTCCTTAAGGCATGCAAGATGCATAACAAAAAACGTCTTCTCGTCTATAGCCGTATTGCGTGGCGGTAATCACTATCTTGAGCGTTGGAAGGCTCAAAGGGCAGCGCTCCTCCACTTTGTTATATTCGTTTATCAGCGATTCTATCTTTAGTAAATGTGCGGTTGCCGAATCGACTTCCGTCTCGCCGAGTTTGAATTCGATCAGGCATATCATTGTAAGCGTAAAAGAACTCGGCTGCGCGAGTTCTTTTTTGCAGATAGGCGTAAACAAACACAGGGCGAGATAAGCCCACGTTTATGCGATTGATCATTTCTTGCTCTAAGGAAGAAGGATAAGCGTAAATTTTGCCCCGTTCGAACCGATTCGGATGGGATAAAATTTACGCTTACTGAAAACGGCGGATAGGGTAAAGAAAAAAGGCTTGATAGTTACATCAAGCCTGCTCTTGTTGACTGGTGGCTCAAGGCGGACTCGAACCGCCGACATACCGGGTATGAGCCGGTTGCTCTAACCAACTGGGCTACTGAGCCAAACGACAATAGACTGGTGGAGCATATCGGGATCGAACCGACGACCTCATGCTTGCAAAGCACGCGCTCTCCCAGCTGAGCTAATGCCCCAACTATTGACCGCCAAAATGCGGCTCGCTTATTATACCGAGGCTCTTTTCTCTTCTCAACAAGGTATTTGCGGTTTTTTGCTGCCCTTTCTTCCTCAAGGATTTTTCTTTAAAAAGTAAGAGCATATCTCTATATCTTCCTTCTTTTTTTCAATGCGGTAGGGTCTTTCGCCTTCTTCTATAAAGCCCAAAGATGAAAGAAGGGCCTTTGAGGCTAGATTCCTCTTATCGGTGAAAGCTACGATTTTTTGGTACCCTCCAGCGGAGAAAAGAAAGGAAATCGCTTCTTTCACCCCTTCTTTCATTATTCCCTTCCGCCAGTAGCGTTCATTAAGCGTATAGCCTATCTCGCAAACTCCTTCCTCCAAATCCTTGATTACCTCGATTTCGCCGATTGCTTTGCCCTCGTATTCGACGCACCAGCTGTAGTGACGTTTTTTCCTGATCCATTTTTTGAGCAAACGTTCGGTAACGGCTTTGTCGCGATGCGGATACCAAAAGAGAAACCGGGTCACTTCAAAAGAGGAGCACCACTCGTAGACATCATTGACATCGGAAAGAAGGAAAGGCCGCAAATAGAGTCGCTCAGTAAAAAGAATCGGCGTCTCTTTCATAGTGCTTATATATAAGGATGGTTATTTTTCCTCTTCCGCGGGTGAATCATTGTAAACGCGGCGCGTTTCCCCTCTTTCGATGGAGAGGAGTTTGTCGGCGATCGGCAAATTGGCGGAGGAGAAGCATATGCTTCCGCCTTCATTAGAGAGAATGCGGTGAGAAGGTATGAAAATCGGAAGCGGGTTCCTGAGCAAGCAATAC
>CAVHTL010000023.1:0-1906 GCA_963638955.1 bacterium
GAAGAGGACTATTCCGATATCGTCTCTGCCTATTTCGACGAAGGACGAAATTACAGCCTTTCTGGAATATATTCGCTTCCTTTCTGCAAATCCACCGAGGCTATGTTCTACAACAAAGTCCTCATCGGCATCGATCTTTCCAAATACGATTCATCCATCAATGACGGAAAGGCTTTAAGCGAGGAATATCTCAACAACCTTACCTGGGACGAGCTTTTCGATCATCTTTGCCCGGCAATCATTGCATACAACGACGATCAAGACGATACCCACAAAATCCTCGTTGACAATGCCACTTATTCAAAAGCGGTGCTTGGCTACGATTCCGATGACAATCTCTTCATCACTCTCGCTCAGCAATATGGCTACGGCTATACCTCGATTGACCCAGTCACGGGCGAAGGCAAATTGCTCTTCAATGTTGACGACATCGATTCCGATGGCGATGGGGCAAACGACACCAACGGCATGAAGGAGCTCATCAAAAAGTTCAAGAAAGCCTATGACAAAGGCTATATCATCACCAAAGGCTCGAGCAATGGCGGCAATTATACGAACTATTCCTTCACCAATAAAGCTGCCTTATTCAGCATCGGCTCCACAGGCGGCACCAAATACCAGCAGGCAGACGGCCTTGACACCGGCGTAGCCTGCATCCCGCAAGCTCCTTCTGGCACCGGGCATAAGAACGCGCTTATCTCTCAAGGGCCTTCTATCGCTATCCTGAACCACCATGACGCCAACAAGACGCTTGCCTCATGGCTCTTCTATAAGCACATGATCAGCGAGAGAAACTGCTTGAAGTGGTCGCTTGACACCTCCTATTCGCCAGTTCGCTACAGCACGATGGAAAGCAATGACTATCTTGATGTATGCGACGAAAGCGGCAAAGAGAAATGCTCGCTCGATATGCTTAAGGCGAGAGTTTTCAAATATGTTGCTAGCAGCGATGTAAATGATGCTTTGTTCACCTCTCCCGTATTCAAGGGGAGCGATGTCGCCCGTACCCAGGTTGGCTCGATCATCACCACGATTTTCACTACCGCTGAGGCCGACTACAATGATGCTTTGGTAGACACCGAATTCGATAAAGCCGAAAACACCATCAAAACCAAAATGAACTAGTCGTTCATCCTAGAAGGAGTCCGTTATGAAACCCATGTCCAAAATTATTCTCGCTTGCGTACCAGCCCTTTTGCTGCTTTCTGCGTGCGCTGATGCAAGCGGTGGCGTTTCTTCAAGCGGGCTCTCTTCATCTTCTTCAAACGCCGCTTCTTCTCCAATCGCCATTGATTTCTGGCATACATTCGGTCAAAAGGCCCAAGAGGGCATTGAGACGAAAGCCGCTGAATTTTCCAAGATAATTAAGGAAAAACAAGGAGTCGACGTAACCATCAGATTGACCTATCAAGGCGCATATGCCGATGTCCTTGGCAAAATCGAAAAAGGCCTAGGGGCTGGCAATACGCCAACGATGGCTATCGCCTATCCTGACCATGTCGCCAATTATCTATCAATCTCCGACGGTTCGCTTGTCTATAATCTCGACGATTATATAAATGATGAAGAAATAGGCTTTGGGAAGCAGAGCTATCTTGGCGATGTCACTGGGAAAAGCGTGCATGATGAATCTGATTTCGTGGAGTCGTTTCTCGATGAAGGGAAACACTACAAGAAAGAAGGGACTTATTCTCTTCCTTTGATGAAATCATCGGAAGTGATGTTCTACAACAAAGGCGCGGTCGCCAATGCCTTTAGGCTCTATAAGCCCGAAATACTCTCAGATGATGAAAGAGAGAATTTCATCGCCAATATGAGTTGGTCGGATTTCATTGACCTTTGCAAAGTCGCCGCCGAAAACAAGAACAAAGTCTTGAACACGATGGAATCGGTCGTTTTCTATGAC
>CAVHTL010000023.1:1916-7026 GCA_963638955.1 bacterium
TTCTATGACAGTGACGCCAATATGATGATTTCCAAAATGTTCCAAGAGGATATCTCTTTCTCTTCGATTGACGATAATGGCGTTGGCAAAATCGACTTCGAATCTGGCGAAAACAGAAGCAAAACCGAAGCGCTGTTAAATGACTTCAAAGCGCTCAAAGATGAAGGAATTCTAACCACCAAAGGGGTTGAAGGAACGTATGGCTCTGATTCGTTCACCGCTGGAAAATGCCTTTTTGAGATCGGCTCAAGCGGTGGGACGGGATATGCGATGCCGGATGGCGGATCTTTCGAGGTCGGGGTCGTGAAAGTGCCTGCATCCAATGACAATCCTCTTTATGTTTCGCAAGGTCCAACCATGACCTTCCTTAAATCGACCGCTATAAGCAGCGAAGCCAACGATCTAAAAATGCGTTACGCCTGGCAATTTGCCAAATTCCTCACGAATCCTGACAACAACGACTATCTTTGCATTTACGGTTCGGAAGGGTATTTGCCAGTCCGTTATTCGGCTTATGAGACGAGCGAGTACCTCACTTTCTTGGATGAGGGTGAGATTTACGCAGATTCGGCTCGTGTGCTTATCGATGATATCGATGGCCATTACCTCAATACCGAGGTTTTTATTGGCTCGGCTGAGCTTCGCGAGCAAATAGGCGGAGCCTTGACCCAAGTGCTCAAAGGCACAAAAAGTGCCGAAGGCGCCTTGGCTGATGCCATCGCTACTTCGAAAGCATCATTCAAATGAGAGATATGAACATGAAAAGAAAACCATTGTCGCTACTTCTTCTAGCCGTCTCGATTCTCGGGCTTGCTTCTTGCGCCTCGACTGACGCGTCTTCTTCTTCTTCCACCTATCAATATGTCGATTATGCTGGGGATGGGAGCGTTAAACTGCAACTTGATTTTGAGGGAAAATCATTTTGGAAAGACGGGATTGAGCAAGTTACACTTTATCAGACAATCGATGGCGATACGGCCCATTTCACCACGAAAGAAAAGAACACCAAAGGCGATACGCTTTTAAAAGCGCGTTTTTACGGCATTGATACCCCTGAATCGACTGGCAAAGTCCAGGAGTGGGGGAAACCAGCCAGCAATTACACATCCGAAATTCTTGAAAAAGCGAACAAAAACGGCACGATTGTCGTTTCTTCGCCCTCTAGCGAATACGGCGCCCCTTCGCCCGATTCGACCGGATCCCGCTACGTTTCTTTGATTTGGGTGAATGAGAGTGTCAAAAACGCCTCTAAAGACGAGCTTAAGCTATTGAATCTCATGATTGTTCAAGATGGCTATTCTTGGGTCAAGAACGTTTCGGACATCCCTGAATACGTGGACACTTTTTACGCCGCCGAAAGCCAGGCTAGGGAGCTTGGCCTCCATTTATTCGGTACTGACAAAGACCCGCTTTTCAATTACGGCGATTATCAGAACGTCTCGCTTTTGGAGATAAAAAACGAGGTCGTCGCCTCGTTGAATGATTCGAGCCACGAAAATGCTTTCAATAACGAGAAAGTCACCGTGCAAGGAACGGTGGCCGGTTTCTCCAATCACATTATCTATCTGCAGGATTTTTGCTCATATCTCGATGATTCTGGCAACCCTCTTTATTTCAATGACAAAGGCGAGTCTATTTATGAAGAGGAGATCAAGGCTGGTATCAAAGGCGAATACGCTGGCATAAATATCTTTGTCGGCATGTCGGCAATACCTTCAAAATTCACGACCGTCGGCAATTATATCCAAGTATCGGCTTTGGCTTTGGAAAGCAATTTTGGTTTCCAATTGACCGATGGCACTTTCCCGACCGTCTCTTATGATGAGAATGACGCTCAACTTCTAATCAGAGCAAAAGACAACACCGACGAGCATGCTTTGTACACCTTTGAATATACTTCATCCGAGGTGAATAAGCTCATCAGCGATAAAAATTATGAGTCGCTCAATTGCTCAATCAAAGTAACAGACGCCGTCAAAGTCACTGGTGGATATGACTCAGATTCAGCCCACATTCTTTATACGGGCAGCGATTCATCTTCGTTCAGCGTTTATTTCACTTTCCCTTATCAGCCAAATCCGGATGATTCGAGTGAGCAGTGGACTAGTTACAGCAATTTCGTCAACAAGTCCTTCTATTTCTCGGGCGTCTTTGGTTTACACACCAGCTCATCTGGCTCAAGCCGTTTCAATGTTTATCCTTCTAAATCATCTGATATCGTCTTGGAGGAGAGTAATTGATGTATTGCCATCACTGCGCCAAAAAAATCAACGAGATGAGAATCGAGGCCAAAAGGCCTTCTTATGACCCTAACGTTGAAATCGATGAAGGCTCTAGCGTTGCTTATGTTTGCCCTCGATGCGGGCATCTCATCCATGATCATCTCGATGAAAAAGAGGTTAAATCGCTTTCTCAAGCCGCTCACGCCCAAATGCAAAGGGCAAGAAACGCTTTTGCCTCCGGCATGGGTATGGTATCCATCGGGACGATAGCCCTCATTCTTTCCGCTCTCTTCTTCTTTTTGGCGAAGAAGCCGACGAACCAGTACGTGCTCGTCACTGATTGCGCGGAGTTCTACGTCTTCGTGGTTCTCCTCATTGCTTCGGTTTTACTCCTTGCCATAGGTGGTAGCTTTGTTGGGATTGGCATCGCCAAGAAACGACAAAACGCCAGCTTGCTCAAGGATATAAACAATCGGACGTTCTTGCAGTAAGTCCGATATATGCTTATTTTGTTTTGGGAACAGGAGGAAATATGAAAAAATCATTTATCCCATTAGCCGCCTTTGCTCTGCTTGCGCTTGTCTCTTGCAGCAACAACACCCCATCAAGCAATTCTGGTGTCACCCCCTCATCGTCCAGCATCAGCGCGGAAGTCGTGAATTCGGTAACTATCACAAACAAGTCCGAATTGACCGCCGATTGGCACCTTGACCAATCTGATCGCACGCTCAGCGTTACCGTCGATCCAAGCGGAAACGTGAAGCAGCTTGTCGCCGATGGAAAAATCACCGTCACTTCTTCCAATACCGCCGTCATTGCAATATCTGGCATAACCCTTCAAGCGAAGAGCGTAGGTAGCGCCACTATCACCGTGACTTACGGCGATAAATCCGATTCAGTTGATTTGACCATCCTAGCCGAGCGGTCAGCCATTGAGCTTTATGGAACCGTTCACGCTGGAACTGAAGATGATCCTCTTGATAATGCCGATGCCTTGAAAGTCGCTACAGTGACTGGCACGACCGCGACGGAGAAATATTTCTATGTCGGTGGCGTGGTTGAGGCTTATAAAGACGCCCCATCTAGCTATGGCAATGTTTCCTATTACTTGAAGAAAGGGGAGAACGACACTGCTTCCTTCATGATTTATCAAGCCAAATTAGATGATACTAAATTTACCTCGGCCACAGTAACAGATGATGATATTTGGGTTGGCGCTGAAGTTGTCGCGAAGGTCAAAATCATTAACTTCAAAGGAACCGTGCCAGAAACAAACTCTGGCGGTACCATCGTTTCGATCAAAGGAACTAAACCAACTCGCACCATAACCGAATCTAATGTAGCCGACGCTTTATCGGCCACAAAAAAACTTGGCGTTAACAGGTGCAGCGATTACAAATACACAGTAACTGGCTATATCACTTCCACGGACTCCTATGGCTTCTATTTGAGCGACACAAAGGGCGAAGTCGAAGCCTCACGAGAAAACTTCTTTGCGGCAACAAGCGCTTACAAAAAAGTCGATGACAGCGCCTCGATTTTGGAAAAGTGCACCGTGAACGCGAAAGTGAAGCTCACCGGCTATTTGTGCTACTACGTGTCGACCTCCAACTCCGAGACTTACAATTACGAATTGCACCCGGTTTCAGTCATAGAGATAGTTGAAGAAGGGGACGCGAAAAAAGCTGCCGAGGAAATTAGCGTCGCGGATGCCCTCAACAAGATTAACGCCCTTGAAGACGGGGAACAAACCGATGTTGAATACGCCGTCACTGGCTACGTCTCCTCAGTGAAATACACATATAAGGATTCATATAAAAACATGTCTTTCTATCTCGGCGCCGACGCTTCCGCCAGCGAAAAGGAATCCATCTACGTGTACAATACTGGAGTGGCCGAAGGCACTGATCCCAGCAAAATAGTCAAAGGGGCGAAGGTCAAAGTCACCGCCTATCTTCAGAAATACGCGAAAACCACCGATGGAACCACTACCATCACTCCTGAAGCTCTAAGCGGCACTACGACGTTGCTAGAAGAAGCCCCGACTGAGGAAATCACCGTCGCGAAGGGCATCGAGCTCGCCAATGCGCTTGGTGATAACAAAACGAGCGATATGCAGTATGCCATCACCGGCTATGTCGTTGAAGTGACTGAAGCTTATAACGATACATATAAAAACATGACTTTTACCATCGGCGATACAGCGACAGCGGCTGACGGCGCCACCATAACCGTGTACAGAACGAAAATGGCCGAAGGCACTGACCACAGCAAGATAGTCAAAGGAGTGAAGGTCAAAGTCACCGCCAATCTTAATAAAAACGTGTATAACGGCACTACTACTCTTCAAGCTAAAAGCGGCACCACTGCTATCGTGGCTGATGCGGCTGCGTAAATAGAAAGCCGCATATTCGAGCCTTATATTCGTAAGTCTTGATTAGAATCCTATTGGCCTTAGGGACACCCCTAAGGCCTTCTTTTTATATTGGGGGAAATGCGTTAAGATTTTTGGCATGGAAAAAGAGCAAGGAGAGTTAGTCATATATCCTCTTTCCAAGGGTAAGCGGTTTGTGGCGTTTATCGCTGATTTCTTCTTGTCTTTTATTTTCTCTTTCGCGCTTTTTCATTTGGCTTTATATCCTCTTATTTCTTATTCTTCTGGCTTATACGATGATCAAGAATCTTCTTTGGCGGCTCAAAAAGAAAGGGACGATATTCTCTATAAAAACAAATTGCTTTTCTTTGATGATAGCAGTAGCGATACCGAGCCGTCCTCATTCTCTAAAAATCTTCAATATTCCTGCAAAACCTATGTGTTTTCTTTGATAAACAAAGATGCGTCTGCTGATATTTTTCGACATTATTGGATCGATATCAGGGGATTTAAT
>CAVHTL010000023.1:7036-15637 GCA_963638955.1 bacterium
GGATATGATTTTTCATCTTGGGTTGAAGAAGTGGATATGTCTATCGGCTTCTTTTCTTATGGCGACGGCGTGGAACTTCTTCCTATCTACGTCGAGGAATTTTCTCCGATATTCGAAGAGGGCAACACTCCTTCAAAAAAGGGGAAAGAAGATTACGAGAGATTCGAGAGCGAATTCTTTTTGCCTGCCTATTCATCCATGATTTTGGATATTCGCAAAAACGATTTAACTTTCAATGGCGTTTCTTATAACAAGCAGCAAGCGGTGGTATCCGCTTTTTCAAGCAAAGCCGATACTGTCATTGTCTGTAGCGCAACCGCTTCTTATGTTTTATCGATCGCGATTGTGTTCTTTATCGTCCCTCTTTTTTCCAAAACGAGGAGAACTCTCGGGATGGTCTTTTTAAAAAGGGAGCGAATCCGTTTTTCATCCCTTATGCCGTTACGAAAAAGGGATCTGGTTTTGCTTTCTCTTTACGCGCTGTTTACTAATGCCGGTTTACTCTTCCTTCTTCCTTGGCCTATCGTCTCATTCAATGAACTATTTTCAATCTCAAGCCTATGGATTTTGTCTTTGATTTCCGTTGCTTTCGATATCGTCTCTTTGATTTTCTTCCTTTTCGATTCCTTCGACCGCACTCTGTGCGATAAATTGACCGCAACGGTGATGATTGATGAGGATAGTTTGGGCGCGATATATAAAGCCAAGGGATATGGTGATTAAAGATGGCTTATCAAGGGCAATACGAAATACATTATTCCTTGCCTAGGTTCCATAGGCGCGTTTTTGCTAACCTTGTCGATTTCCTTCTTTTTGTTTTCCTCTTCTTTTTGCTGTTTTTGTCTTCTCGAGCGGCAGTGACAAACTTGCCAAGCTACGTCGAGAAAGATGAAATGCTGCTCTCTATCAGATCGGACTCGGGACTATATCATGTAGACGATAAGAAATCAGTCGACATCGTTTCCTATTTAGATGATGAAGCAAACCAATATACCGCTTATCAAAAGATGCAATTGTCATCAAAGGCGATCGATTCCTTTATTGCCTATGTTGCAGATAAGGCATCAATAGAAGATGGCGCGACGATTCAAAAAGACTACGATAGCTACCGCCTTGATTCCGCTTTGTCTTATGAGGGCGTTCCTTATTTTGTTATGGATAATGGCCTTATCGTCCGCAATAAGGAGAACAAAGCCGATAACGAGACGTATTTCTTGGAGGCTTACGCCCCTTATATTGATACGAATTGCCAGGGGTATTTGTTGACGCTTGTCCCGGAATACCTTGAACTCGTTAAGTTTGAAGCGTACATGCTTTTCTTCGCGGAGATTCCTATCGCCTATCTTCTTTCTGGCGTTTTGGTCTATTTGTTGCCGCCGCTCTTCTTCAAACGAGGGAGAATGACGTTGGGGAAGGCAATGTATCAGATCGCACTGGTGGATTCTAGGCTATTATCCTGTTCCTTCTCTCGTTATCTTGCGCGCTGGTCTATCTTCTTTTTCTTTGAGTTGTGTTTATCCTTGTTTACGTTTGGGTTGCCGTTTTTTATCTCTTTTTCGATGATGGCTTTCACGAAAGGCAAACAAGGTTTTCCTGATTATCTGCTAGGCCTATCGGAAGTTGATGCGAGCCACGAGAAAATATATCGCTCATACGAAGAAATATCCCTTGATGGATTAGAGGGGGAGAAAGAGCCGATTGATTTCAAGCCAACTTACGAAGATTGATTGAATAAGCCTGTTTTTCAATCGAAAAAGTTGATTTTTACCCCTTTTTAAAACCCTTGCGGACCACCTCTTTTAGATATATCATTATGCCCGTTGGTCCCTTAGCTCAGTTGGTAGAGCAGCTGACTCTTAATCAGCGGGTCGCGGGTTCGAGTCCCTCAGGGATCACCACTCAGAAGCATAGGCTTGATAATCCGTTATCAAGCCTTTTTCTTTGCTAGATTGGGATATTTTCCCTTTCCGTCAAACTTGTAGCGCTTTGGATAGACGCAAAGCAATGCGAATCGATGCGGCTCTAATCCGCACACAATTCGTAAGTCCTTGCTACCTAGGAAGAGTAGAGAAAACGGCATAGGGAAGCCACTATCAAAAGTAGAAGGGGCTATGACGTTATAATGAATGTCTCAAAAAGATGATGAATGCAAGACGCCATCTAGCGAAAAACGGCAGCAACTCATTATAAGGTTATTCTAAGTTCAGCGAGTCAATCCAACTTGTCACGGTGTTTGAGCTTACGCTAGAAGAGAATCTCTGCGGCGAGAGCCATTTGACGTTGCTGTCATCTTCCGTGAGAGGCGTGAGGTTATTCAAGTTAAAGCCTGAGGATGCGCTTGTTCCGAAAGGTATTATGGTCTTATTTGAGAAATCGTTGTCCGAGACAAAGTTTTCGATGACCCAACTGAGCTGTTGCCACCAAACGGGAGCGCCCAAGAAAACGTAATCTGCATCGGCGAATTCATCGAATTTGGTGTTTTTGAGCTCGACATTGACCCTTTCTCCGGATTGGGTTATTAGATGCTCTTCGACCACTCTGCTATCGGGATTGCCGTAATTGAGATCAGCGCTTGTATAAGGGTTTACGGGCTCAAGTTCGTATAGCGGAGAATCGATATAGTGAGCGATCGTTTCGGCCACGGCTTTGGTGTGGCTCGTGGCCGAGAAATAAACGACCAGTGATTTCCTTTTTGTATTGTTCGAAGAGGGGCTAGGTGAGGAGGGCGTTACGCTTTCTGAAGAGCTGTCGTTATTAATCGATGGCTCATTTTGGCTAGTCGAGCACCCGAAAAGCAATGATAGGCTTGAAGATATGACGAGTATAGCAGTGCCTTTTTTCATTTGATTACCTCTCAATAAGTTTGTTTTCTCACTTATTTTTCTTTGCGTCTCTCTAAAATCAGCTTCCCGAACCATTCGACCATCGCGGGATCCTGATGAGAGAAGAAAGATGATTTTCTCTGATCCAGCGTCTCTATAAGGGCCATATCTTCTTCGTCGAGAGCGAAAGAATAGATATCGAAGTTCTCTCTGATTCGGTTCTCGTGAGTGGATTTCGCGAGCGAAACAATGCCTCTTTGATAGAGCCAACGAAGGATGACCTGCGCAACGCTCCGTCCGTGTTTTGCGGAGATTTTAAGCAAAACATCGTTATGGAACATATTGTTCCTTCCTTCCGCAAACGGGGCCCAAGCCTCCAAAACAACACCGTATTTATCCGCCCATTTTTTGGCCTCGATTTGCTGATTGAAGACATTTGTCTCTATCTGATTGACCATCGGCTTAATGGTGGAAAATAGGCAAATGTCAACGAGTCTGTCTGGATAGAAATTCGATATGCCAATCGCTTTTGCCTTACCTTCTTTATATAGCTTCTCTAAGTCCCTATAGGCTCCGTAATAGTCGGAGAAGGGCTGATGGAGAAGGAGCAAATCGACATAGTCGGTTTTTAATTTTCTTAGGGAATCCATCACCGAAGCGTAGGTTTTTCCTTCGCCATAGTTGTCGATCCAAACCTTCGTGGTCAAGAAAATATCTTCTCTTTTCACTTCTGATTCTTCGATTGCCTCTCCCACTTGTTCCTCGTTGAAATAGGATTGGGCTGTGTCGATGTGGCGATACCCCGCCTTGAGTGCGGTCAAAACGCTTTCTTTGCAGTCCTCTTTCCCGACCTGGTAAACGCCGAATCCGTTTGAAGGAATCTCGACGCCGTTATATAGCGTGAATGTATTCATTTCATCTCTCCTCTTTCATAAACGCGATATGCTCTTTCACCGTTTTGTTCAACAATCCTTCTTTGATGTTTGCCTTTGGATTCAATTTCTTTAAATCCTCGTAGCTATTGACCATGTACTGGGGATCGTTTGAGTAGCTGTTTGCGAAAATCACCACATCACCTTGATAACCTTCTAGATTTGTTTTGACGAAAGTTGCAACCGGCATCGGGATCGTGTACCACCAGATCGGGAAAAAGAGGAGCAATTTGTCGTATGAAAAAAGATCGACATCGAATCCCTTTATTTCAGGCAAAGCCCTTTTCTCCCATTCATCTTTCGCCTCGACATATGCGCATTGACTATAGTCAGATGAGTATGGAACCTTCCGCTCTATTCTGATGAGGTCGTAATGGAATGATTTATTGACTTCTTCCACCAACTTTTTGGTATTGTTCGACCAACTGAAGTATGCGATTAACGTTTTCATGTTTTTGCCTCCAAGAACATTTTAAGTTCATCAAAACGGAAACCGGTTATATCGATTATCTATTCTGCTATACTTAAAACGCATAGAAGGCTCAGAAGATGATCGACAATTATTTATTGGAATATTTCTTGGCCTTCCAGGAAGAAGGCTCACTACTTAAAGCAAGTGAAAAGCTGCATGTATCTCAGCCATCTTTGAGCAGGGCGATGCAAAAACTCGAATCGGAGCTAGACGTCGCGCTTTTTGAACGAAACGCCAACAAGATTGCCTTAAACGAAAACGGGAAAATCCTGATGGATTATGCGCGAGACATCCTCGCTCTCAATAACCTGCTTACGCAAAAGGCCAAGGAGTTGAAGGAAAAAAGCTCTTTGATACATGTTTCAATGACTGGCCCTGGCATGATGTGCTTCTATCCTTATTTCTTTTATAACAACCCTGAAAAATACACGAACAAGATCTGCGATGAGAAAACCTGCCTAAAAGAAGTAAAAGAAGGGCTGGTCGATTTGACTTTTGTAAACGAAAGGATTGATGAAGAAGGCTTAATTTGCGAAAAAGTGACCGATGAAGAATTGTATGTTTGCCTTCCGAAAGAGCATTTTCTCGCCGGCAAAAAATCGGTCACATACAAAGAACTTGATGGCCAGTCATTTCTGCTCGGGACCGATTTAGGGATATGGGACGATATAGTGAAGAGGAAACTGCCAAAATCGAAATTTATCAAGTTGGAGCGCGAAAGCTTGGGAGAGGTGGCCAAATATTCCTCAATCCCGAGTTTTCAAACCAATATCAGCATGAAACTCGATAACCGCGAGGGCAAAGTCAGAGTCCCGATAATTGACGATGAAGCAACGTTGCCTTTCTATGCCTTATATCGACCAAGCAAGAAGAAAATATACGATTTCATAAAGCTCACAAGGTGATGGTCGTTTTGCGATTTTCGCTCTAAAAATATATAAAATCCAGCATTTACCGAGTCTTTTTCGTAGCCATATTTTAGACAGCTCATGCCGCGTAAAAACATACATTAAGAAAGCAAAGGTTTGATACGCTGTTATCAAGCCTTTTTTCTTTTAGATCAACGGTTTAGCGAACGTGGAGATTGCTAGGTCAAGCCTATATTTCTCGTTATTTCGAATCATTTTGATGATTATGGCGTGCCGGTTTTGGCATAAACCTTCCGCTTGCTTCTCTCTCTCTCTCTCTCTACAATGAAAAAAACAAGGGGTCATTATCGCAACATGGAGACAGGTCATTCAATGGACAGAGTTGAAGGAAATGTTTTTATGAATAACGGTAACATTTCTTTTGACGAATTAAAATTCATCGTCAAAACGGTTTTGATACTGGTTTCATCAAATTATGCTCATAAGAGTTGTAGCTTCATCACTGATCATGTCGTTACCGAAATAGCGAAACGTTTTAAGGACAGCGAATTTATTAAATGCGGGCCAGCCACTAATTCGGATACTATAAAGTTCGTTTTTGAGTGTGCTGATATTGTCGATAAATACTTGCAAAAATGGGGTTTTTCTGTTTTTGCAGCTAATTTGATGATTAAGCGCCTCGCTATTCTTTTTGACGATAAATACCTTTCCTTATTAGATGCACCGCTAAATAAAGATGAATTGGCTTTATTAAACGCAAAGAAGGCAAACGTTATGAGAATTAGCGATTTGAACAAGGAAAATTATCCTAAAGTTATGGAATTAGGACGTTCTGTTGCGTTGCCAAAGTCTTTATACCAATGGGAATTGGAAGAATACAACAAATAAAATCATGGAGATACTTTATCTAATGGACAATCTGAAAAGCGATAAAGAAATAAACAAAAAAGGTAAACGGTTTTTGAAAATCGAATAACTAGTCCAGGGTATTTTTAACACGCTACCGCTTTTGAATATGAATTAGAAAGGATACAACAAAATGAATAAAAAAAGGTTAACAGCTACAATTGCAATTTTACTTTTCGGTATATCTTTAATGGGCTGTTCGAATAATGACACGCAGTTGTCTAATAATGGCGATCAATCAACAGCTATTGTAAATGATTATCGATATGATATTTATTTAAAAGCCGTAGCATCAGGGTATGAAGGCACATACGAAGAATGGCTAGAGTCTATTAAAGGGGCCGATGGAAGTTCTTTGCTTAACGGAAGCGCCGATCCTTTGCAAAATGATGGCAATAATGGCGATACATATATAAACACAACAACATGGGATGTTTTTATTAAAACCGGCAATAATTGGGCAAAAGTCGGTAATATCCTAGGACAACAAGGGCCAAAAGGCGACCAAGGGGATCCTGGCAAAGACGGCGTGTCCGTTTCTTCGATCGCCAAAACGTCGTCCGATGGGCTGGTCGACACGTACACGATCACCTATTCCGATGGGACGACATCGACCTTCACGGTCACCAATGGCGCCGATGGCCAGCAAGGCATACAAGGCGCCGCCGGTGCGGACGGGCATACGCCCACGATCACGATCTCCGATGACGGCTACTGGGTCGTCGATGGGACGAAGACGGATTCGGTCGCTCGCGGGGAAAAAGGCGACCAAGGGGATCCTGGCAAAGACGGCGTGTCCGTTTCTTCGATCGCCAAAACGTCGTCCGATGGGCTGGTCGACACGTACACGATCACCTATTCCGATGGGACGACATCGACCTTCACGGTCACCAATGGCGCCGATGGCCAGCAAGGCATACAAGGCGCCGCCGGTGCGGACGGGCATACGCCCACGATCACGATCTCCGATGACGGCTACTGGGTCGTCGATGGGACGAAGACGGATTCGGTCGCTCGCGGGGAAAAAGGCGACCAAGGGGATAATGGATTATCTGCCTACGAGATTTACATTAAGTATCATCCCGACTATACGGGAACAGAGGAGGAGTGGTTAGAAGACTTAGTCAATGGAAATTTAAGAGAACAATATTCTGTTAAATTTAATTCTAGTGGGGGTTCTTCTGTAGAAACTCAAAAAATAAGTTACGGTCATTTGGTGTCAAGACCATACGATCCTACAAAAACTGGCTATTTATTTGATGGTTGGTATCTGAATGGTGAGTTATTCCCATTCAATTCGTATCAAGTTTTTGACAATATTACGCTTGTTGCTCATTGGAAGAAAAATACATTGACCGTTACTTTAGATGCAAGTGGAGGAGAAGTACTGTATAACACAAAATCCATTGTTTATGGTTCGAGTTATGAACTTCCCGTTCCGACAAGAGACAATTATCATTTCGAAGGTTGGTATAGCGATAGCACAAACTTATGTCCACTAAGTGGAAACTGGGATTTTTCTACTGACGATATTAAATTAACGGCAAAATGGTCTGGGACTATTTCGAATATTTCTTTTGCAGAAGACAGCAATATATCGTTAAATTCAGAAACTATTTATCAGGTTGAATATGGAAAATATTTTGAACTTCCCGTTCCAACCGTTCTTTCAGGAGATAGTTTTATTGGCTGGGGTTTGGAAGATGGCACTCTTATAACTGATTCAGATGGCTCATCTTTGAAAAAATCATCATTTAGAGAGGATGTTGAGCTAAAGGCCATTTATTACATCGCTATTTCTAAGCCAAGCGAGCTGCTTTCTTTGGCAGGATTGAATATTGGGGATCCATTGCTTGATAGAACATACGTGTTGGTCGATGACCTTGATTTCGATGGTTTGAATAATGAGTCTATTAAATATTTTAATGGCAAATTGAATGGAAACGGTCATGTGATAAGAAATTTAACCAACTCACTATTTGAATCTGTTGGCAGTAGCGAAAATTCTTCCGCAGACATTTCAATCACGAATATTAAATTCGCTAACTATAACGGCTGCTCAATCGTAGATAATGTAATCGCTTGTAATTCATTGAAAATATCGAACATTAGAATAGATTCGTTTAAAAAAGATTCTAATGATAAAAATAGATTTAATGGCGTAATTGACGTATTAGGCGCCGCCTCAAGTAGTCCTCTATATAGCACGAACTACGCCAAAAATGTTTCAATAAATAATGTTCAATTGTTAGAAGCCGACGTTACCATCAATTGCGGTTTTATAAATTATGTTAATTATGTTGAAAATCTTCTTATCGATCATTGCTTGATATACTCCAATTCAGTTAATGCGGCTTTTATAAATTCTTCAAGAATGGCTACTCTTTTTGATTATGGCAATAAGTTATACGATGAGTATTTTAATTCTAAATATCTTAAAGCTATTAATTGTGAATGGACAATTTCTATAACAAATTGCGCTAATTATGGGGCTTCGTGCAAGTTGATAGATTTATGTTGTGCTGATACTTATATGGGAACAACAGAATATGCGTCATCTAACTATGGGTTCTCTAAAAGAGAAATATGGGGAACAAGCA
>CAVHTL010000024.1:0-15200 GCA_963638955.1 bacterium
TTCTAAATGCAATTATTTAACACCTCAAAAAAGGGTTATCTACCAAAGACAGGTAGGTTAACTAAAAAAGTCCTACACCCCTTTTCTTAAGAAAAGCCTCCCGGCAGCGGGAGGCGAGTTGACTTTCTATTCCGCTTTGTAGCCATTCAGCGAATCGATCACCGATAGGACTTTGCCGATATCATTGCGGAAATGGACGGTCGGGGCTGGATCAAACGGCTTTTCAAGCGGCAGCACCATGAGGTTGTCTTCATATCCCATCAAGAAATAGGTATTGCCTGGGCGAATGGAAACGGCAAGGTCAACCAACGTTTTGTCCGTTTTTACGGTTTTAAGAATATCGAGGGCTTTTTTCGTCAAGCCTTTGCGATTGCCTTTCTTACCATATACCACGTAATCTTTATGGTCCTCAAGAACGCTTAAATCGGCGGTGTTTGTTGGTGGCAAGGCACGCTTATTGCCTTTAAGGTAGACGATGATTCCTTCCCCGTCGTATTTATTCGGGGCAACAACCATCTTGCCGACGAAAACCGTGCGGAGTGAGTTCTTTTGCCCACGCGTTTGAGCGGCGCAATCAACGAGTTTGATGGTATCGCCGTGATATGAGAATGAAATCAAATCGCGGGAACCGACCTTGACGACATCCGAATACAGGTTGCAGGCGCTCAATTCCTCAGGGCTTATTTTGTCAGCGACTCCGCCACTCATATCGGAAACCCCATAGCCATTAAATGCATATGCGTTCGTATATGTGTAGTATTTGGCGAAATAATCGCTCATCAAGACATCAATCTTTTTGCGCGAGATAAAGCTATAGACACCTAAAGCAATGATGGCAACGAGCAAGACCCCTAAAGTAATATAGATTGTCCACGTCTCTTCTTTGAGCCCTGGCACCACATTCGGTATAACGTAGCCTAGAACAATCAAAACAAGGGCTACGGCCGTGACGATCCACTTAATGACATTTTGTTTCTTATATTCCTTGTGGAAAGCGGAACGGGCGCTTTCGATGGAAACTAAATTATCGTCGTTGACGTCGACTGCGCTTTCACTAATCTCCTCTTCCTCTTCGTCGTCTTTGTAGAGATTGATTTCTGGCTCTGGTTCTTTTTCCTCGATTGGAGCAACCGTTTCCTCTACCTTTGCTTCTTCTTTGACCTCATCAGCGAAATCGCTTTCGGGTTCTTCGTTTTCAATTGTGGTTTTTTCTGCTGTTGCTTCTTTTGCCACCGCCGTTTCATTTGTTTCATCGACGGTTTTTGCGTTCTTTGTCTCTTCTTCCATGTTTGCGCTCTCCGGATAACTCATTTGTTTCGCCCTAGATTATAAAGTAAGAAAAAGACAAAATCTCTTGAATAATCTTCGTAAAATCACCAGTTTTTTGTCTTTATGCGTTTTCCTTGACCGGAAACAGGTCGTTAAGGCGGCAAAGAGGGCCATACAAAGCCATCAAAACGCCGATTGCTAAGGCTCCGGATACAGGAATGTAGACGGCATTGTATAAACAAGCGGCCTCAAAGCTGTAGCCGTAGACGATCATTGAGCTCGCGCTGCTGCCAATGAAACGGAGAAGAGTTGATAAAGCACCGCCAAGGAAAAGGAACAGTTCACCTTTTACGGTATATGTTTTTTGCCCCGGCACGAAAATTAAATGCCTGAAAAAACCCATAACGGCAACACCGCCGAAAGCGATAAGGTAATCGAATGGATAAGTCGCAAACCCGTATCCATCAGTGAGGCAAGTGAGCATACCGTAAATAAGTCCGCCGCATATGAGCCCATGGCTTGGCCCGTGGCGTAAGGCGATCAAAAAGAGAGGAAGCATCTGCAGATTGGCGCTTCCGCCAGTTGCTCCGAGCGGGATTTTGATGAAATTTAATCCGAAAGCCAAAGCGATCAAAATACCGTCCTCTGCCATGTCGCGCACATTAAATTGTTGTTCGGAATAATCAAAAATCAGCGCAAAAGCGGCTCCGATTACAAGAAAAATGATTGCAAGGGCTGTCCCATAACCAATAGAAGCATCATGGTAATTCTCAATCGCATCAGCGTTAGAGCCAAAAAACTCACGCACCAAAAAAAGCAAACAAAGACTCGTGATATACATTAAAGAGGAAGCTGTAGCCAAGCCTTTTCGCATCAAAGAGGAAGCAGCAAGAACTATACCGATGAGAATTAGAGCCACGGTAATCCACATCGTCCAGTTGAAGGGATACCCGTTAGAGAAATAATCCCATAAATGCACGTCAAAGAACGATTTGACCTTGCTCCCATCCTCAAGATAGGTTCGCGTTTCATAAGTCAAAACGGTTCCGCACAGCGAGCAAATAGCAAGTTGGCCGGAAAGCAGAGCAAATAACCATGACCATTTTTGGCAAAACGCCTTGAAGAAAGACTCTTTTTCCTCTTTTTCCATAAAAAACCTCCAGTTGCATGCACCTGGAGGAAAAAAGCAAAGTTCCCTACCTACGCCAGCATTATCTGGATCAGGTGCGCCGTCGAGCTAGCGTATAGCTCCTCTCAGCCCACTCTGGTGAGCTCCGGATAGGCAAAGGCTAATACTATTCAATGAGCCAGTCAATAGATTCGACGCCAGCTTTTTCAAGATACTCGTTGCACTTGGAGAAGAGGTGCATCCCAAACCAACCACCTCTATTCGCGCTTAAAGGGGAAGGGTGAACCGACTCTAAAATAAGGTGGTTTTTTCTCTTGATCATGGCTTTGTATTTTTTCGCGAATCCGCCCCAAAGCATGAAGACCATAGGCTGCTCAAGCTTATCCAAATAGTTCATCGTGTCCGCGATGAACTCATCGTATTCTTTTCTCTTGTGACTCAAGGGCTCGTTGGCCCTCACCGTCAGATAGGCGTTCAGCAAAAGAACGCCTTGCTTGGCCCACGCCGTCAAATCGCCATTGGCGAAATTCATCTTTATGCCTAAGTCTTTTTCTATTTCGCGGTATATATTCACCAAAGATGGCGGCAGATCAATCCCGCGTGGCACGCTGAAGGATAGGCCCATCGCTTCGCCCGGATTGTGGTATGGGTCTTGCCCGATGATGACGACTTTGAGTTCGCTTGGCTGAGTGAGCTTGAAGGCTTGAAAGACCATGTCGCGAGGTGGATAAACGGTATTTTTGGCGTATTCCTCGTTTAAAAAAGCGTGTAACGATTTCGCGTAATCCTTATTCGAAATTTCCGCAAATAAGCCTTGCCAATCCTTAAGCACTCTGCGCTCCTATTATTCGTATATCCAATCGAGCCACGGGAAATTTTTCCATTTCCCAGTGTGCAAACGTCCCATCTCTTCCACGAGCAAGAGGATCTTTCCGGTTGAATTCGGAGATGATGGAATGAAATCATAATACTCAGAATCAACGTAAAAAGAGAAATAAGTTACGTCAACCGGCATTCCCAAAGTCGGGAGTTCGAAGTAGCTCAGTCGGAATTTCCACGGAGCGCCGTGCTTAATCCCGGAGAAAGATATGCCAGTATGATCGATGACGATTTCGCCATCCCCGCATATTTCAGAGGTTTTTTGATCTTTGATGCAATGCTCTTTGCTAAGCTCACCAACCTTTACTTTGGCAACAAAACGATACTCTGGATTGTTTTTGATTTCTTGGTAGACGACTTTTCTCTCTTCGTCCACCCAGCGGCTCGGGGAAGAAGGAATTATGCAGTCTGACGAATATGGCTCGAATTCATAATAATCATTCATCTTCGCGCCATTGCCGCAATGTTTGCAAACGATGTGATCGCCTTCGCTTTCCATCTCGAATTCGCTTCCGCATCTCGGGCAGCGATAGAGAAGATCGCTCAAATGATGGCAGATGCGCCCTTTCGAATCATATTTGATGTGAGCGGTTTTGTTCCACTCATAGTCATCTTGCCAAAGCGCTTCGTCCAACTTGCTTTGAATTTCTTCAGGCGTCATCTTTTTCAAATCATCAGGGGTGAGCAAAAGGGATATAGTGGAATCGACCAAACCTTTTCTTTCGTCCAGGCATACCTTGGTATTCGTCAAAAAGCCGCCCTTGGTGTTAATAACATAGACAGGAATCCCGTATTTTTTGATGAATTTGCCAGTTCCTTCCACCACTGGTTGATTGTGCCCGGAAATGGAGCTCATGCCTTCTGGAGAGAAGCAAACAACGCCGTTTTGTTTGATGATGCTGTCCATTGCCCTCATCGATGGCAAATCCAAGGTAAAGTTTTTCTTCGGTATGGCATTCAATAAACGCAAAACAAAAGACAAGTGACTTCTAAAGAATTCGTTATACCCGATGACGAAATTGATTGGACGCGGGTAGCAGCATCTTGTAATCCAAACGAAATCAATGCGCGATTGATGATTATAAACGAGGAAGCAAGGGCCTTTGCAGTCGTTGATGTCATCTTTTACATGCACCACCGAATTGTATTTTTTCGCAAGAAAAGGCCGGACAACGAAATTCATTAAGGTGAACCATACGAACTTGTTCGGTTTTTTGTATTTTCTGTGGTTCAGTTTTTGCTGCAGCGTCGGTTTGCTCATAATAAAAACCTCTGTGTTTTATTAATTTTCAATCTTTTAGGTCTTTTTGTCTATTTATTACGATTTTATCCAACATATCGGTAATGAGACATCAATAAAAGCGGTTTCGGTGTTAACTGAAACGAGACTGCTCTATAATGAGCGCTGCTTACCCTGTAAGCATGTTGCGAATACAAATTAAGGAGAATTATCAACATGTCCATGATTGAAAAAGTTCATGCTCGTCAAATCATCGATTCCCGTGGCAACCCAACCATCGAGGTCGAAATCACGACGGACGAAGGCGCTTTTGGCCGCGCTGCCGTTCCTAGCGGCGCTTCCACCGGCGAACGCGAGGCTCTCGAGCTCCGTGATGGCGATAAAAAATATTTCGGCGGAAAGAGCGTCCTCAAGGCCGTCAAAAACGTCAACGAAGTGATTGCCCCGGCTCTTGAAGGCAAATTCGACGTCCTCGACCAGGTCGGCATTGACGAAGCCATGATCAAACTCGACGGCACCGCCACCAAATGCAACCTCGGCGCGAACGCGATGCTCGGCGTTTCTTTAGCCGTTGCCCATGCTGCTGCAGATTTGCTCGGCATCCCGCTTTGGCGCTACATCGGCGGGCCGAACGCCAAACAGCTCCCTGTTCCAATGATGAACGTCATCAATGGTGGCAAACACGCTGATAGTTCCGTCGATTTCCAAGAATATATGATTATGCCAGTCGGCGCGAAATCCTTCTCGGAAGCCATCCAAATGGGCGCTGAGACTTTCGCCGCTCTCCGCAAAATCCTCAAAGACAGAAAAGATATCACTGCGGTTGGCGATGAAGGCGGATTTGCCCCTAACGGCATGAAGAGCAACGAAGAACCTCTTGAAGTTCTCGTCGAAGCCATCAAAGCTGCTGGTTATAAGCCAGGCCCAGAAGGCATCATGCTCGGCATGGACCTTGCCTCCAGCGAATTCTATAACGCAGAGACCAAGACCTATGATCTCAAGAGATCCGGACAAGGTTCCAAAACGACCGATGAGATGATCGATATTATCGCGGATTTCGTCGAGAAATATCCTCTCATCACCATCGAAGACGCCTTGAGCGAGAACGATTGGGCTGGTTGGAAAAAACTCACCGATAGACTCGGAAAGAAAGTCCAACTCGTCGGGGATGACCTCTTCGTCACCAACAAAATCTATGTTGAAAAAGGCATCAAGGAAGGCTGCGCGAACAGCGTCCTTATCAAAGTCAACCAGATTGGCACTTTGACCGAAACACTCGACACTTGCCAAATGGCTATGCGCGCTGGCTATACATGCGTTGTCAGCCACCGCTCTGGCGAAACCGAGGATACCACGATCGCTGATCTCGTCGTTGCGCTCAACGCTGGGCAAATCAAGACCGGTTCAATGAGCCGCACCGATCGTATCGCCAAATACAACCAGCTTCTCCGTATCGAAGAAGAACTTGGCGATAAAGCCGAATATCCTGGCATCAAAGCCTTCTATAACCTTATTAAATAAGGACAGCGATAAATCGATTTGCTAAGCCGCCTCGCAAAAAGGCGGCTTTTCTATCGAAAAACGTAGGCAGATTGTTGCCTAGATTACGGGGGAAGAGAATAATAGAAACAATGTTTTTGCGTCTTGATACGTAGTCTCAGATCAACTCTATGCAAGATGCGATTCGCGATAGAAGGGACATATTTCTATGAAAGAAAAGAAGGTCGTCATCATCGGCGCTGGCCCAGCTGGGCTTACTGCCGCTTATGAGCTGCTTAAGAATTCCAATATAAAGCCAATCATCTTGGAGGAAGAGAATTTTGTAGGCGGTATCTCACGCACCTTCGAATATCACGGCAACCGCATGGACGTTGGCGGCCATCGCTTCTTTTCGAAAAATGACAAAGTTAATGCGATTTGGGAAGAGCTCATGCCTATCCAAGGCGCCCCAAGCTACGATGATAAGGCTTTGGGGGTCGAAAAACCGTTCAAGGAGAACGGACCAGACCCAGAAAAAGATGATGAGGTCATGCTTTTAAGAAACAGGGTCAGTCGCATTTATTTTTTGAAGAAATTCTTCGATTACCCAATCTCGCTGAAACCGCAAACATTCATAAACATGGGTCTAGCTCGAACAATGAAGTCTGGCTTTGGCTACCTGGGTTCTTGCCTGCATAAAAGAAAAGAAGAATCGCTTGAGGATTTTTATATCAACCGTTTCGGAAAGCCGTTATACGAGCTGTTCTTTGAGGATTACACCACAAAACTTTGGGGCGTGCACCCGTCGAAACTGAGCGCTGATTGGGGAGCGCAGCGAGTCAAAGGGTTATCGCTAGGAAAAACACTTTTAAACGCCATAACCAAACCATTCAAGAAGAAAGACAGCAAAAAGGTTGAAACATCGTTAATCAACCAATTTGAATATCCAAAATACGGGCCAGGCCAACTATATACGAAAATGGCCCAGAGAATCGAAGAGATGGGCGGAAAAATCCTATACGGCGAAAAAGTTGAGCATATCGATTTGAAAAACGGAAAGATTTCTTCCGTGGTGACATCAAAAGGAAACAAATACGAATGCGACGCATGCTTTTCCTCGATGCCAATCAAAGACCTATTCTCTTCTATAGGCGCTGACAGTGTCGATAAAGAGACCTATTCCATTGCAACTTCTTTGCCATATCGCGATTTTATTACGGTCGGCTTGCTTCTTGATGGATTGAAAATCAAGAACAAAACCAAAATCAAAACGCTCAACAATATCGTGCCTGATAACTGGATATACGTTCAGGAAAGATCAGTCAAAATGGGCAGGATCCAAATTTTCAACAACTGGTCGCCGTATATGGTCAGAGACCCTGATAGCAAAGTGTGGATTGGCTTGGAATATTTCTGTTCCGAAGGTGACGAAATGTGGACAGCAACTGACAAAGATTTCATCGATTTTGCGATAAAAGAACTCGTTTCCATGGGGATTATTGAAAGCGAAAAGAACGTTTTGGATTCTTGCAGACTCAAAGTCAAAAAAGCCTATCCGGCCTATTTCGGAAGCTATGAGTATTTTGACAAGGTGCGAGCGTACTTGGATAAAATCCCTAATTTGTTTTGCATTGGGAGAAACGGACAACATCGCTACAACAATATGGATCACTCCATGCTTACATCACTTGTTGCGGTTGACGATCTTTTAAGCGGAAAGAAAGATCATAGCAATTTGTGGAAAGTAAACGCAGAGAAGGAATATCACGAGGAAAAATAGACGATGAGCGCAAGTGATAATGGGTTGCTACGCGTGATTGGCCGTTACTTCGTTAAAAAAGACGAAACAGGGAAGCGGTTCTTAAACCCTTTAACGCAAATAATTCTGATTCTCTCCTTTTTTATCATTGCCTTCTTCTTTTATGTACTGATTAAACCCAATGTCGATTTGCTGCCGTACAAATTGCTTCCGAAACTGATCTGCATGTCTCTTTTTTTAGCGGCAGGAATCGGCTTTTTCTTCTATCATCGCGGCAAAAAAACAGTCGATGACTATTTGTTGTTCTTTTTAATCGCTTCTTTTTTCATCCATCTTATGTATATGCTCTACACCGACGGCAGTTGGCGACAGCATGATGTTTGGACTGGCGAGAACGAGAACGGGCATGAAGGATATGCGTATGCTTTCTATGAATACGGAAGCTTGCCCAATCATCACAATACGCCAGACACCGTTTATCAGTTTTACCACCCGCCTCTCAACGCCTTTATTCAAGGCAATTTCATGAGGATTTTCCAAGCCATTTGCTGGAATTCGTCACTCACTGGCGACA
Organism: bacterium; assembly: GCA_963638955.1. GTDB lineage: Bacteria > Bacillota_I > Bacilli_A > RFN20 > CAG-826 > UBA4951. Next base: position 8,330 of record CAVHTL010000024.1, read on the forward strand.
AAGCGACGCTTTACAAATCGTGCCAGATTTTGTCGGTTGTCTATACGAGCATTGCTGGCTTATTCATCGTTAAGACGCTGAAGTTAACAAGCCTATCAAACAAACACAAAATATGGGCTTGCGCATTTGGCTGTTTCTACCCAGATTTGATCGTCGAGTCAGCCGAGCTAAACAATGACAATCTGTCTTTTGTGCTTCAGCTTATAGCCCTCTATTTCTTCTTCAGGTGGTTTTTAGAAGGGCAGAAGATGCGCGACATCGTTTTTTGCGGGCTCTTCGTCGGACTAGCGATGGGAGCGAAAATGTCCGCCGCCTCGATTTGCCTCGGCATGGCTATCGGATTCATCGTCGAATTCATTCGCTCTATCGCAAAGAAAGATGGGTCGCTGAAATTGTCCAAAATTATCACGCAATACTGCGTTTTTCTTCTAATATGCGCGCCAATTGGCTTGTGGTATCAAGTTTATCTTCACTTAGCCTTAGGCTTTCCCTACAACTTCGTTTTCAATAGGCTGAACCCCGGCTTGTTCAATGGGGCAAGGGATTGGGTGCTCATAAATAAGCCGGACGACATCGAAGCCTACGATGCGGTGAATTCAGGTATTTTGTACGAGAATTCGTTCGTGAATTTCATCGTTAGATATATATCCCCTTTTTATATACCGGATTTTTTCGCTTCAATTGGCTTCGTGACATCGTGGGAATATTACAGCATCCAGACATTTGCCATGAAAACATCCATCTTCGGAGAATATTCCTTCCCTCCGCTTTGCGCTCACGGAATGGCTTTTGCCACATACTTAATTTTATTGGTGCTTTATTTGTTTACCTGGGTTTATCTCGTTTACGTTCTCTTCACCCACAAAAGAAACAAAATCGGAAAAGAGGGCGGAATGATGCTTACTCTCGGTGGCGGGCTCATGTTTATGCTTGGCTATCTATGTTATAAGATGCCATTCGGTTGCTCCATGGATTACCGCTACATAATGCCCATGACCTTGGTTGCCGCTTATCTATTCGGCAAATGCACCGAGCTTATGGACGCGACCAAAACGCCGGCGAGAAAAGGCTGTTCAATCACTTTCAAAGCTTTGGCAGGCTTATTCTTCTTAAGCACTTTGATTTTTTATTGCACCATATACTGAGCCAATATCCAAACAAACATCGGCTTTCTGCGATGATTCGCTTATTTTAACGGCTCTTGATAATCGCTTTCGCGCTGCTGGCGTTTTTTGCGCAAAAACTGAAAGAGGCGTATGAAGGCGAAACAAAGATAACGGTGTCTTTATCATAAACAAAAGAATATCGAAACATGTTATTTGCATCTTCCCTGATAAGAAAACGAGGCTCGCTGCGTCTAGCGATTTTGCCATTCGTCTCATCGTAAATCTTCGCCGATGGCATGAGTTTCTGCATCCGCTTTATTGCATTCAATGCCTCTTCCTCAGTCTCATAAAAAGAAGAGATACCCAATATTTCGCCTTTAAAGGTCTCAATCAAAAAGCGATACCCTTCCGCCGATGAACCAATTACGAATTTTCCCATATAGGCAGCTCCTTTTATTCCATTAACAAGGATATATCAAAACGCCTAAAAAGCCTATGCGTATTGTTTTTGTTGTGACAATAAAATCGATATAAAGCGCCTAAAGCAATCTCCATGTCAATGGTTGTTAAAACTCATAAACGTTGTCGCCTTAGCCCCGTTTTTAGGATTTAACACTACATTTTTTAGGATTAAATTATATTTTTAGCAAATTAATAATATAAATATTATTAAAATTGCTGGAAATATTTTTTTATTACTTTATAATCTATAGTGTTAAGGTGTTATACTATATCGGAGGCTTTATGAGATACTTTCTAAAACGAACCACCCCCTCTAAAAAGGGGCTGTATCTGCAAATCTATCAATCCGCTTACATCCCCGGCAAAGGCGGCAGAAACAAATCATACAAAGCCATCGGCTACTATGACGATTTGATATCCCAGGGCATCGACGACCCCATCAAATACGCGAAAGGCATGGTCGCGGAGCTGAACGGCAGCCTCGGCAATCCCGGCATAAGGAAGATCGGCGAGACGTCGTTCAACAAAAACATGGGCTATTTCATCATCAAATCCATGTGGGATTATCTAAGCCCCGGCAGCGACTACGATTTGATAAGCTCCAATAAGGGATTCCGCTTCAAGATGTCCTCCTTCATCCAATCCATGATCTATTCCCAGGCCGTAAATCCGGGCTCCAAGCACAACGCCTTCGAGAAAGTGATGCCCGGCATTTACGGCATCGAGCCTTTTTCGTACGACCAGATACTGGACGGCATAAACTACATCGGCCACGATTATCAAAAATTCATCGAGGTCATGAACCACCACATAGACGAGAGATTCCCGAGAAAAGTCAGCAAGGCCTATTTCGACTGCACCAATTATTATTTCGAGATCGATCTGCCCAAAGACGACAGGCAACCCGGCCCTTCGAAAGAAGAAAGGCATCTTCCTATCATTGGACAAGCGTTGTTGCTTGACGAAGAGCAAATTCCTTTAGGCATGTCTTTATATCCCGGCAATCAATCGGAAAAGCAAGAAATCAGAAAGTCCATGGAGGAACTAAAATCCAGATTCGACATAAAATCCAGGATAGTCCAAGTGGCCGACAAAGGCCTGAACTGCGCGAGGAACATCTATGCCGCCTCCATAGAGGCAAGAGACGGTTATATCTTCTCCAAATCGGTTCACGGCAAGAATTTGTCGTCAGAAGAAAAGAAATGGGTGCTGTTGGACAATGAATCCAATGCATGGACAAACGTATCAGACGGCAACGGCAAATTGATTTTCAAATACAAAGAGTGCATTGATGAATTCGAATACAAATTCAAAGACGAGAATAACGAAGAAATCAAATTCAAAGTCAAAGAAAAAAGGGTCGTTTCCTTCAATCCTGCTTTGGCAAGAAAGCAAAAAGCCCAGATACAAAAGCAAATAGACAAAGCCAAATCTTTGACTTCCATAAAGCAAAGCATGAAAGAGGAATACGGCGATTCCGTCAAATACGTCAATTTCGTGTCTTGCGACAAAAACGGCGAAGTAGTCAAAAGCTGCCCCACATTGAATGAAGACAAAATAAACGAGGACTTGGCTTATGCCGGATATAACCTATTGGTCAGCTCCGAAGTCAACAAGTCCGCGCGAGAGATATACGACGCCTACCATGGGCTATGGAGAATCGAGGAATCGTTCAGGATAATGAAAACCTATTTGGAAGCCAGGCCGGTATATCTGCAAAAGGCGGAATCGATTTACGGCCATTTTACGATTTGCTATCTGGCGTTGGCCTTATTGAGGCTTTTGGAGCTAAAGGTGTTCAAGGACGATTTGCCCGTGGGCCAGCTTATCGAGTTTATCAGAAAATACACATTCACTGAAACCCCTGAGCAAATTTATATTAGCAATGCGACAGACTCCAAGACGCTTCAAGCAATAAAAAAAGTATACGGATTGTCAAATTTAGATAACGCTTATTTAAAGAAAAAAGACGTTGATTCCATTATCAACGCCGAATTATATTTTGGCTAATTTAACACTAGAAATAGGGGTTAACGCCTAAAGTCAGGTAAAAAGCCTATGCGTATTGTTTTTGTTGTGACAATAAAATCGATATAAAGCGCCTAAAGCAATCTCCATGTCAATGGTTGTTAAAACTCATAAACGTTGTCGCCTTAGCCAATTTTCTGTTCTCATAATAAAAGCATGGCTTTCGTTGCACTTATTATGAAATGGCCCCAAAAAGAGAGAAATCTCCACAAAATCGACATCTAAATTTCGTTTTTTAGAATCCCTCGATTCAAAAATCCTCAAGATATATTTCAAACGTTACGAAAGGAAGAGAACGTGAAAAATCCGGTTTTTTGACATTTCCTATCAATGATTCCCCAGTATCGAGCAAACGCTCGTTTGGCGATCCTTCATGCGCCTCTTTCTCCATTTACTCTTTGTCGATAGACAAACCGGCGTTTATTATCCTTTGACAGTAAGAAATCATCCTTCTCGTCAAGGCGACCTGAAGCTTAATCTTCTAAAGCGCAGCGAGTTCGTCCCCGTAATCCAAGCAATAACGCTCTTCGATGTGCAGACATTCTTTTTAAAGCTCTGCCTTATGAAGCAAAAACGTCTCAAATTCGCTCTTATTCATTGCCACATCTAATGAGCGAATAATCGCCGTAATATTCAAGCATATACACCGGCCTTCCTTTGATCGATGCTTTACGGAAGAAATCCTCGATGGATTGATATGAAGCGTCGGCGAATTTCACGCGTATCTTGCCTTCGTCTTCAAAAGAGGAAATCGGATATTGAGCGCCGCCATAAACGAGAATGAATTCGCTTGGTTTCCTCAAAAGCACCAACAAATCAAAGAAATTCGGGAGACGGTGGTCAATCATACCTAGCTTATCCATAAGCGTCTCGATTCTCCTTGCAACGATGAAATTGCCCCAAAAGGCGTTGTATTTGATTCTCGTGGTGATGTAGATGCGCCCTTTTGTAAGGACATACCTAGCCTCTTCCTCATTTCCCTCCTCGATATCGATGGAAGCCAATCGATGCGCGAGTTCAGGGACAGGCGCGAAGACATTGTCGTCGAGCTGGGCTTCATCATATAAAGAGCGGATACGTTTTTTGTATTCTTCCTGATCTGCTTCAACCCCTAAACCATCGCGATACATGTCCGCGATTTTCATGGCTGCCTCTAAATTGCCGTCCTCAGCTCCCTCCAAAAAATAACGCATTGCTTTAGAGTAATCCGGGGTGCCCGTACGGCCATAAAAATAGATATAGCCCAAGCATGTGGCTATATGCTTGTTGCCAGCTTCATAGGAAGCCAAATAGTATTTTTCGGCGAGAGGGTAGTTTTCCTCTTCATAATATATGCCGCCTAGATAGCCCATTGCCTCTCCGTCGTGTTCAACCTCAGACAAATAACCTAGGGCCTCTTTCAGTTCAAATTTGTCTTCTTCGGTCAAAAACGTCCTCGACTCTTTGTCTGAAAGGACTCTAATAATGCGAATCGCTTCTTTTTTGTTCATTAAACAATTATCGCACACAAAGAGAAGAATGTTGTTCTTGTTCGTTTTGCACTGGCAACCTTAAAGTAGACGCTCCATTCAAATTACTGGGCAGCTTAATCCAAAATTGAGGCAAGGAGGTCGCAATGGAGACATTGGTACAGCGGGAGTGGACGCGGGCTCGCCTTCGTGATTTTGCTTCCCAACGAGAAACCTTTCCTTTTTCGTCATAAAAAACTCCTTTCGACAACCACCCTCTTTGTACGCTTTTTGAGAGTCGGCTGTCTACTTAGAGATTAGTAAAGCATCTTCGCAAGGCGACGGGGCAAAGAGAGGGCCTTTACGCTGACGCGCATCAGCTAGTGACTTTCAAGATAGAATGAAAAGCTCAATTTTGCTCGTTTGCGTCTCTAGCATATGCAGAATGCGGCATATAAAGGAACGGATTTTATACCATTTTCAAACCCAAAATTCTTCTGGGAAATCCGTATCGCGTATTTCGGTTTGAAACGCTCGATGTATACGGCAAGGCTTCTGGCCCGGTTATTGGTTTTTGCTTTTACCTCTATGGGGATGATATCCTCTCCGATTCGCGTGATGAAATCCACTTCCGCTTGATTTTCGCTCGTCCAATAGTAGAGGCATAACCCATTTTCATCTAGTTGATTGAACACATAATTTTCACTGAGACCGCCCTTGAAGTTATCAAGCAGCGGATTTTCCCCCACAATATCCGCGTAGTGGATCTTTTGACTTTGTGCGCAAAGGCCAACATCGTTCATGTAAAACTTGAAATCCGTCAAAGAACGATAGGCGTCTAGGGGGAGCATGATTTGCTCAACCCGGTAATTTTGCTTTGCCACGCCCGCTAAGCAAAGCCACTCTATCGCGTTTTCGAATTCATGAGCCCTGCCGCCCTGTTTAATATACCTATATTGAAATTTCTTATTTTCTTTAGCCAACTGAGTACTGATGTTTTTATAGACGATACGTGTCTTGGGCACCTCGGCGTGACGATTGTACTTGCCCATGTCATCGAGATAGGATTCCAAAATCGTTTGTTGGACAATGGACAAGAGCTCGGGATTGTGGTTTTTCTCATATTCCTCAACTGCTTCTGGCATACCCCCGACGAACAAATACTCTTTGTAGTAGTCGAGAGCCCGCTCATGAAACGCGTTGTCCAATGGCCTATTCGTTTCAAAGCCTTCCTTTATTAATTCAATTAACTCTTTCTCCCCTCTAGCCAGCAAATACTCCTCGAAATCCAAAGGGTGCATCGTCATAAACTGGATTTTTCCAACAGGGAAAGAACAATTGCCGCGATATGCGGAAACGCCCAGCAGCGAGCCAAGCGCGATAACGTGGTATTCGTTTACCTCTTCGTTGAAATATTTGAGTGAGGTAATCGCGTTTGGACAAGCTTGAATTTCGTCGAAAATCAGCAACGTGTTGCCTTTGGAAATTTCTTTTCTTTTATAAAGGGATAGTTTCTTAACAATCTTCTCAGGATCGAGGTCAGCAAAAAAATCTTTAAGGCCACTATCTTTCTCAAAATTGCAGTAGACACTGTTGGAATATTCCTTCCCAGCGAAGTAATTGACGATATATGTCTTCCCAACCTGCCTTGCTCCCTGCAGAATCAACGGTTTCCTATCTTCGCGATTTTTCCAGGCGATCAATTTTTGATAAATCTTTCTTTCCATACTCGTTCACTCCACTACCACAATATTAATGTATGGTTTTGTGTAATTTTTCAATACGTTTTTACACTTTTCGGCACATATAATTTCTTGATTATTACAC
>CAVHTL010000025.1:0-15075 GCA_963638955.1 bacterium
TCAGAATGAAACATCCATATCTACCAATCTGTTCGAAAATCTCAATTGCTTTATTCACTTGTGGTTGCTTATCTTTATGAGTTATTGCAAAGACAATATTAGGAATCATCATCAATCCCATGATAATCAAGCCATAATAGTTAAACCACTCGATCATTTTACCACTTCCCAATATCCGTTTTTGCGTGATCCAATGCGCTTAATCAATCCTAAATCTTGCAACTTATTTAGATTGTTTTGAATGGCAGTATGTCCGAGACCAGTTTCTCTTGTTAATCCTTCAATTGTGATATTTGGATTATTCCTTAAGGACTTCATTATGAGCAATTGGCTTTTACTTAAGCTGTTATTAACCACATATTCACCACTGTTATTAACCACATTCGGAGTAATCTGATAATCAACAACATTAATAAAATTAAATGGGATGGTTACTTGAATCCAATTCGTCGCAAATTCAAATGCCTTCTCACCATAACTTTTTACGATGGTTGGAACACCTCTCCCGGTTCTTTCGCTAATATGTAATTGTACAAAAATGTCAGATAACTTTTTATTAGCTGGCTCGCTTTTGCCTTTATAAAAGTCATTTATTGTCAATCTAGGGGAAAGAGCTCCATGAGATAATATTTCTATCCTATCCGAATAAAATGTAAACATTGGGGCATTGTTTCTTCTCCAATCATTGTGGACAAAGGCGTTTATTATAGCCTCTCTATATGCATTAGCATCAAATAATGTAACTTCTTTTCTTGTTATTGTCCTATGTCTTTCATCAGCCTGCGGAATATTGAAAGTATCTCCATAATCAAGGACTTTGTCTAATGATAACAATATGTTCATCATGCCAAATTCTTTTACTGAAAACATTGGATCTGCCTTAGTTTTTCCCGCAAAAACAGCCACTCTAACGTTGATGTGTGAATTATCTGATAATAATTGTGCTAGTAAATTGTATTTTCCATCTGCGGTCAATAAACCAAGATTATCCTTAAACGTATCTAAGTTTAAAAATATACCTCTGGTTGAATAATAATTAATTAATGAATTAAAAGTTAAATCTTGATATTGAGCACTGATATTATCTAAAGACTCTTCTTTGTGATTTAACGAGTTCCAGAGTTCGGCTTCTCTTTCCGGATAACGTATAAGGCTTTCAATGCTTGATCCAATTCTTGTATATCTCACGTCTTTAAATGAAGTTGGGATGTTATTTGCTGCAGGAATAATTAAAACCACAACCCTTTTTCCCTCATAGTCAAATGAATCAAATTTGAAATTTATGCGAGGGTGGATATATCTCAATAGGTAATGTTGCAGTGGCTCATGGTTAACATCCATCTCATAATCAAAATTCGTGCCTACTATATCATGAGATGCGTCATTAACCCCCCAAAAAAAGTAAGCATTTTCCGAATGATTGATTCTTGCTGCATTGGATAAAGCTGAAATATATTGTCCCAACTTGTCAAGCTCAAACCAATTTTCTTTAAACTCAAACCATGAAGATTCGAAGTTTCTCTTTGTGAGATCAATTAACAATTCTTTATAATTCATATTCATAATCTCCCTACGATTATATTATATCAAAAAGTGGTTAATATTTCAATAGATGTGGTTAATAAATGTGGTTAATAAAATTGCAAATTGGCTATAAATTCTTAGCAATAATGTGTCAAAAGATATTACTACCGTTATGTCACACTATTTTCTGAAACCGTAAGTTCAACAGTTTCGATTCCCAACATTTGTTTTTTCATTAGTGTATTCCCTAGTCATAACTAAAATTTTGATACACTTGAGTGCTCCATCCCAATCGCAAAAATCCAAATGGAAGGCAAAAATTCGGCCTAAAATGCCATTTTAATCCCTAAAAATCAAAAAAAGTACTGATAACAGCGTATCAATACTTTAGTTTTCATATGGTGCGCCTGGCAGGAGTTGAACCTGTACGAGTCTCCCCATTAGATCCTAAGTCTAACGTGTCTACCATTCCACCACAGGCGCAGCGCGATTATTATAAGCGCCAAAAAGGCTAGACAAAAGGGCTAAATGGTCGTTCTCTCCTCAATGATAGAAATTCATTCAATCCATATAGGAAAAGACTTATCGATAAGGGTTTGGTGAACGGAGATAGAGGAGGGAGGCTCACGTTCGTTCTGCCTTTATGGAAAGAATTCGTTCTAAATAACTTGGTTTAGGAAAGACTACTACGAAGTGAAGCCGCTGAGCGTTTACTTTTTCTTGAGCGAAGGCAAATCTGAGCTTCGCCCGTTTGCTTTCATTCTCTTGTAATTCTCGTTGAGCGCTTTCTCGTATTGCGAACGCGTAAGCTCATTTGGTTTATAGAATTGGGCGTTCTTTAGATATTCTGGCAGATATTGGATTTTCTCCCACAAATCAGGGCGGTCATAAGGATATTTCTCTTCTTCCGCCATATTAATGGGCGTGAGTTTCAAATAATCCTGCACGAAGAAGGGTTTGTCTTTTGCAAGTTCAATCGTCTTTTCTATTGAGATGGTTGAGGCTTTTGATTTAGGGGATAAAGCGAGCTCGACTACCGTGAAGCCAAGAGGGATCACGGCCTCTGGGAAACCGACTTTTTCCGCGGCTTCAATAGCGAGCTGGCAGCGCATCACTGCGCTTGGGTTCCCTAGGCCGATATCTTCATAAGCCGTCACCAAGAGCCTTCGTTTGATAGAGTCAAGGTCTTCGGCGATGCATAGTCTCGCTAAATAATATAGAGCAGCATCGGCATCACTCCCGCGGATGCTTTTTTGAAGGGCGGAGACAGAGTCATAATGCTCTTCTTCGTTTTTGTCCATCGCGTAATTGGGGACGCGTTCAACGCTCTTTAATTCCTGCACGCCGATTTTGCTTCCCTTCTCGAATTGGATGGAGACGGCCTCTAGCATATTGAGCGCAAAGCGCAGATCGCCGCCCGATAATCTAGCGATATATTCATATCCTTCTTCATCGATATCTATGCAATTGCCAAGTCCTTTTGGATCCGAAAGGGCGCGTTTTAAACCGAGAACTATCTCTTCTTCTTTCAGCGGCTTTATCTCGTAGATGCGACACCGGCTTCTTATCGCGCGGTTGATCGCGATATACGGGTTGGCGGTCGTGGCGCCAATCAAAAAGAAGGTACCGTTTTCTACATACGGCAAAAGAAGGTCTTGCTTGCCTTTGTCTAATCTATGCACTTCGTCGATGATGATAATGGCTTTGCCAAATAGCTTCGCGTCTTCGATGGCTTGCTGCATTTCCTTTTTGTCTGTGGTCACGGCGTTTAAGGAGGCGTAATGCATGCCCATCGATTTGGCGTAGGCTATCGCGATGGTGGTTTTCCCTGTTCCTGGAGGGCCGAAGAAAATAAAAGACATCGGGGCTTTTTTCTCGATGGAGCGACGCAAAAAGCCATTCTGGCCAACTAGTTCTTTTTGGCCAATCACCTCATCGATGGATTTTGGGCGCACGCGGAAAGCAAGAGGGTCTAACATGCTAGTAATTATATAGCAATCGCATGCTTTCGCTTAGAGAAAGGAAACGCTTTTCGACTCAATCCCTCAATCTATTGATTGCGATCACATAGACTCCTTCTTTGCTGAGGTAACTCGCACCGTGGCTAGTGAGAAGGAGAGAAAAGAGCGGTGGCTTTCTGCCGGCTTCTTCATTGATGCGCTTGAACGACAACAATGAAGCAATTCCTTTTTCGATGTTTTCATCGCTTGCTATTTTTATTTCAACCGCGCAGTAATCGCCGTTCTCTAGTTCGATAACGGCATCTACTTCTCTGTTTGCGCTATCTCGGTAATGTTTGATAGTCGCCCCCAAAGAAGAGGCATAAACAGAGAGGTCTCGAATCGCCATATCCTCGAAGAAGAATCCGAAAGAATGCAAATCGTTTAACAAGTCGGCTGGTTTTACCCCTAAACAAGCGGTAGCGATAGAGGCGTCGTAAAAGTGGTGTGTTGGGCCAGCTCTCGTAACAACAGAGGAGCGAAGCGAGAAATTGGCTGAAGGCATTTCATAAAGGATGAATAAGTCTTGCAAAATCTTTTTGTATTTTTGAAAGGTATCTTCGCTTAAAGTCGGTTTTATGCCTGACGTTCTTATATCCTGAATCATCTTCGAACATTTGGCCTGGGTTGAGATGTTACGCGCATAGGCTTTGAGGATCGCTATGAGAAGCTCGATATCGGCTTTTGCTAAAAAAGCGGCAAATTCATCGCTCTCGTTTTCGATTCTAAACAGTCCATTGTAATAATTTTTGGTGACGTTTATTGCGTATTTTCTATCTGCTTTCACGGATATCGGCCACCCTCCCCGGCATAAATAAAAGGCAATATCGGCCAAAGTTACCGTGTTACTGTATTTGCTCTCCGTCTTGCTTTCGTCAAAGCCGCTTTCAAAGAGCTCCCTCAATGAGAATCGACCGTCTGACTCCCCAGATTCGAACAACGACATCGGGCGCAAAATGAACGAGGCGATCCTTCCGGCTCCGGAATGCTGGATCTTCTCAGGGCTCGCTGGTGTAGTTGAACCTGTGAGAATGTATTTGCCGAAGGAATATTCCTTGTCCAAATCATCGCGGATGAGATTCCATATCTCTGGGACTTTTTGCCACTCATCGACTAGATGAGGGTTATCTCCTTGAAGCGCGAGGGTTGGGTTAGAGGAATAAAGAGCGATATCGGCGTTTGTTTTCAAGGACACTTTCGATGAGGCGAACCTTTCTGACAAACAACTCTTACCTGCGAATTTAGGCCCTTCCACCAAAACGCAGCCAGAGGAATGAAGAGCAACGGAAAGTTCTCGCTCGGCAAGTCGAGGCATATAGCGATTGTTCGCGACTTTTTTGTTTTCGCCGTTTTCTTTGTCGATTGTTCGCGCCGCCATAGTCTTCATTTACCTTCAAAACATTTAAAACTTTCGACTTTAATCTTACATTATTAGGCAAAATGAAGCAATACGATTAGGCAAAATGAAACAATGTTATTAGGCAAAATGAAACAATGTTATTAGGCAAAATGAAACTAAATTAAACTCCATTTTTCACAATCCCGCATACTTTTTGAGGCTGTTTTTCACAATCCCGCACATTGTTGTGCTGCCAATCCAAAGGTAGACACGTAACGCACAATGCGGAGACACCTTCTCTGCATGGGGAACGATCAAGATCAAATGGCTTGCCTAATCAAAACACAACAGCTATTTGCGTATGAAATCGATCATATAAATAGGCAGTTGATAAATGTTGTCTTTCTCTTTGACGACGTTGCTATCGCCGAACACGTAGGCGATTGGATATTCGTGCGTAGAGAGTAATTTATTTAACGAAGCGTGATTATAAAATAGACTTTGCTTGTTTTTGCCAGACTTTATTTCGATTGGCAAAACATCGTTATTTTGCGTGACCATAAAGTCTATTTCGCCATGCGCTTTCGAGTTTTGATAAAAAAGCTCGCCATCAAATCCATGGGCAGTCAGCTCTTGCGCGGCAGCATTCTCGTAAGGCGCCCCATAATTTATCTCTTTTTCATTTGAGAGAAGCTTCTCCCTGATACCCGTGTCGACAAGTTGAGACGTGAGCAAACCTACATCGCTGCTGAAAAGCTTAAGCGTCTTCCTTTCCTTGGACAAAGACAAAGGTATCACCGGATTATTGACGTTATATGTGGCGATGGCGACGCCTGCTGTTGTTAGCCAAAGGAATTCATCTTGGACGTTCTTGTGTTTGAGATACTTTTTGTCGATAACTTGCGAAGATATATAGCGGTTATTCATGGATGATAATTGCGAGGGAATCGCGCTAAAAATGTCCCTGACTCGTAACTTAAGTTCATCGTCATGAATATAATTTGTTATATCGATTTTATATCGGTTTAGTATTTGCTTCTGCGCTTCGGCGACTAGGTATAGGTTTTTCGTATCGATAAACGCATTGACGGCTTCAGGCATGCCGCCGATGAGAACATATTCTCGAAAATAAGATAAAAATAAGCGGTTAATCGATTCATCGACAGGCATCTTTTTTTCGAAGCAATCCTTAATGTGACTGATTGCTAATTCACCAACGTCTTTCGCCCAAAGAAATTCCTCAAAATCCAACGGATACATTTTGTATTCATCAAGGTATCCGGTTGGATTCAAATTGATGTCTTGGAGTATCGTTCCTAGCATCGACCCGCTTAGGATAAAGCGGTATTTGCTTGTTTCGACGAGCGATTTCATGGCCGTGATGATGTCTTGAGTGTTTGGTGACAATCGATTTGCTCTTTTTAGTTCCTCACGCCTTTGATAAACAAGTTGAATTTCATCGAAGAATATAACCGTTTCGTTTTCAAGCAACTTCTCGCCGGCGATGATGGATAACCTCAACAATAAATCGTTAGAATTGGCAAGGTGAGCAAAGACATCTATCAAATCGATCCGCTCCGAAAAATCTATTTTGACGGCGCTTTTAAAATTGTTGTCGATGAAATTGATGATTGAATGCGTCTTTCCTACCTGTCTAGTTCCGTAAACAAGCAAAGCTTGCTTGCGGTTATGAAACCAAAACGACAGTTTTTCATCGATTTTTCTTTTTAACATTTTACTTTCCTAATTTTGATTTGCGGGAAAACTGCAAGTAAAAAATAGGTCAAAATGGGGAAAACCGCAAGTAAAAAATAGGTTAAAATGGGAAAAACTGCAAAAACAACGATTTGACATTACAGTAGTCAAAAAAGGTAGGCGCGAAACGCAAAACATGGAGACAACGCGCGTGTTACGATATGCGAAAGCGTCCTGCGAAATGCTTTTGAGGCATCTATTCCGCTTTCGATTTGAACAGAAACGAGAAAATCGTTCATAAAATTCAAATAGGGTTGGCGTTTATTGCGTTTATAGTTATCGGAAGGAGAAGTCATAAAGTTCGCGTGCGCTCTTGCGTGCACGGAAATATAAAGGTTAGGAGAAAGAAGCCTTCTATTGGATTTTTTGCCGCTTAACCTCTAGACTTTGCTCATGGAAAAACTAAAAGACACAATATCTATCGCCCCGTTTGGCAAACGCGTTGGGGCCTTCGCTCTCGATTTTTTAATGCTTTTCGCTTGTTATTTAACCCTTCTATATACCTTAGGGACCAACGTTTTGTCAGTGGAGATGGGAGCGAAACAAGACACGATCGACTTCTTCGATTATGCCGTATCATCGAGAATTTATGAATATACCGATGAAGGGCATAATGCCATTCAAATCGCCGGAACGAATCAATATGCCATTTTATCCAGCGCTGGGGAAAAAACACCGGCTGTCTATCCTTATTTTTATGAATCGGCCGAATACTTTTTCTCCTCTTTTTGCGCGAACGATTCCCGCATCGATAGGAGCGAAACGCAATACGGAAAACAGTATTTCTTTGAAACGATCCTCAAACTTCCTTCCAAAGAGACCGTTGTTTCTCTCGCTAAAGAGGATATCGCAGCAGACGAAAGCAAACTCTATGGCGAAAGCGCTTATTACCGTTATGCCATAACTTCTGAAGGCTTGGCGGATACCTCTTCCGTAGTGCTTCAAAACAAGCACCAGGAGATTCTTTCTGGCGATGATGAGACGAAGAAGAGCTCTTTGATAAATAGCCTCAATTCCTACTTCTATGGCGACAGCGACTCCATTTTCGTCACCGCCAGCAATGTTTTGACGAGTCAATCATATTACAAAACGCTCAGCAAGCACTCTCAGCTTGTGAATTGGGCCATAAGGGCCATCTGCTACTTGCCTTTTTCCTTCGCTTTCTTCTTTTTGCTCCCGCTTGTTTTCAAAAACGGGCAGACTCTAGGCAAATTGATTAATGGCATTTGCTTAATCGGGAACGATGGCTATCAAGTTAAAATGAAGAACAAACTCATAAGAAGCGCCTTCATGTTTGTGCTTGTTTCGATTTACGTCATCGCGCCTTTGTCGACCTTATATCTTGTTTTCGCTCTCTTCTTTGTAGCAATGGTGGATTACATCATCACGATGGGCGCGAAAAACGAATATCGTTTATCGCTTGAGGATCGACTTGCGAAAACGGTGGTGATCAGCAAAAAGAATAGCGTCATCTATCCCGATGCCTCTTTTGAAGAAGGGTCCTTATCCACAAAAGGGGCAAAGGAGATCAAGAACATAGAAGACGAGGAGCCAGTCGAGGTGCTCGATATGGATTCGATAAATAGGGCCAGAGAAGAGGCACGGGAAGAAAAAGCGGAATAACCTTGCCTCTTCCGTTCTCTCTTTCGTGATTCTTTTAGATGGCGTCAATTGACTCCTTTAAGTTCAATTACGTCAGCTTATGAGTTTAGTTTTTTATGTGATGCAACCACAGAGTTGGCGTTTTGGTTGTTTTATGTAATTTTTAAAAATCTTTGCAAAAACGGCCTTTAAATTTCGAAAACGGGCATACTTGCCATTTTGTTCTTCGTTTTCTTTCTCTTCGTTAGCGATCCGCTTACGGAAAATCTCTTATCGATATGGCGGTTGCAAATCATCGCCTTTGGCGGTATCTTAGTTTCCACTATGAACCTACCCACTTTATATGGTTGGACGATTTGGCAGGGGGGCTGTATTTTATGAACGGATGTATCCTGGCTTTTTTGGCGGCTTTTTCGCTCCTAGGAACCGGATCCCTTTCCTTCAATAAGGCAACTAAATTATCTGCTGCGAATAATACGGATTATTCTTTTGCTGACGAGGTCGAGGTCGATCGCTCAGAGCTCAGTTTCACATTAACGAGCTCTTCGGTCACCGAGACGGCGCAGAGCCTCTCTTTGTCAATGCAATCGGTGAAGATCGAAGCGTGGAACAACGGCAACCGCTATAACGATGTTTTTTCCGTGATCGATGATTCGAATTTCACTGATGTGACAACGGCGAAAAACAAAGCGACTGAGGATTACGAGGCGGCTAGTAAAGCCGGAACCGAATATGTCCCAGCCGTTTTTAATGGGGCTATTTTCAATGTCGCTTATAAGAAGAATTCGACAATCGTTTTGCCTCAGCTCATCAGCTACGGCTCGAACCCGATTTATTTTCAGATAAGCGTAACAAGCATTTCTGCTGACGCTTGCTTTGATTACAAAGCCAACGAAGTTAGTTATGCCGGCATAGAAACCATTATCATCCCTGAAGGATATACGATGATTCACGCGAATGCTTTCGCTGGGGCCAAAGCGGCGGGGGTCAAAATCAAGGTTGCATCTGAATCCCCTCTCAGCGGTTGGGAAGAAGGGTGGACAGATGCCGATGTCGAATACGGTTATGAGCTTTCTTCTTCTGAGCAAAGGCAATTAGAGGTCAATACCACTGGATCGACTTCTTTTGGCGAAGCCAGCGATTTCTTCGTCGGTTACCTCAATCCCGATAACCCCACAGAGAATAGGCCTCTGGTGATGGAATATTCTTTGCTTGATTCGAATGGGAAAACCGTTTCCGAACACAATTATTACGAAGTGCCTCTTTCTTCGACTCAGACAAGTTATGATGCCGTCGGCTCAACGGCTGGAAAGAGCAAGGACGATAGGAATATCGATGTCGAATTGCCTGCCGGGCAACGCATAGATGAATCAAGCATCGTGTTCCATAACATCTATCGCTTATTGAAAAACGATGCAGGCGATGTTGTCCCAGATTGGGAGTCGGGGGCGTATAAAGCGACTCCGGTCCGCTCCTTCAATAAGGTATATAGCATTGATGATTTCATCGATGTGAGTTATGGCACAAACACCTATTTGAGCGATTATTCGAGGATTTCAATACTCATCAAAGCCAATTACGATGTTTTCAAATCGCTAAATCCATCATCATATGAAACGAACAAAGCGAGCATAGATAACGGGACTCTGCGCATCCGCATCCTTTTCACCTCCTTAGGAATGTCTTCTTATCGCATTGCTTACGTGAACGATGCCGGAGAAGAGATCACGAAGAACGTTCCTTTGCTAACGCCGATAAGCGTTTCTGAGATCAATGATGGGGCTTCAATGGGCTTCCTTATCAAAAACTCCGATATCGGGAGCGATTTCTCAATCCACAATGTGACATCGATCAGACTTTGCAACTTCTATCTGCAGACCGATTTATTCAATGACACCAAAAACACAATTACGAGCAACTCCAAAAAATCGGTGCGTTTCGCCTCTTTGGAACTGCTTCCGCCCGATAAAGCGGCCTCGCATAACGTGAGCGTTGGCGCTTATTTCGGAATAAGCTATGCCGTTTATCTTGCCGTTTTTGCTTTAGGGGCTTTCGCTTATTGGCTTTACTGCAAGAAGAAGTACAAAAACGATGAATTCAAAAGGGTCGATGATAAGAAATTCGTGCTTAAATCCCTCAGGAATTGCTTCGGTTTTGCCTTGGTTCTATCTTCTATCCTCTTCATAATCGCGCGCTGGGGATTACTAAAGAACACGGTTGTTGTCTATAACCCAATGGATGTTTGGGTAATTGTTTTCACGATTGCCGGAGCCATCTTCCTAGGCATCGCCATTAAAGACGCTGCCACGTCTATCAAAAAGACAATGGAGAGAAAGAAAAAGGAAAAATTGCATCTCGATGCCGATGTTGTCGATGATGGAACAAAATAAAGAAGGAGAGCGACATGGAAATCCGCATTAAAGATTTGACGAAAATATTCCCAGGCGATGCCAAAAAAGGCATTCGCGACACCATTGCGGTGAAAGATATGTCTTTCCTCGTTCCGGATGGAAAACTCGTCGGTTTGCTTGGACCAAGCGGATGCGGGAAATCGACCACCCTTTATATGATTTCGGGCCTTCAAGTCCCGACTTCTGGCGAGGTTTGGTTCGGCGACCAAGAAGTCACGAACCTATCGCCGGAAAAGCGCGGTATCGGCTTAGTGTTCCAAAACTATGCCCTTTATCCGCATATGACGATATACAAAAACATCGAATTCCCGCTCACAAACTTAAAAGTCGAGGTTCCTTTGGAGACTTTCTATGATTATTCCCTTTCCTATTCTTACGCAAAGAAAGAGGATGATATTGTTGCGGGCATCGTAAAATCCACGCAAAGCCTTTGCCAAAAGCTTGGTTTAGGCAAAAAGAAATACTTGGTCGAGGCCAAAGACGGCAATCCTTTATCGATAAACGTTACGCTCAAGGAAGTTTCCCCAAACGTCAAAGACGCTTTCAAAAAACATTTTCCCTCCATCATTGCGGCCACTCTTATCGAAGAGAGCGAGACGCGCGTCTCCGACCCTCTATATGATTCAACGGTGCGTGCCACGGTTGGAAAGCCATCGCCTTTGGAGACTCTCCGCCTCGCCGTCAAAGGAAGGCTTGGCAAAAGCTTCTCGACAAGCCACATCGATGAATGCATATCCTCTTTCAGGGCCGCTGCCAAAAATTATGGCAAGGTTTATAGCGCAGCCATCGCCAAAACGAGCGAGGGATATGAGCTTATGGCAAACTTATCCAATATCAAGCGCAACGATATCGATTCTTTGTTAAATGCCATCAAATCGTCTTTCTCTTATCCTCTCGGAGTCGATTATTCGATATCTGAAGTAAAAGATCGCGGATTCGAGAAGAAACTGAAATCATCTTTGAAACATCGTCGTGTCTCCTACAGCGATTTCAAGCTTTATTTCGATCGTGAAAACGCCAAAGTGTATTTTAAGCTCAAGAAAATCAGCAAAGATGAGGCCGATGCCATTCTTAAAGAGCTTTCAAGCGAACTCGGTTTGATTGATGCGGAAACCGATACCGTTCAGGCTGTCGCTCACCGCTCCTTGACGAAAGAAGAAAGGCGCGACATCGTTTATGATGCGGCAAAGCTCGTTCAAGTCGAGGAATACCTCCAACGCAAACCAAACCAATTATCCGGCGGTCAGCAGCAACGCGTCGCCATCGCGCGAGCGCTCGTTAAAAAACCGAGAGTGCTTTTGCTCGATGAGCCGCTCTCCAATCTCGATGCGCGTCTACGTTTGCAAACCCGTGAAGAGATTCGCCGCATCCAAAAAGAGACCGGAATCACCACGGTTTTCGTTACCCATGACCAAGAAGAGGCTATGTCGATCTGCGATCAAATTGTGGTCATGAAGTTTGGCGTCATGCAGCAAATGGATGCGCCGCAGAACGTCTATAACGATCCAGCGAATTTGTTCGTTGCCCAATTCCTTGGCAACCCTCCAATCAATGTCTTCAAAGGCAAAATCGACGGGAAGCACGTCTATATCGGAGAAGAAAAAGTTCTCGATTTGGAGAAAGATTTAGGCAAGAAAGATGTTTATGTTGCCGTGCGTCCTGAGGGATTCGCGGTTTGCAAAGACAAGAAAACCAATGTTTTGTCTGGCTCAATCGAGCAAATTCAGGTTCTTGGGCGCGATGTCTCACTTGTTGCCCATAACGATGCCTGCTTGAAACCGACTTTCAAAGTCATTATCTCGAGCGAAGAGATGGAGCAAGGCAAAGACGTGAAGTTTGCTTTAAAGGCAAACAAGACTTTCCTTTTCGATGCGGAAACAGAGGAAAGGATTCGCTTCTAAGGGGCGCTTATGTTATTAAAGAAGAGAACAAAAGCGAGCGCTTCTCCTTCATCATCCCAGGAGCTTTTCGCCGAGGAAAGACCGGTTTACGAAGAAGGATACAACGCAGAAAGCAAGCAAGTTGTCCGTTTGGTGTCTTCTCATCCCTCCAAGAAGGCTTATCGCACAAGGGGCATTGAGGATATCGGCGCTTCAAATAACTGGAAAGGCTGGATTTATCTTGCCCCCGTCATCATTTTGGTGGCCATCTTCCTTATTTACCCTCTCATCAACACGATTTTCATCGCATTTACCAAAAATTACGAATACGCAACTGGCAAGTTCGATGGGCTGACCTTCGAGAATTTCGTTTACATCTTCGGCTTGACGAGCAACGCCGCAGGAGGCATCGAGTACAACTTCGTGAGATACGCTCTCCCCAATACGTTTTTGCTTGTCATCATCACTGTGCCTGTTTCGATTTTCTTGGCTCTCATTATTTCCGTGGCCCTGAATTCGATCCCTTGGTTCAAGAAGTTTTTGCAGACGCTTTTCTTCTTGCCTTATGTCACCAATGCGATTGCCGTAGGCATGGTTTTCTCCGTCATTTTCGACGAGAAAGGCGTCATCAATTATATTTTCAATACGACGACCACATGGATTTACGGCGCGAATCCGCAGACGGCGATGATCCCTCTTATCCTTTATATAGTGTGGGGCTCCATCCCTTACAAGATTCTCATTTTCCTTTCTGGTCTTCAGGGCATCGATAAGCAGTATTATCAAGCTGCGATGATCGACAGTGCCCCGCGCCATAAGGTGCTTTGGCGCATCACCGTCCCGCTTCTCTCCCCCCAGATTCTCTACATCATGATTACTTCCTTTATTGGCTCATTTAAGGAATACACCCACATCGTTGGCCTTTTCAATGGGCCTGGCACTTTAGGTACGGCGGGGGACCCGAACATGGAGACGATTGTTTACTATATCTATGAGAATCTTTCCACGCATACTTCTTACGCAGCGGCGGCAGCGGTTTTCTTATTCGTCATCATCCTCGTTTTCACTGCCCTCCAGTTCTGGGTTTCGAAGAAGAGGGTCCATTATTAAGGAGGGAGCGGTATGAGCGAAAAAGAAAAAGCATACCCGGATTTCAAAAAAATCCGCGTCAATGACAACTTGACTCTCTCTTTGGGGGAGTCTGGCAAAACGATCGAGGCCATCAGAAGGACGGAAAAAGTATCCAAAATCGTGATGACGACCTTGACCTATATTTTCATTCTTGCTTTGGCCGTCATTGTCGTCTTCCCTTTTTACTGGATGATCATCACCTCACTTAAGCAGAATGAGGAAATCCGCGGGGCCAGCCAAACGTTCTTCCCGACCATCGTCATGTGGAGCAACTACGTCCACGTTTTCCAAGTATTCGATTTCGGCACCTACATGTGGAATACCATCGTCGTCGCTTTCTTCTCGACGCTTGGCACATTGATTACGACCATTTTGGCCGCGTTTGCTTTCTCTCGCCTCAAATTCAAAGGGCGCGATGCGGTTTTCGCCGTGTTTTTGATGACCATGATGATCCCGGGGGAAATGATGGTTATTTCCAATTACATCACGGTAGCGAGCTTTGGCTGGATTGGGCAAGATCAGACCCTCACCGAAGCGTATTTGGCGATGATCGTGCCCTTCATCATCTCGGTTTTCTATATTTATCTCCTTCGCCAAAACTTCAAGCAGATTCCGAATGAGCTCTATTTGGCGGCGAAAGTCGACGGCAAAAGCGACTGGTCGTTCTTATGGAAAGTCATGGTTCCTCTCGCTGCCCCAACCCTCATCTCCATCACCATTTTGAAATTCATGGGAACATGGAACTCCTATGTTTGGCCCAATTTGGTGACGCAATCACGCGATTATCGCCTCATCTCGAACGGCCTTCGTTCCTCGACTTTCGTCGATGTTGACTTGGGTTTGACTGATTACGGCTATCAGATGGCTGCCACCGTTTTAGTCACCGTGCCTCTCTTCCTTCTCTTTATTTTCTTTAGAAAATACATCATGAAAGGTGTTGGGCGCGCTGGCATAAAGGGTTAAAATATATTGCTAGCAAAATTAAGTGATATCTTGAAAGGAAAAGGAATTATCATGAAGAAATCAATTTGCGTTCTCTCTCTTGCGGCTTTGTTCGCTCTTGCGGGCTGCTCAAACGGCCTTGACAATGGTTCTCTATCTTCAGCCCCTTCTTCATCATCCTCGAAATCGGGTGACGGCGAGCCGTTCATCAAAGAAGCGACTTCGATCACTTTGACCGCCACCCTTTCTTACACCGATCAGATTGACTCTTTCATCGAAAGTTTCAAGGAAGTTGAGCCAAATGTAACCGTCACCTATTCCAAGGAGTCGACTGGCTATGACGGCCTCAAAGACAAGATCGTTGAAGGCATCTCCGTCAATAACTACGCCGATATGGCCGTTTTATACCCAGACGCAATCGGAACCCTCATGGACTATAACATCGTCAGCAAACTTGATGATTATATGAACAATGCCGATTACGGTTTCAC
>CAVHTL010000026.1:0-14820 GCA_963638955.1 bacterium
ATGGCGAATTCAAGGACAAATGGGAATTTCCAGGTGGCAAAATAGAAAACGGGGAGACCGATGAAGAAGCTCTCATCAGAGAAATAAAAGAGGAACTAAATGCTTCGATAAGCGTCGATAGTTTCATTCAAACTATCGAATGGGATTATCCGACGTTTCATTTGGTGATGAATGTCTATCTTTGCCATCTAAATAATCCGCATCTCGAACTCCTTGAGGCCGAAAAAGCGAGTTGGCTCGACAAGGATAACCTCGAAAGCGTCGATTGGCTCCCAGCCGACGCCTTGCTCCTTCCAACACTACAAAAACTTATTGATTAGTGGTTTTTGAACAATATTATTCAACTTGTTTATTCACTAATGAGCAGTTTCCTAGTACATTATTTTTACTACTTCTAGGAGGCATATTCATATGGCTAAAAAGAAATCAAAAGCAAAAGTTTCCGTGTTGTCCCTCGTCATCAAAGCAAGCGTTTTAGTGCTTGCTATAGCCGCCATCTGCATGGCGTTCTTGCCGTTTGTCACCGCGACTACCTACGCCCTTGGCTCACCAGTCGGCTCAGTTTCATTGAGTGGCTTCTTCATGGGTTTTGGGAAAACCGGCACCTATTTGCCGACCGATACCCTTCCAGAATGGGTTAGTTTCGCTAACGCAAAAAACACCGCTGTTTCCAAAGACGGAATCACATACGTAGTGAATTCCAACATCGGAATCCTTATCACCCTCATCTTGGCTCTCGTCGCCGCCGCTTTGACTCTCATCAGCTTGTTCATCAACAAGAAGAGCGGCAGAAAGATCGTTGGTCTTTTCCTTCTCTTCGGAGGGCTTTGCCTCATCGCTGCCGGAGTCATGGCTTTCTTCCCGGTCCAATTTGGCTCTTACGAGTCCGCTCTAACAAGCACTGGAACATATAAAACAGGTCTTGAATACACTCTAGGCACTGGCGCTTTGCTCTTTGCGATTTTCTCCCTTGTGAGCGGAGTCATCTCCTTTGGCTACGGCTTATTCAACGCCGCTAAATAAGTAAGTAAATCAAAAATTATCCCTGGTTTTTGCTGGGGATTTTTTGTTTTATCGCTTAATTAGGCTTTCTCAGGGAAGTCGTTATGTGAGTTTAAATAAGAATCACGAATATCGTCAGGAAGCGAGTTTGGAGTCATCGCTTTCGCCCGCTCTTCGTTCCCGTCTTTGCATGCGCAAGAATAATACCATTCCTTGTATTTGAGCATATCGAGCGTCTTATTGAGTTTCTCGATATCTATTTCGACACGCTCTTTCTGCTTCTTTATGAGCTCTAGCCTCTTTGAGTAACTAGAGGCTCCTTCTGCGCACCAACTCATGAATAGCTTTATGTCTTTGATCTCTAGCCCCGATTTCTTAAGGCACTCTATGACACGGAGAGCCTCTATATCGTTATCGCTGAATTTCCTGATCCCCCCTTCGCGCTTCAAATTAAGGAAAAGACCTTCCTTGTCATAATATCTGAGCGTTGAGATAGGCAAATCGAACATCTCCGCCACTTCTCCGATTGTATACATACTAATCCTCCAAAATGAAGTTAATAGTCATCTTAACCTAAAGTCAACTTTAATATCGAACCTAATCATGTTCGATATTGCGGGATGGGCGAGATTAAAAGGCATATAGGGCGTGGGAAATTTCATAAATCCAATAGACAATGACATTCGTCACCAATCCTGGATAAGTTTTGTGAGAATAATTCGAATTTGTTTCCGCGCCGACATCCAAGAGACGTCTCTTACGTGATTTCTTAAATATCATTGGCAATAGGCACGTAGTTCCAATGCTTTCAAATAAAAGCGCACGATAAGTTACGAGCATTTGCAACGATAAGCCTCTCGTTGCAGCAAATCGTGCAACGAGGGCTATCTCGTTGCAGACAAAATTGCAACGAGCCACATATCGTTGCAGACAAATACGCAACGAGGATACAAAAAAGCGCCAACCCATATGGCGGCGCTGAAGGAGTTAATGGGTTAGAATCGCCCTCCGAATCCCGGCGGCATCTTGCCGGATTTTTGATATTGCTTCATCTGTTTCATCATCTCTTTGCTCTGTTCCCATTTCCTGATGACGCGATTGATATCGGCATTTGTTTTCCCACACCCTTTCGCAATGCGGTTCTTCTGGGAATATTTGAGAATCTCAGGATGAGCCCTTTCGTAAGGAGTCATCGAATTCACGATTGCCTCGAATGAGCGCATCTCGTTTTTGGCTTTTTCTTGCTGTTCATCGCTTAATTTCGGCATGCCTGGGATGAGTTTTGCGATCGCTCCAAGGCTCCCCATTTTCTGAACCATCTTCATTTGCTTAAGCATATCGTCGAGCGTGAAAGAGCCATCCTCGAGTTTCCTCGCGGCTTTTTTGGCCTCTTTCTCATCAAAACTCTCCTGCGCTTTCTCAACGAGCGTTTTGATATCGCCCATGCCAAGAATCCTATCCGCCATGCGGTCAGGGTAGAAGATATCAAGGTCGGATACTTTCTCGCCAACGCCGGCAAATTTGATCGGAAGGCCTGTCATGTATTTGATGGATAAGGCGCTTCCCCCTTTCGCATCGCCATCGAGTTTTGACATGATGACGCCAGTTAGGCGCAAGGAGGCGTGGAAAGTGTTCGCGACATTGACCGAATCTTGCCCAGAGGCCGCATCGACGAGCAGAAGCGTCTCATCTGGATGGATGTCCTTTGAGATATCCTGGAGCTCCTTCATGAGCGCTTCATCGATCTGGAGGCGCCCTGCCGTATCAAGAATCAGCAAATCATAATGTTTCTCGATGGCTTCTTCTTTGGCTTTTTTAGCGATAATGCGAGGATCTGTGTTTGTGCCCATCTCGAAGAAATCGACACCCAAGGATTTTGCGAGTTGCCCTAGTTGATCGATCGCGGCTGGGCGATAGACGTCTAGTCCAGCCAAAAGCACTTTCTTGTTGAGTTTGTTTTTGGCCAAATACGCGAGTTTTCCCGCGCTTGTGGTTTTTCCGCTTCCTTGCAAGCCGACAAGCATTATCAGTGTCGGTTCGCCTTTTTTGTATTCGACCGCCGTATTGTCGCTGCCTAGCAAGGTTATGAGTTCGTCGTAGCAGATTTTGATGAGCTGCTCGCTGGGATTGACGTGAAGGAGGACTTCGCTCCCGAGAGCCTTCTCTTTCACGTCCGTGGTGAAAGCCTTGACGACCTTGAAATTGACGTCGGACTCAAGCAAAGCGACGCGGATCTCTTTTAAAGCCGCGTCCATGTTCTCTTCGGTGAGCTTATCTTCTTTCCGCATCTTCTTGAAGATGCTCTGGAATTTCTCCGATAGGGATTCAAATGCCATTGATGTATTCCTCCAGTTTCGAATAATCGCCGCTGACTTTCGCTTCTTTCGCGAGGCCTTTTAGCTCCTCGCTCCTTTGCAAAATTTTTAACGATGATTCCAACTCAAACAGTTTCTTCTCGCCTTTTTTGAGGGCATCATCCACCGCTGCGCGGCTGTTGCCTCTATTCGAGGCGATTTCAGAAAGGGAAAGGTCATATGCGTAATAGTCGGTGAGCACCTCTTTCTGAGTGAGGGAAAGAAGGGAGTTATACGTGTCTAGCAAAGCGCAGACTCTCTCACGATGAGCAAATTCATTCATTTTCGTTTTCCCCAAGCAGCAATCCATGGAGATATCTCTCGAGATCGAATTCCTCTAAATCATCCATCTGCTCTCCTAAGCCGATGAAGCGCACTGGCACCCCGAGCTCATCGCGTATCGAGAGAATGATACCGCCTTTCGAGGTGCCATCCATCTTGGTGATGACTACGCCCGTAAGTTCCGTGACCTCTTTGAAGGCTTTGGCTTGCATGACCCCGTTTTGCCCAGTAGTAGCATCGATTATAAGGAAGGTCTCTTGCGGAGCCCCTTCAATCTCCTTCCCGATGACGCGCTTCATTTTCGCTAGCTCGGCCATGAGGTTGCTCTTGGTCTGAAGCCTTCCAGCCGTATCGACGATGCATAGATCGATATTGTGCTCTTTGGCGTATTTGACTCCGTCATAGGCTACGCTTGATGGATCGGCGTTAGGAGCCCCTTTCACGATTGGGCAATTTAGTCTTTCTGCCCAAACGGACAATTGCTCAGTTGCTCCAGCCCTGAAAGTATCGCCAGCCACAAGCATCACGCTTTTGCCTTGCTTTTGGTAACGATGAGCGAGTTTTGCGATTGATGTTGTCTTCCCCACTCCATTCACCCCGACAACGAGCAAAACCGTCGGCCCTAGAGAGGAGAAAGAGATCTCATTTATGATGCTTTCGCCTTTTTCGACATACGAGACGAACATCATATCGATAAGTCGCTCGTTGATCGAGGAAGGATCATCGATGCCGTCTTTCTCGCTTTCGTTGAGGAGATCTTCCACAAGGCGAAGGGTCAAAGAAACCCCCACATCCGCTTCGATGAGGATTTGCTCAAGCTCCTCGAAATAAGCTGAATTGACCTTCTTGTAGCGTTTGCTTAAAGCATCGAGCTTGCTTGCGAAAGCGGCGCGCGATTTTTCTAGCCCTTTATCATATTTATCGGAAAGCGCGTCCTTTTTGCCGCTGAATTTGCTTTTAAGAAAAGAAAATAGTCCCATATCACTCCTTCGCGAGCTTGCTCAAGGCGTCCCTTGCCGCATTGAATTCGGCCTCTTTTTTGCTTTTGCCTTCCCCGCTCCCCAGCATCGTTTCCTCGAAATAGACGGCTGAGACGAAATGCTTGTCGTTGCTTTTTCCCCACTCTTTGATGACTCTATAGGCCACCGATTCCTTGTTCTCTGCTTGAATGGCTTCCTGGAGCATGCTTTTAGGATCTTCCAGCCGATTGAGCGAGCCGTGCTTGATATCTTCCTCGAAAACCTCGCGCACGAATTTATAGGCAAACGATAAACCTTGGTCAAGGTATATCGCCCCGATGAAGGATTCGAAGACATCTTCGAGAATCGAGTGATTGTCTTTTACGCTCCCCTGCAAGGATTTGCCCACCTTTATGTATTCGTCTAAATGCATCTTAAGGGCATAAGAGGCCTCGGATTCAGTCTTCACGAACTGCGCCTTGAGCTTGCTCATGCCGCCCTGATTGAGTTCAGGATGGTAATGATAGATGAGGTCGCTCGTCACTAAACCGACCAAGGCATCGCCCAAAAACTCAAGCCGCTCATAGTCGAAATGGTTCTTGCCGCTTGCTCCGTTCACCGAAGAATGGGTAAAAGCCATCTCGAAAAGAGATAGGTCGCGCGGGGGAAAGGAAAAGGTTTTGAGGAATTCCTCAAGCTTCATCGGTGGAGAACCCTTCCTTTATTTTGCTCGTTATAGAGTTTGAGGCGAGGCGATAGGCTAACTCAAGCGAATAATAGAACGCAGTGGCATCGCTATTGCCGTGCCCTTTGACGGCCACGGCGTTCACTCCAAGGAGCATCGCTCCGCCTACTCGCTTCGTGTCCATCGTTTTCTTCATGTTGTCCACGCCTTTTTTGGCGAGCAAGTAGCCGATTTTGGAGGCGAGATTCCTCATGAATCCTTGTTTAAGCATCTTGCCCATCGTTTTGGCGGTGCCTTCGATCGCCTTGATGCAGATATTGCCAGAGTAGCCATCCGTCACTACGACATTCGCTTCGCCCGTGAGCACATAGTTCGATTCGATGTTGCCGATAAAATCGATGCGTTTGTCTTCTTTCAAAAGCTTATAGGCCTCTTTTCCTTCTGGCGAGCCCTTGCCTTCTTCGGAGCCATTGCTTAAAAGGGCGACTTTCGGAGAGGCTATATTCGCCCCGCATTTGGCATAAAGAGATCCCATATAGCCAAACTGCGCCATCTCTTCAGGAGTATTTTCGTTTGAGCTTCCCGCATCAAGGAAAATAGTAGTTGAGGCGCTAGCTCCAATATGGGGCATCGCGACCGCTAGAGCAGGTCTAATGACGCCTGGTATTTTCTTGAGAATAAGGGTGGCGCTGGATAAAAAGGCGCCGGTAGAGCCGCAAGAGACAACCGCATCGGCGTTCTCGCTTTTGACCGCATACATCGCTTTGACCATGCTCGCTTCTTTTTTCCTGAGTACTTCCATGGCTCCAGCTTCCATCGCAATGACTTCCTTTGCGGGGATGATGCGATACCCTTCCATATCGGCAAGCTCTTCCTCTTTGCCTACCAAAATCAGTTCAACGTCTTTATGGGCTTCTTTGAATCTTTTTACGGCTTCTTTGGTGGCGGGGCTTCCGTTATCCCCACCCATCATATCAACGACAATCTTCATGCTGTTTTCCTCGTCCATAAGTATAGCGTGTTCGTCTCTAGAAGGCATTAAGCAAGCGAGAGCTCACCGATTTCCTTCTCTCTTTTATCAAGGTATTTGCTTATCGACGGATCGTCTCTATGGGCGAGGAGATATTTCGCATCGTCCCTCGCGCATTCAAACATCCTAAAATCGTCGATGATGCTTGCGATAGCAAAACTCGGGATGCCGCTTTGTTTAACCCCCGCCATCTCCCCTGGCCCCCTTAGACGCATATCCTCTTCCGCGATTTTGAAGCCATCGTCTTCTTTCTCAAGGATTTTGAGTTTCTCGTTCTCCTCATCGTTCCTCTTATCGAGCAAAAGGATGAAATCCGCTTCATCCCCGCCTCTTCCGATGCGGCCACGAAGCTGATGGAGGCTAGATAAGGAAAAGTGGGTGGGACTATAAACGATCATGAGATTGGCCTCTTTGACATCGATTCCCACTTCCACTAGAGATGTAGCCACAAGGATCGGCGTAAGGCCGCTTTTAAACGAAATAAGGGCTAATTCCTTTTCTTCATCGCTCATTTTTCCGTGCATTAAGGTCGTTTTTGGGCCGAATTTGGCTTTATATCGCTTATAAACCCCCAAAACGGAGGTATTGCCTTCTTCCTCCCCTTCAATCTGCGGAACGATGATGTAAACCCTATGGCCTGTCGATATCGCTTCTTCGATAAGAGCATCAAGGGAGGCGTCATTTTCCTTCACGCAGCTCGTCTTGACTTTCCTTTTCCCTTGAGGGAATTCAGCAAGGGTAGAGATATCAAGATCCCCGTATATAGTGAGGGCAAGGGTCCTCGGAATTGGGGTGGCCGACATCAAAAGGAGGTCAGCCTCATCCCCTTTGTTCAATAATCTGGCTCGCTGGTTGACCCCGAATTTATGCTGCTCGTCGATAACCACCAAGCCAAGAGAATGATAATTCACCCCGGGTGAAAATAAGGCATGGGTGCCCACGATGATATCGCTCTCCCCGCTTTCGATATCATTCAAGGCCATTTTTCTTTTTTCACTAGAAAAAGCGCCAACAAGAAGAGTTATCTTCATCTCACTATCTTTGAACAAGGATTTCAGATTCTCATAATGCTGACGGGCCAAAGCATCGGTCGGAGCAAGGATCGCGGTTTGTTCATTTCTTGAATGATTCGCGTAGGCACTTAAAGCGGCCACGAGGGTTTTGCCTGTGCCTACATCGCCTTGCAAAAGTCGGTACATTGTCGTCTCCTTGCCCATATCGAGCACGATTTCCCTTAAGGCCGTCTTTTGCGATGAAGATAAGGAATATGGCAAAGAAGTGATGAAAGAGCCGAGTTTATTCATATCGATCGGCTCCTTTTTCTCTTTCCTGATGGTTTTGTTGCTCTCGCGGATAAGCGCGCTTTGAACGGCAAAGGAGAGAGCCTCTTCGTATTTGAGTCTCCTTCGCGCTTGCTTAAGCTCCTCTTCGCTCTTTGGCTGATGCGCCATTTTAATGGCCTCTAGATGCGAGCAAAGGCGGTATTTTTCTCTCAGAGAAGGAGGAAGTTCATCCTCAAGATAACTGACTTTGTCCATAGAGCGCCTCGCCAAGGCGAGAAAGGCGTGATTGCTGATGTCTTTGGGGAGAGAATAGACGGGTTTAAAAGCATCTTCTATCGCCACTTCGCCTTTCAAGATATTCACCAAGGAAAGACAGTTCCTTCTTTTTTCGTAAATGCCGATGAGGGTGTACTCCTCATCAAGCTTGAGATAGGTTGAAAGGTACGGCCTATTCCAAGCCTCGACGAGGAAAGTCTCTTCGCCTGTCGAGAAATAAAAACTCGTGAGCGAGCGTTTCGAGAAGCGAAGGCTTTTGCCCTTCTGGATGATTTTGCCTTTTTTGACGACTCTTTCCTTATCTTCGTAATGACTCTTTTTGGGCGTAAGCAAATACGATTCGTAACGATATGGAAGGTGGTTTAAAACGTCAATTGGGGTCAAAATGCCCATATTCGCCAAGGCGAGATTTAATTTGGGGCTAGAGGAAAGAGGCATAGAATAATGATACTCGCCTATTTAAAAGCGGAAAACGAAGAGCTGATTCTAGCAATTCTTCGTATTTGCTTTATTGAGAGCGACAGAATCTACATATTCACATATTCAATCTTCGAATGGTGCTTTAGGCTCTTCGAATCATACGCGATGCCAAGGAGCATGACCTTGCCATGGTATCCGTTCAGGACGGAAGCGTAGTCCCTGCCCTTTATCTGCTCGATGGCTTCATCTGGCGTCTTGTCGGCCTTGAGCTCGATGACGATGGGGATATAGCCTGGTTTCTTCGGGGCGAAGACGGCATCCGCCCTGCCGGTCGGGCAATTGGGCTCCCAGAGGATGGTGTAGGAATCCTTCGCGTGGTAGTAGGAGATATTCGTTATCACCGAAAGTACGTCCTCGCGGTTCTTGTTCATGACGGTGGCTAGCGATGCGTGGTTCTTGTCGAAGGTCTCGTCGATGTAATCCGTATTTCCCCTGAGGGTCTCCTCGAGGAGCCTTCTGGAGCCGCTTATCGGATCGGAGACGTCCTTCCAGGGGATATCCTCGATGGCGTTCACGATCTCCTTGCCTATCTCGTAATTGGGGATGAAGCACTCCCCGCTCTCCTCGTCGTATCCTAGATAGCCAAGATGTATAAGCACGGTGAGGGCGGCGTCCTCGGAATTAACCTCCGTGAGGTCGTTCTGGAACTTGTCGACGTTGATTGTCGCCTTTCCTCCGGCTACCATGTCGAGGATTTTCCCTTTGAGTGCCCCGCCGTCGTAATTCATGTATTCCTTGACCGGCTCTATGCTCGCCGTCGGCGTCCAGTAGTCGCCGCACTTCTTCCGTCTGATGGCCTCGACGACCGATTTCGGGTTGTATATCTCGGTTCCGTCCAGCCGGTAGCCGTCGTACCAGGCCTTGACCTCGGAGAAATCCATGCCGTGCATGTCGCATAGGCCTTTGACTTCGCTTTCGGTGAAGCCAAAGAATTCCTTTATTCCGTCGGGCCTTATCATGTTGTATTCCGCGAAATTGTTGAGGGCGGACTGGGAGTTGTATCTTCTTATCGGCAAAATGCCGGTCATGTAGACGAGGTCTATGTAATTCCCGGCCGATTTGCCCTTGAAGAGGCTGCGATAGAAGTCGGTGCAGGCATCGCATAGCTTCTTGTTGTCGCCTGCTTCTCTATAGACGACGTCCCACTCGTCGATGAGGAAGATGAAGCGCTCGCCGAGTTCCTCCGCAATCTCGCTGAGAGCAAAACCAAGCGAGGTGTCTTCTGACGGGTCGTAGTCCAGATTAAGCTCGGGGAACCTTTTTGCCAAATCCAAATAGATGAATTTGCGAAGTTTCTTCACGAAGGTGCTTTTGTCGTCGAGCATCGTGTATAGCTCGGCCATGTCGATCCAGATGACGTTGTGCTTGTTCAGATGTTTCTCGAAAGAGGGGTCTTTCGATATCTTGAGGTTCTTGAATAATTCTCTGGAGTCGCAGCCTTTCGAGTAGTAGGCGTTGAGCAAGGAGAGAGCCATGCTCTTCCCGAAGCGCCGGGGGCGGGTCACGCACATGAACGAATCGTCAGACCCTAAAACCGCATTCATCTTCTTTATTATCAAAGACTTGTCGACGTATATTTCGTTCGACAGGCTTTTGACAAGCGATTCATTGCCCTTATTTAGGTAAAGTGACATATGCGTAGCCTCCTTTGCCTCTATTGTAGCACAAATAAAAGCAGGTAATTCTTCAAGAACGGGGCATATCCGCTTCGGCGAGCACCTCTAAATTCGTTGCTTTTTTTCTAGCAAACGTGGCGAGCGAGGAGAGCGGAAAATAAAAACCGATGAGGACATTTATTGCTTTCGGCATTTCTTCTGGGCTCATCCCCATCAGAATTTGGAGAGCCAATAGAAAAACCCGGGTCGCCCCGGGTTAAGCGTTATTCGATGCCTACTAAGTAGCTATAGACAGGCTGCCCGCCGTTTCTTGCGGTTATCTCTACGTCAGGGAACCTCTTTGAGAGCTCCTCTGCGATATTGGTGGCTTCATCCTCTTTGACGTCTTCCCCGTAGAAGATAGTGATAATGGCGCTATCAGGAGTGACGGTATTCTCGAGAAGAGATATAAGCGCCTCGTTTTTGCTAGGGACGCTTGAGATGATGCCGTGGCTATCTTTCATGGCCATGTAGTAGCCTTTTTTGACGCTGACCCCATCAATCTCCGTATCTCTTATCGCATAAGTGACTGAGCCGCTCGTGACGCTTTTAAGCGCCCCTTTCATCGACTCGAGATTCTCATCAGGATCGAGTTCCTCGTTGAACTGCATCAAGGCGGTGATGCCCTGCGGGATAGTCTTGGATGGTACTACGCGCGCATTGATCGATGAATCGGCAGAGACTTCGCACGCTTGATTTGCGGCCATCACGATGTTGCTGTTATTCGGAAGAATGAAGACGTTTTTGGCGTGCACCTTTTTGATAGCTTCGACAAAATCGCCGCTTGATGGATTCATTGTCTGCCCACCGCTTACGATATAATCGACGCCAAGCTCTTTAAACGTCTCATCTAGCCCTTTGCCGCTCGAGACGGCGATAAGCCCGTATTCTTTAAGCGGCTCATCGTCTTTCTTTTTGCCTCTTTCGATATTGGCTTCCATGTCGGTGGCGATATCGCCAGCCTGGATGTTGCTATGTTCTTCTGACATATTCTCGATCGTTATCGAGACGAATTCGCCGTAATTCTGGGCGTAATTCAGCATCGTTCCCGGAGAGAGAGTGTGCACATGGACTTTGACGATGTCATCGTCTTTTACCAAAACGAGCGATTTGCCGTGCGCGGCCAAAAAGTTCTGAAATCTCTTTTCGATGAAGGCTTTCTTGCCTTCTTCGACGCTCCCTAAACGCAAAATGAACTGCGTGCAGTAGCCGTACCCTTCTTCGTCTTCGCTGAGTTCGGCGCCGGCATATCCTTTCCCGTTTCCTCCTAATAGTGAGGACATCGAGGAAGAGGAAGCGTCATTCATGTCGCTTCTTTCGACGAATTGGCCCTTCGCCCCTTTCATCATGCCTTCCAAGACAACGGTAAGACCGGCTCCGCCGCTGTCGACGACGCCGACTTGTTTCAAAACCGGAAGCAAATCGGGGGTATGGGCCAAAGATTTCTTGGCTTCTTCGAAAATGTAGGATAAAGCGTCTTCAATGGTTAACTCTTTTTCGCTGCTTTTGACATGGTCTAAAAGAGCGGCGCTTGATTCCCTTATGACAGTGAGGATTGTCCCTTCCACTGGCCGGAGGACGGCTTTATAGGCAACTTCTTTGCCGTTGCAGAAAGCTTCGGCAAGTTCAAGCGAATTGATGCTGGCTTTATCTTCCAAAGCGTCCGCGAAACCGCGGAAGATTTGGCTAGTGATGACACCGGAGTTGCCTCTTGCCCCCATAAGGAGGCCTTTGGAAAAGCATTTGGCGATCGTATAGACACTTTCCTCGTTCTTGTTCTGAATCTCTTTAGCCCCGCTAGTGAGAGTGAGATTCATATTCATGCCGGTATCGCCGTCTGGCACCGGGAAGACGTTAAGCTGGTCTATTTCCGGATAATGGTTGTATAAATTGTTGGCCCCCGATAGGAATATTTCCTTTAATTTTGATCCGTTGATACTCTTCATCTTTATTCAATCTCTTTAATGTCCACGACGTAGACGTCCACACGCGAAAAAGGCAGAGAGAAGGTTTTCGTAAGATCATAAGCGACGCGCTTTTGCACCTCGGTTATCACTTCCGTAATCTTCACTCCGTATGCGACATAGATGTAGACGCCCACTTCGAAGCCTTTTTTCTTGTCGCCCTTTATATAGATGCCTTTCGAGTATTCGCCTTTCTTGAGCAAGGCGTTGATACCGTCCTGCAAGGCGCTTTTCGAGGCAAGCCCAACAACGCCATAGCAATCCGAAACGCTTTCGCCAGCGACGCTAGCGATCGCGCTTAACGAGATATTCATGCCTGGTTCGGCTTTGATTAACTCTTTTCCCATAAGTAAAACGCTTTTGTTAGAAGCGTGCATATTATCTCACTGCCGCTAGTCTAGTGCAAACGCAACAAAAAGCGATGAGCGATGTAAGAAGAAACGAGGCTCTTTAGAGGCTTTTATCAAATCTCGACGCACTCTATCTTCGAGTGGTGCTTGAGGCTCTTCGGATCATACGCGATGCCAAGGAGCAATACCTTGCCATGGTACCCATTGAGCATCGAGGCGTAGTTTCTGCTCTTTATTTGTTCAATCGCCTCATCCGGGTTCTTGTCGGCCTTGAGCTCGATGACGATGGGGATATAGCCTGGTTTCTTCGGGGCGAAGACGGCATCCGCCCTGCCGGTCGAGCAACTCGGCTCCCAGAGAATGGTATAGGAATCCCTCGCATGGTAATAGGAGATGTTCGTTATCACCGAGAGGACATCCTCCCGGTTCTTGTTCATTATCGTCGTCAGCTCCGCGTGGTTCCTGTCGAAGGAGGCGTCGATGTAATCCGTATCGCCGGCGAGTGTCTTCTCGAGGAGCTTTTTCGAATCGCTTATCGGGTTCGACATCTCCTTCCAGTCGAGCTTCTTTATCGCCCGGACGAGCTCCTCGGCGATCTCCTTGTTCGGGACGCGGCATCTTTTGCTCGCATCGTCGTAGGCAAGGTAGCCGA
Organism: bacterium; assembly: GCA_963638955.1. Classification (GTDB taxonomy): domain Bacteria; phylum Bacillota_I; class Bacilli_A; order RFN20; family CAG-826; genus UBA4951. The sequence continues at coordinate 12,973 of CAVHTL010000026.1, forward strand.
GGTGAATGAGCACGGTGAGGGCGGCGTCTGAGCTCTCGACCTTCATAAGGTCATTGTCGAAGGAAGAGGCGTCAACCTCCACTTCCCCTCCTGCGACCATCTCGAGTATCCTGTCTTTGAGGGCCCCGCCGTCGTAGTTCATGTATTCCACGACCGGTTCGATGCTTGCGGTCGGGGTCCAGTAGTCGCCGCATTTTTTCCGCCAGATGGCCTCGACGACCGATTTCGGGTTGTATATCTCGAGGCCGTCCAGGCGGTAGCCGTCGTACCAGCTCTTGATCTCGGAGAAATCCATCCCGTGCTTGTCGCATAGGCCTTTGACTTCGCTCTCCGTGAAGCCGAAGAACTCCTCCAAACCGCCGGGCCTTATCATGTTGTACTCAGCGAAATTGTTGAGGGCGGACTGGGAGTTGTATCTCCTTATCGGCAGGATGCCGGTCATGTAGACGAGGTCGATGCAATCCTCTCCGATATTCGATTTGAAAAGATTCCGGTAAAAATTGAGATAATCATCACACAGTTTTTTGTTACTCTCTTCCTCTCTGAAAATGACATCCCATTCGTCGATGAGGAAGATAAAACTTTCGCCAAGCTGGCTGTGTATTTTGTCGAAAGCCGAATTCAACGAAGCCGCGTCGTTGGGGTCAAAGTCAAACTTAACGTCCGAAAAGGACTCAACGAGATCATCGTAAATAAATCTTCTGAGTCTTTTAACGAACAGGCTCTTATCGTCAGTCATTGTGTAGAGTTCGCCCATGTCTATTCTCATCACATTGTGCTTATTTAAGTGTCTTTCATAGGATAGGTTCTTCGATATCTTTAAATCCTTAAAAAGCTCTTTAGAGTCACAACCTTTGGAATAATAGGCATTGAGCATCGATAGAGTCATCGTCTTTCCAAAGCGGCGAGGACGAGTGACGCACATGAATTTGCTAGATGGCTTACCCAAAACGTTGTTGGTAAAGGCGATAAGTGGCGATTTATCGACATAAATAAAATCATCCAAGCATCCGGCGAATGATTTGTTGCCTCTATTGAGATAACGTCCCATGCTTATTGCCTCCTTTCTCATATTGTAGCACAAGAAAAAGTCTCGTCTTCGACGATAATCGAAGTTCTGCTTGCTTAGGCAAAAAGGAGTTCATGTTGCATGTTAATTTCAAATTCAAAGTAGACCTATGGCAAATAAAGGCAGCCAACCTTATCAAAAGATGCCGATCGCTAGAGGATTCATCGATAACGATAAGATTTTCTATAAAAGGGGAATTAATATGAATAAGCCTCTATAAAAGAAAAAGCCCGGCAGCGTGCTATTCTTGCCCCCGAAGGAACTACCTTCACCACTGCGGTGCTTAACTTCTGTGTTCGGGATGGGAACAGGTGTGCCCACCGCGTCATAACCACCAGACTTTTTCAGTTGTTACTCACTTGTTCTCTGAAAACTGGATATTAACTTAATGCATGTTCGTTCCGATTTGTAAAATTCTTGCGCGACTTAGCTTACTCTTCCTTTTATGGAAAATAGTGAAATTAAGTCCTCGTTCTATTAGTATCAGTCTCCTGAACGCATTACTACGCTTACAGATCTGACCTATCAACCTCTTAACATTAGAGGGAACTTACTTCTTTCGAATGGGAAGTCTCATCTTAGGAATAGCTTCACGCTTAGATGCTTTCAGCGTTTATCTAGTCCGGGGGTAGCTACTCAGCCATGCCACTGGCGTGACAACTGATATACCAGTGCCCCGTTAATCCCGGTCCTCTCGTACTAGGGACTAGCTCCTTCAAACTTCCTGCGCCCACGACAGATAGGGACCAAACTGTCTCACGACGTTTTGAACCCAGCTC
>CAVHTL010000027.1:0-14647 GCA_963638955.1 bacterium
GAAGAAAAGAGTAAGGACTCCTCTTTCCGTATCCTCTATCTTCATGGACTGAAAGGAAGCAAAGAGGATCCTATCGGAAAAGAGCTGAAAGAGAAGCTTCCTTATCTTGTTAAGGCAATCGATATTCCAAGTGACCCCTATTACGGAATGCTCAAGGTGAAAGATACTCTCGAAAGCTATCATCCTGACCTTATTGTCGCTCATGATTTGTCTTGTCTATATGCTTTGAGAGTGAAAGCTTATTCCCGAATTCTCATCCATCCATGGCTGGATACCAATGAAGTTCGATATATTCTCCCATTAGATACCTATCCCTATGAGAACGGACATCTAGGAAAGAGCAGTTACCTTGTCGATTACGAATTCATGGATGAGGTCGAGGATCTCTCCTATATCGAAATCGATCCCTTAGGAGTCAATTACGCAATCTTCTCCAAAGAGGAGAAAGATAATTCCTCTTATCAGATGTTTAAAAAACTCTCAAAGGACGAGAATATCTATCTCTCCAGCGGAGATTTTGCTTCCTCACCGACAGAACTTATCTTAGACACCATTAAACGTTTAGCTCATGACGGAAAGAAAGAAGAAGCGTAAAAGCAAGGTACCACCAACAAATTATGTGTATGAACGATCCATTATTTCGTATCGCCTTCGGTTGTCAATTTGTTTTCGCCTTGGCTTAAAGAGGCAAACACCTTCTTTTCCGTGACAAGGATCGTCGGAACATAGACCAAATCGACGAGTATCCAGCTGAGCGGGAAAGCCGCGTAAAGCCAGAATATCGTATGGAATTCAGGCAAATTGAAGAGGGTGCAAATGAACAAAATCCTTAAACCCGTGCAGCCAATGAGGGTTATTACGGCAGGGGAAGTGCTGTGGCGCATTCCTCGTAGATATGCCGCGCAGATGCCCATGATGCCGTCAAGGCAATAAGTGAAGGCCATGATATAAAGGCGTTCTTGCCCAGCCGCCAAGGCGTTAACAAGATTAAGTCCTTCTTCATCCACCATGAAGACCCCGAGCATCTTCTCTGGGATAAGTCCGCAGAAAAGAGCGAAGATGCCCCAGGATATGAGCATCCAGATGTTGGAATACCAGAACGATTTCCTTATATTGCCGATTTTTCTCGCCCCGTAGTTCTGTCCAACGAAAGCGACTGTTGCGGCAGCAAAAGAGTCGATGAGGGCGAATAAATACCCTTCGACTTGAGCGCTCGCGCTTGCCCCTGAGATGATTTCGTTCATCCCTATGAGCTCCCCGTTGATCGTATAGTCACTGATTGTATATAAGGAAGACTGAATCATGACGTTCGGGATAGAGAAGGCAAGCCCTTGAACTCCGGCGGGAAGACCGATCGACAAAATTTCTTTGAGGGCGAAAGAGTCGATGCGCATTTTGTTCCAATGGATGTAAGCAAATCCTTTCTTGTTGAAGGTGAGGCAAATGACGACGAGCAATGCGCTGACGAATTCGCTTAAAACCGTGGCCCAGGCTACGCCCGAGACATCCATATCGAAAACGATGACGAGTAGGAAATCGAAAGCGACGTTGACTATGCCTGATAAAGTGAGGATATAGAATGGGCGTTTCGAATCCCCGAGGGCGCGCATGATCTGGGAACCGTAGTTATAAATCATCAAAAACGGCATGCCGAAGAAATAAACGCGAAGATATTCGGCGGATTTATCGATGATGGCATCTGGGGTACCCATCCATTCAAGGAAAAAACGAGAGAGGAAGAAACCGAAAACGCCGACGAGGATTCCGGTGAATAAGCCGATGAAAAGCGAGGTATGCAAAATGCGTTCCGCTCTTTCCGGGTTTTTTGCCCCCTTCGCGTTACCCATCGCGACATTCGCCCCCAAAGGTATGGAAGTGAAGACGGTGATGATGAGATTGATCAAGACGCTGTTACTTCCTATCGCCGTCATTGAGAGGGTGCCGCCGCCAAAATAGGTGACGGTCAATAAATCAACGGTCGTGTATAGAAGCTGAAAGATGGTGGTTAAGGCGAGAGGCAAGGCAAAGAGAGGTATTTTGAAGAACAGATTGCCTTCCGTTAAGTCGGCTTCTTTGTTTCTATTCGCTAGTAATCTCGAGAATGCGTTCATAGCAAAATGAGAGTGTACTCTCTTTTGTTTCTCTTGCTAGAGAAATGCGTCAAAAATGGCCAAAATGGTCAAAATCGCAAGGGAAAGGGTTGCTGCTGCTTCTCTCGTCTCTTTTTATAGGCTCTCTTTGCCCGTCAAGGAACGGTAATGATCGAGCGTCAAACTCGCTTTTTCGCTCAGCGTTTTGCTTTCCACTAGAGAAAGAGTGAAAAGAAGCCCCTCGCCATAATCGAAAGAGTTGTCCACTTTGAGCGAATAATAGGCGTTAGAAGAGGAAACTAGGCGCAGCAATCCGTTTTTATCGCGCGTGAAAAGGGCTGGCGAATCCTCGATGAGCCTTCCACCGTCTTTGCATTCCTCCAAGAACGAGAAATCGGTATCGAGCGATAAAGAAGAAACGTTGATGATGCCTTTTTCCAAGAGATTCAGGAGGGTTTTCGATGATCTAGGGAGAGACAAAGCGAATTTCTCTCCTTTCTCATCAAGCGGAAAGAAAGCGGTGGATAATTCCAGTTCGTCAATTTCCTCTTCACTTTTGCTGAAAAGGCAATAGAAGGCGGAAGCCAATTTGCTCGCAGGGGAGGGCAAAGCGTCTTTCGTGGCGAATATATCCTCGGCGATCTCGCCCGCTAAAGAATCGATGGATGGGAGCTGTTCCTCTTTTAGGGTCGAAAGGAAAGAAAGAGAGGAAACGAGCATCTTCATATCCTTCATCCCTTCGAGAATAGACAAAACGCTCGCTTTGGCTTTTGGGGCCCACGAGCCGCTTTCGATGATGGCAATGCTCCTCTTTTGGTAATTTCTCGCCTTAAGGGCGCGGAGATAATCGCCCATTTTGTCGTAGCATTCCCCGTCGATCGTGGAAGAGGCGACGACAAGAGTGTGGACGCGGAAGCTTTCGGCGATGAGATAACTCAAATCCGTTTTGCTAACATCGTATAGAGCAATGTTACTCACGCCTTTTTGCTGAAGCTTGTTCGCAAGGATTTCGCCCGCTAAGGCGGTAGAGCCGTAAATGGAGGCGTAGACTATAAGCACGCCGTCATTTTCCTCTGGCTCATAAGAAGCCCATTTCTTGTAGGCATTAAGAAGAAGGTTCAGATTGCCTTTAAGAAGCGGTCCGTGGAGCGGAGCGATCGTCTTGAAAGGGAAAGCGGAGGCTTTCGCGATGGCTTTATTCACTTCATTCCCGAATTTGCCGACGATATTCGTATAATACCTTCTTGCCTCCGCTAGATGTTTTTCTTTGTATGTCTCCATCTGGCAAAAAAGAGAGCCGTTCAATGCGCCGAATGTGCCGAAAGCGTCGGCGCTATAAAGTATTTTGTCAGTTTCTTCGTAAGAGAAGATGACCTCGGGCCAGTGGACAAGAGGGGCGCTCAAGAAATGGAAGCGGTGCTTCCCGATCGAAAGGGTATCGCCATCTTTGACGATCATGAACTTCGCCTCGATCTTCGGAAAGAAATTGAGCAAGAATCTTTGCCCCAAGGCGCTTGTGACGATGGTGAGCTCAGGGTGAAGAAAAAGCAAGCGCTTGATGGCGTAGGAATGATCGGGTTCGAGATGGCTCACGATGAGATAATCGAGCTTCTTCTCGCCGAGCAAATAGGCGATGTTATCGAAATACAGCTCGCTTACGCTCGCATCGACCGTATCGAGGAGACAGTTTTTCTCGTCAAGATATAGGAAGCTGTTGTAGCTCACCCCATCAGGGATTGGGTAGCTATTCTCGAAAAGGGACAGGCGGCGATCTTCGCCCCCCACGTAATATAAGAAGTCATTTATCTTTATTTCGTTATGCATGGTGCGCTCCAAAGCCTACAAAGGCTTGCTTAACTATAAACCAAAGCCGAATTCTTTCCTATAGGAGTGCTGCAATGGAGAGGAATGAAAGAGAGCTGCAAACGCTTAAAAAACATCATCGAAAAAGGGGAAGGTGTCCTCTTTTGGGCGGGGTGAGAGCGAGCGCCAAAAGCGGGATATAGAAAACGGAGCGAGAATATGGAGCGAGTTACGTGACCACGCTACCTTCCTTTTATTTTCCGCTCACCCTGATTTTTCCACTCTTTTTGTTTCAAAATGACGGTTTATCCTTCTTCTCTTTTCTTCGGAAGAGAGAATCATCATCAATGAAGAAGTAACTGCCCTCGACTCCTATTTCGACGAAATCATTCGCGATGATAGAGGGGAAGTATTATCCTTTTTGCTATGAGCACCTATCACGTATTCAAGCATTTCCATACCATCAGCAAACACCGCCACCGCGTTTTGCTGAACGCTTTCCATATGGGGATTTTCTTCTTCGCTCTGCATCATGATTTAACGAAGCTTTCACCGAAAGAGTTCTGGAAAAGCGCGAAATATTATCAAGGCAATTCCTCGCCTATTTACGCTCAGCGCTGCCACGAGAACTATTTCTCCTCCATTTGCCAGCATCATGTCCGCCATAACCCGCATCACTGGGAATACTGGACCGACTTCTTCAATGGGTATCTTTTCATCAAGACGATGCCTTATAAATGGGCTGTTGAATATGTCTGCGACACATTGTCCGCTTCGATGGTTTACGCCGGGAAGAACTACAACAAACAAATGAGCGTTGATTATTTCCGCCTCCATTCGCCTCATTTTTACATGAGCGAGGCCACGAAAGAGTTCGTTCTCTATTGTTTGGAGGAATACGCGCGTAACGGCTGGAAAAACCTGAAGAGGAAAAACACGCTTCCGAAATACAAGGAGATAACCTCTCATCATCCTGACGTGGAGATATTGACCTCTTTGCGCCCTGGCGATCACCTCCCGCCCCAAATCAAAGACGATGAATAGGTAAAAGGGCGTTTTCTTTGCTCTTCATCATCCATTTTGCCCTCTTTTTCCTTTCCCTTGCTCTTTTTGGGGCGATTGAAAGTTTCATTTTCTAGTAGTATCTTCCTATGCGTATGAAAAACAAATTCGTGGTTATCGGATGCGGCAGATTCGGGGCTAGAGTCGCCAACGAAAGCAGCAAAGAAGGCGAAAACGTCGTCATCATCGATAACGATCCATCCTCATTCGATAGGCTCAATGAGGATTACAGCGGTTACACGGTGAATTTAGACGCCACCGACATTTCTTCTTTAGGGGAAAACGGCTACATCAAAGACGCTTACCGCATTTTGATCGCCACGGGCGATGACAACGTGAACCTCCTTTTGTCGCACGTTGCTTCCTCTTTGTATCAAATCGACGAGATATTCGTCCGCTTCAATGATCCCTCTTTCTCAAATCTCGTGAAAGGGATGAACATCAAAGCGATATATCCTTTCGAGCTATCGCTACGGAAGTATCAGCTTCTCTCTGGCGGGAGGAAGGGATAATGAAAATCGTCATCGTCAATGGCGGGGCAAGCGCCGCTTACATCATCAAGATGTTCAAAAGCCGCAAAAACGAGCTCATCGTCATCAATAGCGATCGCCTCGAAGCGGAAGACCTCGTCAAAAAAGAGCATGTCTCGGTATATGTGGGCTCGCCTTTCAGGCAATACGTCTTGGAAGAGGCTGGGGTGGCTGATGCCGACGTTTTCGTCTCTTTATGCGAGAAAGACGCGGATAATTACGCCTCTTGCACGCTTGCGAAGAAGATGTTCAACGTGAAGAAGGTCATCTGCGCCGTCAATGACCCGCGCAACGTCGACCTTTTCAAGAAACTCGGCATCGATTCGGTTATCAGCAGCACCTATCTTCTCGCTCAGTCGATCCAAAGCGAATCTTCGCTCGACTCCCTCATCAAGACACTCTCTCTCGATAACGACAAAATAAACGTCATCGAGGCAACGGTTCTTTCAAAGCACAAAATCGCCAATAAGCGCATCATGGATATCGATTTCCCGAAATACGCCTCGATCGCGGCGATTTACCGTTCTTTCCAAATCCTCATCCCGAGCGGCCAGATCGTCCTTAAGCCGCGCGATATCCTTATGATCGTCACCGCGCCAGAGAACCATCAGAACATCCTTTCTTTCCTTCAGGAAGAGAAGAATAAAGAGATAGTGAAGGAGGAGCGCCGCGTGAAGAAGGATGAGAGAAAAGAAAACAAGAAGAAAGCCGTCAAGGCCAAGCTCGGCAAATAAAAATGAAGAAAAAGAAAGAAAGAGCGGAAGTTAGGGGCTTCGCTTTGGTGTTCGGTTATTTGGGGATTTTCCTGGCGCTTATCGGCGTATTGAATCTTTTTCCGCTTTTATTGCTCCTCTTTTATCCAGACGAATACGAGTGCTGGACCTTCTTTTTCATCCCTTCTAGCGCCTATATCGCCTTCGGGCTCCTCCTCTATTTCTTTTTCCTCTTTAAGCGGAAGCGCGCGCGGTTTGCGCGTTTCGAGAACAGCCAGCTTTTGATGCTAGCATGGATTCTCGCCGTCTTTTCGGGGGCTTTGCCCTTCTTCCTTGCCCATTGTTACGAGAAAATGGACATGGATTTCAATGAGGCGATTTTCGAAGCGGCAAGCGCCTACAGCACGACTGGGTTAACCGTCTTCAAGGATTATCTAGATATCGAAGGGGCCTTCTCCCCGCACGTCTATTGCTTTCATCGCTCATTCATGCAGTTCATCGGCGGGGTAGGGCTTGTGCTCGTTTTAGAAAGCGTCCTTGGGACGGGCAGCACCTCCCTTTACGCTTCCGAAGGGCATAACGACAAGCTTCTCCCGTCTTTAGGCAAAAGCGCCCGCCTCATCTTCACCATTTATAGCGGTTACACCATTTTCGGGGCGGTGCTCCTTTTCTTTTCCGGCATGGATATATTCGACGCCATCAACCATTCGATGTGCGCCTTAAGCGGTGGAGGGATGTCCACGTATTCTTCAAACGTCGCCTATTTTTCTTCCTCCTCAGGAAACGGCATTTTCCCCGCAAATCCCATCGCGATTGAGATTATTATCATGCTTTTGGTGCTGCTTTCTAGCATCTCTTTCCTCATGCATACCTATATATTGCGCTTTAAAATCAAAAACGTCGTGAAGGACGATGAGATACGTTTTGCTTTCTCTCTTATCGTCATTTCTTCCATTCTCATGGCTTTTTCCGGAACCATGAATCTATCTAATAGCAATGGTCTCCCTTTCTTCGACAATTTCGCAAAAGGCAGCCGCGAATCCGTTTTTTATGTCATCGCGAGCGCGACCACATCCGGTTTTGCGAATACCTCTTTGGACGAGATGCTCCTTTTGGGCAAACCGCTTCTTTGGACCTGCACGATCTTGATGATCATCGGCGGCGGGGCTGGGAGCTGCGGGGGCGGCATCAAGCAATATAGGGTCGCCATTTGCCTCAAAGACCTCTTCTATAGCCTTAAGTACCGTTTTTCCCCAACCCATCAAATAAATCCGCGAAAGACTTATCGGTATGGGAAACTTGCTCCGCTTGAAGAAGCGACGGTCAAAGAGGCCCATAGCTATGGCCTTCTATTCATGATTGTTTTTCTTCTCTCTGTGCTCATTCTCACCTTCCTTCCGGAGTTCAACGCGGAAGATGCGGCTTTTGATGTGGCAAGCGCGATGAGCAACACTGGCTTAAGCGTCACTGATTTCGTGACATACGGGCAAACCCACGTCACATCTTATCCTCTAGCCTTATGGACGCTCAGCGTTGGTATGATACTGGGTAGATTAGAGATAATGCCTCTTTTCTTCGCTTTGAGGAACATAGGGGAGGAAATTTCTTATACGAGGCATAAGTAGAGACTCGAGAGAGAAAGAAAAGATTATCTTGAGGAAGACGATTTTTAAAATTGCGTTACAATAAAAGGAGGAGGCAACCACAATGATCATCGATGAAATCAAAAAAGCCAATATCGAGGCCATGAAAGCGCACGATAACGACAGCAGAAGCGCTTACTCTATTCTTATCTCCCGCTTTATGGAGCTAAAGACAAGCGGAGCGAACAAAGAAGTAAGCGATAACGATATGATCCACATCATCCAGAAGCTCGACAAGGAGCTAGACGAGGAGAAGAGCAGCTATCTTAAGGCTGGGAGAGAAGAGGCCATTGCCGCTTTAGACGCCCAGAAAAAAGCGCTGGCTCGTTTCCTTCCGAAGCAATTAAGCGAAGATGAGGTGAGAAGCATCATCGCTTCGCTTGAAGATAAGAGCCTCCCTATGGTCATGAAGCACTTCAAGAGCAACTACGCTGGCAAAGTCGACATGGGGCTCGTCAGCAAAATAGCGAGAGAGCAATAGAAATAGCGGGGGGGGCGAAACGGCTTTCGCCCCTTTTTCTTTCTTGCTTAAAGAGAGCGCAATCACTATAATTACGAGCGCTAGGAGCATGGTTCAGTGGTAGAACAGCGGTCTCCAAAACCGTTGATGAGGGTTCGATTCCTTCTGCTCCTGCCATTTAGCGGTCACGGATTGATGCGAAAGCGTCAGTCCTTTTTTGTTCGTGAAAAGGATTTTCGCGTTTTTTTGGCTAGACACTGGTTTGCTTATCCGCCCTCCAAATCCGAAAAAGTTAATTCGGACATGGTTTAGGGCGAAGCGATTACTTATGAAGAAAAGAACCGGGGATTATTCCTTGATTAAGTTCTATCAAAGACGTTCTATCAGATTTTTCTTAGGTAATAGACGGCCGTATTCAATTTGCCGCCTTTTTTAATGAAGAGGCCTTCATTCATGAGCGTTTTTCCGCTCATTTGGAATTCTTGTTTGTCGCTTCCTAATTCCTTAAGCAAGTAGGTGGCATCTTTCTCTAGCCCAACAAAAGAGAGATAACCCTCATTGTCATCCAAAGATGATAGAAGGGTGATGGCGGCAAACAAAAATACAAGCAGCCATAAAGAAAACGGGCCGATTTTGCTTAGCCCGTTTTCGCTTACTCTCTTTAGAAGAATCTTTCGACTAGATCGTGAGAGTATTCGACTGTCTCATCCATGTCGCCGAAGGACATGACTTCGCCTGCGTAATAGGTGTTGTATTTGCCTTGCATGGCTTCGACTTTGTCGTACCACCCAGCGGCGTAATCCTCGCTATAGACGTGAGGGAAGTAGTAGGTCTGGAATTCGTAGATGACCCCGTCTTTGTTCTTCCCAACCGTCTTATCGCCCGGCACGCCGACGATTTCCATATCCTTGAGGACGGTTTTCTTCGTTTCCTCGTAAGGAAGCTCTTTCCCGCCGTTCCTGGTTTTGTGATGACGGAGGACGTAGGTGGTGATTGGCTGATCTGGCTCATCTTTCCAGCGGTGATAATAAATCATGAGATGGCCCATTCTTTCCGGAGCCATATTGTCGACGATGTAGTGGCTGATCGGCGGATATTTGCCTTTCTCGATGATCATGGCCGTCGTGTCATAACGTTCATAGTCGATCTTCGAGAAGAGCTCTCTTTCATCGTCTTTCACATCGAGCCAAGTGTCGAGGGATTTAGCCACTGGGTTATCGAGAGGGTTATTTTCGGTAGCCACTTGGAGCGGGGCGGTGATGATCATCTTGTCGAAGACCTCTTCAGTCCCATTTACCGTGATTGTGATTTTCTTTTTGTCGCGCACGACTTTGGTAATGTTCGCTTTAAGCGTGGCTTGATGCTTGAGCTTGGCGTTGAGCGCCTCATAGATCGACTGGGTTCCGTCTTTCCAGGTGTAGAGGTGGAGAGAGACGAAGTCCATCATCGTCTTGAAGTCGAGGTATTTGAGGACATAAGCGGCTGGGATCTCGTCGAAGTAGCCGTAGCCGAATGAGGTGTATGGCTGGACCCAGACTTCCTGAACGAGAGGGCAACCGACTTTCTCGCAGAAATCCTTGAAAGGCATCGCGAGGTCTTTGAGTTTCGGGTTATCTCCGCTCACTGGCTCACGGCCTGGGGTGACGGCGAAGCCTTCGTATTTGCCGCTCGCAACTCCTTTATGGCCGCAGATATCGTATCCTTTGTAGTCCGTCTCGAGGATTTTGCCGAATTTCTTGAGCTGAGCGGCAAGTTTCTTGAGGTGAATGGCGTCAGTCGTATCCCAGCGATGATCGATTCTTCCATCCGGGTATTTATAGCCGCGGACGAGAGCTGGTCCATCATGCGTAACGCCAGCGAACTCTTCGATGTCTTTGATGGCGTAATAAGTCGGGGCGCCCATGATCGCGCCCATTTCATAACGCTTTCCGTTGTGTTTCGGCGAGTGACACTTGCCGCCGACATGATCCGTTTTTTCGTAAATGACGTAGTTGTCGTATCCCTTCTTTTCGAGATACATGGCTGCGCCTAAACCGGCTGGACCGCCGCCAATAATCGCAATGCGAATATTCTTGTCCATGTTTTTTCTCCTTGGTATATGGATTTATTCAATTATAGGGCGCAATCGGTAAAATTCTAGTGATATCCAATTATTAACGATTTACCGATATTTTTGCCTCTTTTTTGCGCTTTTATTGCCCTTATAATAAAGGCAATATGAACGCCAAACGTTTTGATTCTTTCTTCGCTTTGCTGAATGAGCAAAACGGAGCAAAACGAAAACGACATCGCCCTTTATTTTGATGAAGGGGAAGGGATTAAGTCCCTTACTTATGGGGCGCTTAAGAAGAAAATCGAGGAATATCCTTTATCTGATGCTTCATCTATCGGGATTCTTGCCGAGAATAATCTAAAGACGATCATCGCCATTTTCGCTTATGCAAGGGCAAAGAGGCAGATAGTGCTTCTCAATCCGCTTGACGATATCTCGCTTTTGAAAAAGCAAATCAAGGCAACTGATGTCTCTTATTTAGAAGGAAGAGAAGAGCTTATCGCCGCGCTTGAAGATAGCCTTGAGGAGAAAAACCTCTCTCCTAACGGGAACATCGTTTTCTTCACCTCTGGGACGACGAGAAGCGGGAAGGGCGTTATCTTAAGCGAAGCAAGCTTATGCGCTTCCGCGTATAACGGCGGCAGCTTATTGCCTTTAAGAGAAGAAGACACGCTTCTATCCATTTTGCCTTTAAGCCACGTCTTCGGCTTTGTCTGCTCTTTGCTCTGGGGGCTCTCTTTCGGGGCGAAAGTGGCCCTAGGAAGAGGGATGAGGCATATGATGGATGATGCGAGCTACTTCAAAGCGAGCGTCATCTCTATGGTGCCGCTTCTTGCTTCTTTCTTCGCCTTGAACGGATTGGAGAATCCTGATTTAAGGCTCGTCCTCATCGGGGCTGGGCCCATCAAAAGCGAGATAATCGATTTATATAAAGAGAAGGGCATCCAGGTAAGCTTTGGTTACGGGCTCACCGAGACGAGCTCTGGCGTGGCTCTATCAGTCGATGAAGATCCTTTTGCGATGAAGATATGCCCGGATGATGAAATAAAGATAGGGGAAGAGGGGGAAATCCTCATCCATGCCCCGACTTGTCTCTTCAAAGGCTATTACAAAAACGAAGGAGATAACGAAACGCTCCTCAAGGATGGCTACCTATATACCGGGGATCTTGGCTACAAAGACGAAAAAGGATTGCTCCATATAAGCGGCAGGAAAAAAGACATTTTGCTGCTTGATGACGGCACGAAGATATATTGCAGAGAATACGAAGAGGAACTAGGAAAACTTCTGCCCGGAGCCGATTTGGCCCTTGCTTTAAGCGAAGGCAAAGTGGTTCTTTGCTTGCATCTAGAAAAAAACATCGAGAATCTGGACGAGCTCATCAAGGTCTTCAATTTGTCTAAGCCACGCGGGGCGAGAATCGCTAGAATAGAATACAAGAAAGACAAATTGCCCCGCACCCAAACGGGGAAAGTGAAACGATATGCCTTGCTAGGAGAAACAAAATGACTCGCGCAGAAATCAAAAACGCCATCGTGACGATCTTGAAAGACAATCTCGACGAATGGGAAAACAAAGAGATAGACGAATCTAGCGTCCTCAATACCGATGTCTCCGTCGACTCCATCCGTTTCATCTACTTGATGACGAAGATCGAATCCTTCTTCAATATCAATGTGCCGGAAAGAAAGTGGGCGAAGCTCGTTACTTTCGGCGATGTCATCGATGCGGTGGAAGAGGAACTCCAGAAATAATCTATGGCGGATTTCTCCAAAAAGATAACCATCAAGGCGAGCCAAACCACGCCTTCTCTTTCTTTGCGCCCCTCCGCTTTGTTCACACTTCTTCAGGAAATATCGATTGAGCATACCGAAAAGCTTGGCTATCCCCGCGAAACCACTCTCGATAAGGGGCTTCTTTGGGTTATCGCCAAAGAGCATATCGAGATAACTAGGATGCCGAAATACGATGAAACGGTAACTCTTTCCTCTTATCCGAGCAAAACGATGCATGTCCTTTTCCCGCGGTGCTACGAAATGAGGGACGAAAAGGGCGAAACCATATTGAAAGCCAGCGCCATATGGGCCCTTATCGATATGAAAAGCCGGAAGATGGCCAATCCTTCTGAGCATCATATAGTTATCCCTGATATGGCGGAAGGCCGCGTCTTTTATATACCCTTGAGCCTTAAGATGCCTTCATCGTTTGATAGGGAAATCGTCATCAAAGCCGATTATTCGCTTTGCGATCTCAATAAGCATCTCAACAATGCCTGTTATCTCGATATCGCGGAGAATCAATTGCCGATTCCCTTTTTGCTCACGCACGAAGTCGAATCGATCGATATCGAATACCTGCATGAGCTGCCTTTGGGCGAGAGCATTTCCATCTCATATGCCGAAAAGGGAGAGGAGCGTTATTTCTCGAGCTCTGCCTTCAAATTGAAGCTTGCTTATAAATAAAGAAAAGCACGAGTGAAGAAGACCGCTAGGCCGAATTTCTTTTGTTTTTCGTTTCTTTCGCCTTCTTTTTTTCGCTTGGCTCATCTTCGCCGTATATCGAGAGATAAGCGTCTCTATTAAGGTTATCGACCCCTTCTTCCATTATGTCCTCATCCCTCTTCTCGAGCTCGCTGACCTTATGCCCGCGGTGAATGAATAAGCGGGTATTGAAGAGCAGGTTCACCCACATTTTCATGAGCTTCTTTTGGGTGTATTTGCTCTTAAAGACGAACCCTAGGTGCTCGAGAAGATCGACTACGTCGTAATCGAATCCGCTGCTTTTGATTTTGGACTGAAGGTAAAGAGTCAAGAAGAAGGAGGTGGTTTCTGCTTCTCCATCGCCCTTGCCTTTATCGACGTGGTGCTTATAAATGAAATCCGTGAACTCGCCATAGAGAAGGTTCTCCTCTTCGTCGCAATTGAAATCCTTTTCGTAATCAAGGAATTCCTCTTTGCTCGGCGGGAAATAGAATGAGGATTTGGAAGCGATCGAAATCACCCTTGCTACATCCATCTCGTCTTCGAGCAACTCGCTGATGAGCATATATCCTTCATCCCCGCGTTTTTCTACGCGGAAGCCTTTTTTCCGGTTTTTCTCGTTAAACTTCTTTAAAGCGAGAAGCGTGTCGCTCTTATTCACCCCATCGTAATAGTGATCGATGATTTCATTGATACTCGTTTCGTCCGCATAACCGTAAAGATTCGATATGGCGGTGAATATTCTTAGGTATTCTCTTTGGCTGAGTTTGCTCATGTTTATTGTCCTTGAAGAGATTGTCTCAGTTAATTCATCGTATGTTAAGAAGCAAGTTAAGGCAACTATTCGCCTTAAGCCATACCTCTTATCTTATTATACGTTTTAAAGACACGCTTTTCCGCGAAGAACGCTTTTCCCTCTAGCGAACATTCACTAGACGATCCTTGATGGCGATTGAGATGTTCGTGTGATGGCATCCAAAATGATTCTTTGAGGCGATAATCGGTTCGTCCATCAATTGCTGCATCGATGTCCCGGCAATTTAGGGTTTGATATTCGATGAATATCGACGCAAAAGAAGGCTCTAGACTACTCGATGCTTCCTTTTAGCCCTCGTCCCGCGATTATCCGCTTTGATTTCGCCTTTAGAAAGGATACAATACCACGCGAAACGAGGTGTTTGTTAGTTGTCAATTGATGTGAGACGCTCCAGCAGCTTCGGGCATCTGACCTCGCCGGTATCCTGCATCAGCTTCCTGAGCTTTTCAATCTCGACCTGGTTCGGGGACCTGAGATTCAGCACCATCCTCGGCGTTTCGTTGTACCTTCTGTTCCATCTCGCGCCCTGGGCCCTCAGGTCCTCCAAAGAGAAGAAGCTGAGGTTTCTGTAGAATCTCTCCTGGTCTATCCTGTGGGACCTTTCGACTTTGCCGTTGTGCTCGGGCGTCCTCGGGCGGATGAATTTGTGCGTTATGCCGTTCTCGAGGCAGAATCGCTCAAGGAGATTGGGGCCTTCCCTCGTGGCGGCGGAGAAGCCCTTACCCTTGGATGCGGCCCTGTCGGAGAACTCGAAGCCGTTGTCGGTCTGGATCTCCTTGGGCCCGTAGCCGAAGAAGCCGATGGCCTCCCGGAGGCCTTTGACGGTTTCGTACATTGAATGCTCGTTGGTGTAATAGAGGGACCTTTTCCTGGTGGCCTCGTCGAGGAATGTGTACTGGTAGAACCTTCCTTCGAGGCCCGGGGCCTTGCATTCGGACGGCACGTATTTCACGTCTACCTGCCATTTCTCGCCGGGCATCTCGGGAGTGTGGTATT
>CAVHTL010000028.1:0-13878 GCA_963638955.1 bacterium
GGGGGTTAGTGATACTTCCTATAGTTTTGAATGGCAAAACCGCTATAATCATGCATTGTATGCATTTAAAAGATGAAGAGATAAAAGTCAGGGGCAAAATTAAAAACTGGCTTTACGACCATGTCGCCGTCAAAACAGGTCTGGAATATTTCTGGATGCTGTTGGTTTCGACTTTGAGCGCATTTGTTTTCGCTTTCGGATTCAACTGCTTCATGGACGTAAGCGGTCATTTGATCGCTGACTCCTCTGGAAATTTAAATCCAGCCCCGAATATCGTTTCTGGCGGAATAAGCGGCGTTAGCCAAGTTCTCGTCCTTTTCTTTGAGTTGTGTGGCTGGAAAATCAGCGATACGCATCTGGCTTATTCCATCATTTATTTCGTCGTTAATGTGCCTCTTTTGATTTTGGCATATACCAAAATCGGGAAGCGCTTTGCGATTTTCAGTTTGATCAATGTCGCTGAAACTTCTTTATTTATAAGGCTATTCAGCGTTTCATCCGTCCCTGCTTTTGGGGAAGTGTTCGAATTCGTAACGATGTATGGCGGCGGATTGATTGGCCGTGTGCTTTTTGGTGGGATTTGCATTGGTTTATCCAGTGCTTTGGCTTTCTCAATCGATATATCAACTGGCGGAGTCGACATTATTGCTACTTACATTGCCACCAAGAAAGGTACGATGGTCGGTATCTATAGCGTCATCGTGAACTCTGTCACTTTGATTTGCTACACTTTGTTATCGATGAGGCTCTCCAATTGGGAATCAACCGAAGTCGCCCACGATATCGCGCGAGCTTTCTATAGCTTGCTTTATTTATTCACGGCTTCGCTCGTGATCGACAAAATCCATTTGCGAAACAAGAAAGTCAAATTGGAAATCGTCTCTTCCAATAAGGATATAGCGAGCGTGCTCGTCGAGGCTTTCCCGCACGGAGCCACAATTGTCGAAGGGAAGGGCGTATATTCGGGCAGCACCCGTTATGTCATCACGATGGTCGTTTCGAATGATGAAGTAAAAGCGCTGGTGGACCTGATCAAAAAAGAAGACCCATCGGCTTTCATTGAACTATCGCCGCTATCTCAGGTTTACGGGCGTTTTCACGTCAAGCCAATCAAATAAGTCGATTTACATTTTTCCTCGATGCTTTTTGCAAAGGTAAACGATATTGCCGTTGCCTAATTTGCTTATTTGGGCCGGTTCGCCAGAATAAAGCTTCTTTTTGCCGCATAAATAGCAGTGCCAGTGTTTTGGATAGGGCTCGAAATTGGCGCTTTCTTCCTCGCTCGATGATTCTTCCAAGGCTTCAATGCCTTCATCATCGTCCGTCCCTTCATCCATTGAATCGAAAAAGAAGCCATCTTCGTCTATCTGGAAATCGAATTCATCATCGTCATCCTTATTTATTGCTGGCAAAACCGGGGCAAAAACAGCCGTTTTCGATTTTACTGGTCGAATAAAAGAAGAATGAGGCCTATCGTCGATTTCTTCTTCATCGATATTTTCATATGCGCCAGAAGGCATTTCCTTGTTGAATGAGGCTGTCTTCGATTTGATTCGCTTTATCCCTAAATCATCATTGTCATCAGAAACTTCCCTGTTCTTCTTGACGATAAAAGCGATGTCGAGTTTCCCTTTGTTCGGCTCATCGGTATAAAGGACGTGATTCGGGTATCTGCTCTCGATATCTCTAGCGAAAGATTCGTCAACGGTGTTTGCCAAAAGGATTAGCCAATTGTCATTGGAAAGGCGGCATCCGTTTTGTCTGGTCCTCCTTAGCAACAAATCCAGACAGGAATTTTGAGAATCATAGGAAATAACGATTTCTTTAGGCGCGAATTTGACATGCTTGAGTTTTGTCGCATTGACGGTTTTCTTTTTGGAGATGCGATTCTCATATGCCTTTTGAAGTTCCAGCAAAATGGCCTTTTCGTATTCGGCTCCGTCGATAGGGCGCATCGTCCTCTTTGCTGTTTTAACGTTTTTTGCATTCTCATCCCCGCTTGAAATATGCGGAAGAGGGAAGAAGGCTATTTTGACTTTTGGCTTACGAATCTCCGGCGTAGATTTTATTTCGCCGATAGAGGCTGTGGTGGTATCGACATCTATGAAGGATTGGTGCTTCTCTTCTTTCTCGCTCTCTTTAATCGGCACGACTTCAGTCTGTTTTTCTTTCTCGCTTATTCTTTGCCGATCTTCCTCCGACAATAAGGCGAATAATCTTATGAACCAAGGCGTGAAATAGTTTTTTTCAAGAAAAGATTGGAGTTCGTCATGAGGGGGCTCGACTTCGCTTTTCGCGACTAGTTCCTTGATGGTAGGGCTTAGAGCAACCTCGCTCTCTGTGCTCTTGAAATCAGGGTTGGATAAAGTTTTCATCCCATCGATTAGACGAATGAAG
This sequence comes from bacterium, assembly GCA_963638955.1. Taxonomy (GTDB): domain Bacteria; phylum Bacillota_I; class Bacilli_A; order RFN20; family CAG-826; genus UBA4951. The sequence continues at coordinate 2,398 of CAVHTL010000028.1, forward strand.
GAATAATTGATTTGGACGAGCAGATACGTGTGTTCGGCAACGCGGAAAACGGAGCGTTCTTCATCTAGCTCGGCTACCTTCATTTTGAGATATCCGCCAGCTGTCGAAAGGATTGCTTGCGAATTCCAAAGCACCGGCCCCTTTTCTTTGAAAGGCAAAGATGAGACGAAATCGATATATGATTTAGTTAATTCGTAATGAAGCATAGAAAATCCCTGGCTATTTTACCCCTTAAACGTCGATTGATAAATAACATCGTCCGTGAATTGGGGAACGCGGAAAAAAGTTGGAATTTGCCTTAGCCTAATCGTTGCCTTCAACTATAATATATTGGCTCATGGAAAAAGATCTTTCGTCATTATCTAATTTGGATATCGGAATTGAGATATCTCCGACATGGAATTACCCTTCCTATCAGGCTGATTTTTATGCAAAAAAGGAAAATGGAAGCACTCGCAGCACCTCTTTTTCTTTCATAAAGAGAGTCGTGATTACAAATAAAGGGAACACGTCATTGCGCGATTGCAGTATCCGTTTTTCCTCTTGCCCCTCCTATTGCTCTATCGATCAAATAGGAATCGATTTCATCGAACAGGGCAAAAAGACCGAAATCGATCATTTTTCCTGTAAGATCGACTTCGCATCTCTTTATAAGCTTGCTGACTCTGTCCCTGGCGAGTTAACCGTCGATTTGGTTAATGGCGGTGGCGAGATTATCGCCAGCAAGAAAATTTCTTTCGCGTACGAACCGATTTCGGCCGCGCTTTTTTCTAGCGGCGTTCGCGAACTCCTCGCCTCCTACGTTGTTCCTTCAGATGAGAGCATCAAACCGATAAGCGAGGAAGCCGCTTTGCTATTGAAAGACAAATACAATTCGACTTTCGCCGGTTACTCATACCGCGATCCGAACAAAGTCATCGAGGAAATAGACGCCATTTATCTAGCTCTTTCGAATGAAAAGATCTCTCTTTCATCAGGTACCTTGTCTCCAACGATGTGTCTTAAAAACATCGCCCTTCCTTGGCGATTATTAAATAAAAAAACTGGGAATTGCGTAGATTTCGCTATATTGTTCGCCTCATTAATCGAGGCTCAGTCGCTTCGTCCGCTCATTGTTTTGACCGGCGAGAAGGCTTTAGTGGGTGTGTATTTGGATGAGTCGATTTCTTCTTGCCCGCTTTTGGACAATGATACGGAACTGCTCAATCTTGCCTCAAAAGGATTCAATCGTTTGCTGCTCATCGATCCATCTCTTGCCTCAAAAGAAAAAAGTTCAGACTTCTCCAATGCGGTGAACGAAGGGTACAACGCCCTTCAAGGCAATCATTCTTTCTTGTTCGGAGTCGATATTTATGCTTCAAGAAAGGAACATATCCTTCCTTTGCCAACGCCCATTTTAATTAGCGATAACCAAAGCATTGTTTTCCCTGACTTTTCCATAGAGAAAAAAGACTACTCCACTCCGCGCATCGATGTCGAAAATCGCCGTTATCTCGATTTGGATGCCCCTTCCAAAAAGAACAAATTCGATTATTGGGAAGAGAAATTGCTCGATTTATCGATGAATAACCGTTTGATCAACATGCGGTTTTCCAATATTTACCCGCAGGTGCTCAATTTGGATTCCGAGGCCCTCTGCACTGCACTCTGCAAAAACAATAAGATGACCGCGATTTCTTCTGAGGATATTTCGCCGATAAAAGAAGAAAAGAATGCGCCAGCGATGTTCTCGAACGCCGAGAAAGCCCGTTTCAACGAATACCTTGGGAAGAAGACCCTTTGTTTTGTCTCGAAGGAAGGATCGCCCGACGATTATTTGAAAAATTTAGCGCGCAAAGCCAATACCGCGATTGAAGAAAGCGGATGCAATCCTCTTTTTCTCACTCTCGGTCTAGTAAAGTGGTTCGACAATGAGAAAGCGGCGCTGCACGGCAAGGGCGCGATTTATTCGCCACTCCTTCTTTTGCCCGTCAAAATGCCAAGGCGAAAGACAGGTTCTGCCTACTCGCTTGAATACAATATCGACGATCTTGGATTGAATACGACGATTTTTGAATATTTCCGCGAGAATTTCGATTTGGATTTCACGCCTATATTCGGCGAAATCGGAAAAACGGGCAAAAACGAGCCTGATTTACGTCTGATTTTTAATTTCATTCGTGAGCAAATCGCCCCTTTCAAAGGATGGGCACTACTTGAAGAGCCGTGTTCGCTCTCCCTTTTCTCTTTTGCTCGCTTCGTTATGTGGAACGATATCAAAACGCACCGTGAGAGAATGATGAAAAATCCAGTTATCTCTTCTTTCGTCGATGGGTTCAATGAGCTTGGTGGTCGTGATGATTCATCGAGCGGTGAAACAAATGATGAAGCTCCTTCTTCCTCACTTGCGATACCTTTGCCAGCCGATTCGAGTCAGATTGAAGCTATAAAGGCAAGCGCGAATGGCACTTCTTTCATTTTGGATGGCCCGCCTGGCACAGGTAAGAGCCAAACGATTGCGAACATGATCACGAACGCCTTGTTCCACGGCAAGAGCGTGCTTTTCGTCGCTGAGAAAGGAGTCGCTCTCGAAGTCGTAAAAAAGAGATTAGACGCTCTAGGCATTGGAAAATTCTGCTTGACGATACCATCTATAAACACTGCCAAAGGCGATGTCTTATCGTCTTTAGGCAAGATGCTTGAGCTCGGTCAAGTGGAAAGCCCACAGGATTTTGATGATCAATCATCTTCCGTTGATGAAAAGAGAAACAAACTCAATAGCGATCTTTCCGCTCTCCATAAGAAAGGCGAATATGTGTTTTCGCCATATGAGGCCATCATCTCTTATTTGCGCCTCTCTTCTTTCAAAGGACGCTACGAGACAGGGAAGGATTACGCCATTTCTTTAAGCGAAACGGATTTTGCGGCCGCTCAAAAAGAACTTACGAATCTAGCGAGCCAAGGGGCGGGGCTAGGCGGAATCGTCAACAATTCTTTTTTGCCTTTCTCGTCTCGTGAATACTCAATCGAAACCCGAGATTCCCTCTTCGCGGAAATTCCGGCCTTAATCGCCGATCTCAAATCATTTCACATCGCAATCTACAACTGTTTTTTCAAGGACAAGGGCTTGGTTGAAACGAAAACCAACGCTGAACTTTATTATCAGATAGTCAAAATTCTTCAGGACAATTCCCTTATTTTCCTTGATTATTTAAGCGATGAGACTTTCGTGCAAAAGAAGGCGGAAATGCAGGGATATCTCCTTTTGCTTGGACAAAAGTACAAAATTAAAGAGAGCCTTTCCGAATTGTGGGAGGAAGGTTTCTTCGAGCAGAACGGCGAAACACTGCTCGCTAAAAAAAGAGCCATCAAACGAGCTGGCCTATTTGAGAAACACAGGCTTTTTTCTTCTCTCCGAAAAAGTTTGAAACCTTTAGCCAAAGACAAAAAAGCACTGAAGAAGGATTCGCTCGAGAAATCCCTTGAGGCATTGATTGAATATCGCCGCCTTGAAGACGATGCCGAGCGCTTCGATCCGTATGTGAAATACGTCTTTTCAAAATCGCACATAAATTCCTCAAAAGACCTGGAAGATGAAATCGCGAGATACGATCGCACGCTGAAGATAATAGATATCAAGAGCCTTTTCCGCCTCGATAAACAGACTTCCATGACGGATATAGACGAGGCCATTCGCCACCTTTCTTCGAATAGGGAATACCTTTTCTCGAAAGCCAGAATGACTTTTTTGAGAGAATATGACGCCCTTCAAGAAAAACTAGGCAAATTAAAAGAATCATTCGGCTTTGACTTGTCGAATTACGATGACTGTTTCGACTTTTATCTCCATGCGGCCTCTTCTTTGACTGATGCCTATTCAAGCAAGGGAAGGCTTTCGGAATGGACGAATTTCTTGTTGACGTTAGACCGCGCTTCCAAACTCGTCCCACCCGAGCTTATTGAGCTTTACCGTGCTGGCAAAATCAAAGAGGACGCTCTATTGCCTTCCTATGTCTCTTCCCTCTCTTACCGAATATTGTCCGACTCCTTAAGCGAAAAAGGCCTTTCGACGATCAATTCCAAAGACACGAAAGAGGAAATCGAATTATACAGGAAAGCCATCGAGGATTTCTCGAGGACAAGCGTGATTGAGACCGTTTCTCGAATCACGAGCCTCTATCCTTCATCAAGTGTAAGCGCGCCTTCCACCGAAATATATCAATTTAGGAAACTCGTCAAAAACGGTGGACGTGGTGTCTCTCTTCGCCAGATATTCGATCACTTCGGGGCGCTTGTCAGAACCCTTTGCCCATGCTTTTTGATGTCTCCCTCTTCCGTTGCCCAATACCTTGATATCGACTCCTACAATTTCGATTTGGTCATTTTTGACGAGGCGAGCCAAATCCCGACAAGTGAGGCAGTGGGGGCGATTGCCAGAGGCAAAACGACAATCATCGCTGGCGACCAGGAACAAATGCCACCAACGAACTTCTTCATGGCAAATGGCGGCCACTCCTCTGACCCATCTATTCTTTCCAGTGCGGCTGAGGATTTAGAAAGCCTTCTTGATGACGCCATTGCTTTAGGACTTCCAAGAAAGCGTTTGACTTGGCATTATCGAAGCCGCCATGAATCCCTTATCGCTTTCTCCAATAATAAATTTTACGGCAATAGCCTGTTAACCTTTCCTTCCCCTGCGAACGAAAAAGGGTCTGTCACAAGCGTATTTGTGGGTGGAAAATACGAGATGAAACGCGGAGTTAACCGCAAAGAAGCCGCAGCGATTGTTGAGGAAATAACAAGAAGGGCTTCCGATCCCGTTTTGTCGAATTATTCGATCGGCGTCGTGACTTTCAACGAAGCACAGCAGAATTTGATTGAAGATCTTTTGGACAAAAAACTGCCTTATGGCGATGGCCATAAACTTGGCGGAGAAGACATTTTCGTGAAAAACCTCGAGAATGTTCAGGGCGATGAGCGAGATGTCATCCTTTTCTCGACCACTTACGCCGCGAAGGACGATGGAAAACTCTCGCTTAATTTCGGTCCCTTGAGCCGAGAAAAGGGAGAGCGGAGGCTGAACGTCGCGATAACTAGGGCAAGAGAAGAAATGATCGTTTTCACTTCGATGAAACCTAGAGATATCGATGCCGAAAAAGCGAAAAACGCCGGTGCTTCCTATTTACGCAGTTTCCTGCTTTTTGCTGAAACCGGTCTATCATCTCTTCCAAACAATATCGCTAGTCACGTTTCTTTGCCCTCCATCAGCATTGCCAATTTCATCGCCGATGATTTGAAACGTCTGGGTTATCATGTCGATACCAATTTAGGTTCTTCGTCATTCAAGGTTGATGTAGCCGTTGGAACAAGCGGAGGAAAAAACCGCTATTCGCTCGGCATTTTGGTTGATGGCGATTCATATTGCTCTTCTCCGACTTGTCGCGATCGGAACATAGTTGAACCCGGCATATTGTCGAATCTCGGCTGGAATCTATATTGGGTATGGAGTGTCGAGTACCTTGATCATCCGCAGGAAGTGGTAAAAAACATCGTGAATGCCATCAATAAGCCAAACGAAGACAAGAAATTCTCCAAAGCTAACGGTATTTTATTTGATGATCCATTGACGTTTACGAAAAAAGAAATCGTTTCTCACCCTTACGCCATCCCTTATTCAAGGAGGGCGCTGTCTCCTATCATGCCTGACGATTTTTCGAATAAGGCAACATCGGCGCGCATGGTGGCGGATTTCATATCAGACGTTTTGCATGACGAAACGCCGATTTCCGAAAGGCTTCTGAATGAGCGTATTCGCTCCGCCTACGGCCTGACGCGGATTGGGTCAAACGTGCGCGATGTGATAAATTTGGCGATCAACGAGAACGAACCAATCAAAGAGATGAGAGGAGGCGTCACTTTCTTTTGGGAAAAGAACAGCAAGAGCGAGGAATACCGTTACTACAGACTCAATAGCGATACGGTCCAACGTGAGATATGCGATATCTCATTCATTGAGCTAGGAAACGTCATTGCTGACATCTTGCTTGAACAAGGCAAAATGACGATCATCGATTTGTTTAAGCAAGTGAATTCACTGTTTGGCTTTGCCGTTTTGAAAGAAAAATCCCGCAAACACTTAGATCTTGCTTTGAAGTCCAACGTCAATCAAAGGCTAGGTATCACAGTGGAAGACGGATACGCCATGATAAAAAACAAAGGACAATGAATATGAATGAAAATTGGATGGAAATACGCTCAAAAGCCGATCCTAGCGAAATCCTAAAGCACAGCAATTCCGACGAGTATCTTTACTGCTCGCATTCTGTTTCTTCACCGTTTGGTGAAGAAGACAAGGAGGAAGGATATTGGTTATCTTCTTCCAAGAATGAACTATTTGCTTATTTCAAGGAAATCGTCCTGAGAGAAATGCTTTTCGAGGATTATGTGAATGGCGATGCCGTGCCAGAACTGCAGAAGCATGATTTCGGAACGATACTCGATTTGCTGATCGATGGCGCTAAAAAGGGTGAGCTCGATGGCTGGCACGATGGACTTTCCACGCTTTTGGAAATCAGCGCATGGAGCGAGGATGAATCAAATATAGATTACAAAAAACTGGAAACGATTTTGCGAAAGCATAATCTGAATCTTCACGTTGAGCATTTCGCTTCGCTAGAGGAAGCAAAACGAACGGATTCTCTGAAAAGGGAATCGTTAAATCGGTTTCTTGCCCGCTAAAGATCTCAAACTGTCATCGCTTAGAAGCCGCATTAGCTGAGATGCTGATTCGATTTTCGTATCCTTGAGAAGGAAATGAAGCCCGTTTATTAAGAAATCGGTCTCATTTTTGCTATTTTGGTAATCGATATCGCTTTTGCCACCATATTCCTCTTCGACGAGAATGAGAAGCGCGCGTCTAAGGAGAGAAAGTATGCTCTTCTCGATCCAATATGAGGTTTTCGTCTTTTCAAAGTGAAAGAAATGAGGGACGAAGCGAAGATAGGAGAACAAGCCATCGAAAGGAAGGTGCCAAATATCTACGAAGGAGTAATCGAAATCGCCATCCTTCATTTTTGTTGCGAATTGGTATGCATCGCAATTTATGACACTGATTTTTGATTTATGCGGGAATTGCGGAAGGATGAATTTATTAAATAATCCAATGCATCTCTCATCCTTTTCGATAATCGTGACGGAGCTGACGCTGTCTTTGAGTGAGACGCTAAATGGGTAATAGCCTAAGCCTAGCCCAAAGGTTACGACTTTCCCTTCAGCTTTTTTTATCGCCTCTTTCATCGTATTGATTTCATGAGGCGTCACACTCATCCAAGTTTTGCCGTTTTGTTGAACTTCTATGTAGCGAAATTCCTTCAAAAACAGCCCCAATTTATTGATTTCTTTAAAATAGTCGCCTTCTTTCACGACTATTTCATCGGAAAGCATTGCTTCGAATGGGGCATAAGATGATGAAGAAAGCTTCCATTCTCCCAAAGATGCTGCTGGAAAATGGATGCTTCTCCAATAAGGGTCGTCCTCAAATTCCTTCGGGTTCAATATCGCGACGCTATTCCTTGTTTTGTCCATGCGAATATCTATCCCTGATTTCATTAAATATTGTTCCGCCTCATCTATGAACGCATCTTTGGGGCTAAAACCGGCTTTATACGCTTTTTCGCAATTATCGAACATAGCCTTGCTCCGGGCAGATAAATATGCGTTGAACGCTTCGGCATTGGCTTCATTTTCTTCCAATGTTTTGAATAGCATTCCGATCGTTTCACTCATTTTGCGACTGTGTGTGAATTTCATAACAACCAATTTTAAAAAGTCATTCATCTCAAAGCATCTTTTTTCTACTATGATTATCGTCATGAGCAGGAAAGGCAAAATAATTTTGACGACCATGACGATGGTTTATCGCAGCGATGGGAGTTTTTTGGTCGAGGAAAGAAAGAAAAACGACTGGCCTGGAATAAATTTTCCGGGCGGTCATGTGGAAGACGAGGAATCCATTGTCGATTCGGCAATCCGCGAAATCAAGGAAGAGACGGGATTAGATATCTTTAACCTGGAAGAAATGGGCATTTTTGAGTGGAATTTGCCGAATGAGCGCATTCGTCATCTATGCGTTTTGTACCGCACGAGCCATTACGATGGAGAACTTGTTTCAAGCAAAGAAGGTTCTGTTTTCTGGATTAAGAAGAAAGACCTTTCTAAATACAAACTGAGTACTGATTTCGACAAAGTACTGAATAAAGCCGGAATCGGCCTCCTCTTGGATTGACTCACATACGCGCATGCTTATATGCCTATGCGCGCGAGCAATATATTGTGTTATAGTAAACCCATGTCAATTGATCAGAAATTTCTGGATATTCAAAATCGCACTCACGATAACGAAGTGCAGATTTTGCACAGCAAAACGTGCTCATGTCTTTTTTGCAGGCAAACATACGATGCGCGATTAGTCCATGATTGGGTAAACGACGAGCAAGGCATTAGCGCCATTTGCCCTGAATGCGGGATGGATGCGGTTGTCGGTGACAACAATGGAGAGCCGATGGACAAAGCTCTTCTTAAAGAATTGAATCTCGCTTTCTACGGCGAAGATTATATGAGCAAGCATCCGGATGCCGCCTATAAATACGTAAAGCGTTATCGAGAGGGCAAAATAACGCACAAAAAGACAAACGAGGCCCTTTACGTCCAGTATTTGGCTTTGCTCTCTGAGCAAGGCAATTCAGAGGCTGCCTTCTCTCTTGGCCTTCTTTACGAATTCGGTGACGAATTCACCGAGAAGGACCCAAAAACCGCATTTGGCTATTATGGTTCTCCTTCTCTCCGCAATGACGGCGAGGCACTCGCTAGAATGGGAATGCTATGTGCTTCTGGAGCACTAGGCAAAGTCGATGAACACAGCGCTTATGAAGCTTTCGCCAAAGGCATGGCAATGGGTAGCTTGAAGGCTGTGATTGGCTTTTCGGATTGCTATAAATACGGCATCAATGTGAATCAAGATGAGGCATTCGCTTTTGATTTACTCACTACTCTTTGGGGTGAATCGTATCATCGCTTCATCCTTTCAACCGGAAAAGACATAAACGTTTTCCCAGATTTGTGTTACCGCCTCGGCTTAGCCTACGAACTAGGGATCGGAACTATAAAAGATTTGCCGACGGCTTTGCGCTTTTATCTGATTTCCGAGTTTGCCTATCGCCTCAAAGACAATATCGCCGAATCGCTCAAAGAAGATAAAGACGCCTTTGCCGATGTTGAAGCGAGAATCGAGGAAGCGGCCAAAACGCTCAATCTCACTAGAGGCGATCCGGCATTCGACAACGACACTTTTGCCGATTCCCTTCTTTCCGCCGATCCCGATTCTATTTTCATCGGCAGAATGACGATGGTTGCGCCTTATTTCACGAAAGAAGACAACTCCTTTGAATTCGACATCAAATATTCATTGCCGCCTCTCATCATCGACATCGGCAATCTTTATTGCGGCTTCATGCCTGGCATCGTTCGCTGGCGATTCGAGGACGTGTCCGATGTCACTATGGGCAAGAACCGGGTGTTCGACCGCATTACGGGAGACCCTGATGTCGGATGGCAGTTCGTCATGGGGATAAGCGGCAGTAATGAGCCGATAGTGTCCATTTCTTTCCTAAAGAACAAACGCCCCGATAATGAAAAACCGGCTGAGAGCGAAGAAGAAGCAAATAAAGCATGAAAGAAAAGCAAACGGCCTTGACGGCTTTGAAAAAATATTCATTTCGTTTTTGGGTTGCGCCATTTTTGAAGCTCATTGAATGCATTATTGAGCTTGCGACCCCTTTCATCGTTCGATTTATCATCGATAAAGGGATAAAAAACGGAGATTTTGATTATGTTTTGAAATTGGGTCTCCTTTTGTTTTTGCTTTCCCTCATTGCCTTTGGCGTGACGATGGTGGCTCAATATTTCGCGGCGAGAGTGTCAGCCGATTATGGCCATGACCTCAAAGAAGAGATATATGAGCACATGTCCTCGCTCAGCGAAAGACAACTCAACGAATTCGGGAAGCCGAAAATCCTTACGCTTTTGAGCAATGACTCCTTTTCGATGCAAAACGGGGTAATGATGTTCATGCGTCTGTTCTTGCGTCCGCCGTTTTTGATCATCGGAGCGACCGTAATCTCCTTTTTGCTTGACTGGAGAGCTGGCCTCGTATTCTTGGGCGTTGTTGCTTTCTCTGGCCTCGTCATCGCTTCCGTCATCGTGCTTTCACCCAAAAAATACGCTCTTGTGCAAGGCAATTTGGATGAAATATCGTCTCTGGGAAGCGATACACTGAAAGGGGCTAGACCGATTAGGGCCTTCAATAAGGAAGATTACGAAGAGGCAAAATTTGTGGAATGCAGCTCTTCTTATCAAAAACGCTCGCTTTCAATCGCCAAACTGAATTCTTTCGTCAATCCATTGACTTTCTTCTTCGTCAACGCCGGCATGATCTTGGTCGTTTATCTTGGTGGGATCACCATTCAAAGCGGTGAGCTCACGACTGGAAAAATAGTCTCGCTCATTTCCTTTTTGACGCTGGTTCTCAATGCTCTTGTGATGTTTTCAAGAATGATCGTCTCCTTGAATCGCGCGAAAGCCAGCATGAAGAGAATCAACGCTTTCTTTGCCTTGGAGCCGTCTATCATAAACGAACCGAAAGATATAAAAACGGAAAAAGAAGACGAGTCTCCGCTCTGCTCTTTCAAAGACGTCTCCTTGTCTTATGGCGGCGAAGGCAAAAACGCCGTCTCCCATCTTTCTTTTTCCATTTACCCCGGAGAGTCAATAGGTATCATCGGAGGAACGGGAAGCGGCAAGAGCACGCTGGTGGCCCTGCTTGAACGCCTTTACGATCCAAGCGAAGGTCACATCGAATATCATGGAGTCGACCTCAAGGATTATGATATCGATGCGCTTCATAAAGAAATTGCGCTTGTTAGCCAAAAACCGTCTTTGTTCAAAGGGAGCATCCGCTCGAATCTGTTGCTTGGCAAAGAAGACGCAAGCGAAGAAGAAATGATCGAAGCTTTGAAAGATTCGCTCGCCTATGAATACGTATCGCGTTACAAAGATTTCCTTGATCACGAAGTTGAAGAAGGTGGGGCCAATTTGAGCGGCGGGCAGAAACAGCGCCTGCTTATCGGCCGCGCCTTGCTTAAGGGAGGAAATATCCTTATTCTCGACGATTCGACGAGCGCACTGGATTATCTGAGCGATAAGAAAGTTCGCGAGAACATAGGAAAGCGAAAGGGATTGACGAAGATAATCATTTCTCAGCGAGCTACGACTCTTGCCGACTGTTCCTTGATTCTTGTGATGGACAAAGGCGAGATCGTCAGCAGCGGAAAACATGAAGAATTGCTTAAAAAATGCCAGATTTACCGCGATATTTATGAAATGCAGGTGGCAAGCAGATGAAAAAATACAGCGCTTTAAAACCATACCTCGCTAAATGTAAAGGCG
>CAVHTL010000029.1:0-13865 GCA_963638955.1 bacterium
ATCATGGCCGTATATCCGATTAATCGAGACTGGGAAAGAAGGGATATAGATGCGTTCGTCTTCGTAAAGGAGATAGGGAAGCTCGCTCATCCCCATGCTCATGAATTCATCAAGCGGGAGATAATCGTCTTTGCTCTTTTTCTTGCTCTTCTCGTTATAGAGCTTCTCGATCGTGCGTTTATTGAGGAGGCCTTTGATGATGATGTTGGCCCTTACGATGAGAAACGGATCGAAAGCCTTCAGATACTTCTCGTATCCCTCTATCCCCGTCAAAAGGACGCGGTTTTCGAGGAAAAAGCGCATCTCATCGCTCTTATAAAAAGCTGTGGGGTGCTGGGCGGCGGACAAAAATGAATACAAGGATACGCTCATGCTTCATCTCCGAAGGCGTTAATGAGAGAAGAAACGTAGACGCTCGCGCTCTCCGCGCGGAGGATTCTCCGCCCAAGGCTTATAGGCAAAAAGCCGTTGCTTTTGGCTTTCGTTACTTCTTCTTCGCTCCACCCTCCCTCAGGGCCGATAAGGACGAGGATCCTCTCGCCTTTTTTGAATTTCGCGCATTCTTTTAAGAGCGTGTCGCTTTTCATGCTCTCCCCTTCATAAGCGATGTATTTACGGTCGAAATTCTCCGAAAGGACGGAGGAGAAATCCTTCACCTCGTGCACAAAAGGGCAAATTAGACGCTTGCTTTGCTCAGATGAAGAAAGGGCGATTCTCTGGAACCGCTCGCTTTTCTTCTTTCTGTCTTTTTCACTTGGCAATGACACGATTGTGTAGCGGGAGAGGAGAGGGAAGAATTCCTTCGCTCCGGTCTCCGTGCCCTTCATAACGATAAAATCGTCGTGCCCGCCTTTGAGAAGCGAGAAGCCAAGCGCCAAAAAGAAGGCGCTTTCTCTCTCCTCTTCTTTTTCTTTGACCTCGGATAGAGAGAAAGGATCAAGAGAAGATATCTTCCCTTCGTATAGCTTTCCCTCCGCGACTACTTCGATGCTTTCTTTTATCTTAAGCCGCAAAACCGAGCGGATATGGAAAAGGGCCTCGTTTGAGAAAAGGAAAGAATCGCCGTCTTTGGAAGCGAAAAAGCGGTTCATTAGCGCAGAAACTCCCCGTTAGAGTCTTTCAAGGAATCGCTGTTTTTCTTCACTAAGCCCAAAACGGCATAAAAAAGATAAAGGGCGAAAAGCGGGATAAGGAAGGCAAGGGCGTTATTTAAGCAGGTGAAGAAAAGGAGCGAGCCCAAAGAGGCGATGAAAAGCAAAGAGACGAGCAAGGATATGAACCCCTCTTTCTTCTTTCCGATATAGAAATAAGGGGCCCCCGAAAAGCCGAGCGTGAACATGAAGATCAGCATCGTCTTCTTCGATTTGCTCCTATATAGCTCGTATTCACCGCTATAAGGATCGACGAACTGAGTGACGTCTTTGGTCTTGTAGGATGAATCGATCGGATCTCTCTCCCCGCAATAGGGGCAGATGTCCGAATCGAATTTGCTTATATTGCGATGACAGTATTTGCAGCTTGGCATAGCTAATAGTATAAACGAGTCCGCTCCCCATTGATAAAGAAAAAGGAAGAAACTCCCTCTAGAAACAAAAAAGGGCTTGCCTTATAAGCCCTTTATTTCTTGAATTTGCTCCAGAACCCCTTCTTCTTACTCCCTTCCTCAGCCTGGAACTGCTTGAGGAGCTCTTTCTGGGTGTCGGTGAGATCTTTCGGGGTGGTTACCTTGATATGAAGGTATTCATCGCCCGGCTTTTGGGTCCGAAGATCCTTGACCCCGTAACCGCGGAGCTTAAGGACTTCGTTTGGCTGAGTGCCAGCCGGAATCGAAGTGAGCGTCTCACCGTAAACCGTATCGACATTCACTTTCACGCCGAGTGCGCAATCAACGAAGGAAAGAGACAAATCGATATGGATATCATTCCCCTCGCGGCGGAATTTCTCGTCTCCGGCCACGGAGACTTCGACATACAAGTCGCCGTTCTCCCCGCCATTATATCCTCTGCCGCCTTTGCCGCTGACTCTGATCTGCTGGCCGTTATTGATGCCAGAAGGGATATTGACTTCAAGGTCGCGATGGATGCGTTTATACCCGCTTCCCCCGCATTCATGGCATTTATTCTTGACGATTTTGCCTTTCCCGCCGCAGCGCGGGCAGCTGCTTTGCCCTTCCATTGGGCCAAAGATAGTGCTCGTTCTCGTCTTGACGTAGCCTGACCCATGGCAATCGGGGCAAGTCATCAAATCCGAGGGGTCTTCCGCCCCGCTACCGTGACAATGTGAGCAAGGCTCATCGTAAGTTATCGGGATCGTGATTTTCCTGCCGTTTATGGCGTCCATGAAGGAAATCTTCACGCGGTATATGGCGTCCTCCCCTTTCCTTGGTCCGCCTCTAGAGGCTCTCGATGAACTTCTCCCTCCGCCGCCGAAGAAGCTCTGGAAGATGTCGTTGAGATCGACATCCCCGAACCCTTCGCTCGTGAATCCGCCCCCAAAGGGGTTCCCAGCCCCGCCCGTGGAGCTGCCTTCGCCAAATCCCGCGAAGCCGAATTGGTCGTATTGACGGCGCTTGGAATCGTCATAAAGGACGTCATAAGCCTCTTGGACCTCTTTGAATTTCTCCGGGGCGTCCGGGGAATGGTTGACGTCAGGATGGTATTTCTTCGCGAGTTTGCGGTAGGCGCTTTTGATTTCGTCTTTGCTTGCGGTTTTGCTTATGCCCAAAACCTCATAGTAATCGCGTTTCTCTTTTGCCATAGTGACCTCCTTTCTTATGCAAGATTAGGCGCCCCCAAAAGGAGGCGCCTAAAGATATAGTTGTCGCTTATTCGATTAGGCCTTCTTGTCGGTGAAGTCGGCATCGACCACATCGTCTGGGCCTTCTTTCCCTTCTTCCGAAGCGTTAGAGGCGCCAGAAGAGGAGCTAGAAGCGGCATATGCTTGAGCGGCCGCATCCTCGAGCTTCCCGACGATTTCGCGGAGCTTATCGATGTTGTTGCTCTCGATCGCCCCTTGAGCCTCGTCCCTCATTTTGGTGAGGCTGTCTTTTTGCTCGGCGCTCATTTTATCGCCGTTTTCCTGGAGGGTGCGGTTGATCTCGTCAAGATAGCCTTGGGCTTTGTTTTTGACCTCGATATCGCTCTTGCGCTTCTCATCGGCCGCTTTGTTCTCCTCGGCTTCCCTCATCATGCGGTCGATATCCTCTTTCGACAAGCCGTTGCTGCCGCTGATCGTGATATCGCTCGCCTGATTGGTGTCGAGGTCTTTCGCGCTGACTTTGACGATGCCGTTGACGTCGATGCTGAAGGTTACCTCGATTCGCGGCTGCCCACGGCGCGCCGGCTTGATGCCGGTGAGCTGGAAGTGGCCGAGCAATTTGTTGTCGTGAGCCATCGGGCGCTCGCCTTGATAGATGACGATGTCGACAGCTGGCTGGTTGTCCTCGGCCGTTGAGAAGATCTGGCTCTTCGTGGTCGGGATCGTGGTGTTTCTCGGGATAAGCGGGGTGAGCACGCCGCCGAGGGTCTCAATGCCAAGAGTAAGAGGGGTGACATCGAGCAAGACGACGTCTTTGACGTCTCCTGCGATGACTCCGCCTTGGATGGCGGCTCCGATGGAGACGGCTTCGTCAGGGTTGACGCTCATATTCGGCTTGTGGCCCGTGGTCTTCTCGACCATCTCTTGGACGGCTGGCATACGGGTCGAGCCGCCGATGAGAAGGACGCTGCCGAGATCGTTATAGGTAAGGCCAGCATCTTTGAGCGCTTTCTCCATCGGGAGTTTGCATCTTTCGAGGAGATTGCGGGTGAGATCCTGGAATTTGGCTCTCGTGAGCTTGCCTTCATAGCTTATCGGGCCGTTTTTGCCCATGCCGATGAACGGGAGAGAGATCGTGGCCTCTAATGAGCTAGAGAGCTCGATCTTGGCTTTCTCGGCCGCATCGAGGAAACGCTGCTGGGCCATTTTGTCAGTGAGGTCAACCCCGGATTCGATCTGAATCTGGGCGTGGATCCAATCGGCCACGGCCTTATCCCAGTCGTCTCCGCCTAGAAGGGTGTCGCCGCTTGTGGAAAGGACTTCGAAGGTGCCATCGCCTATATCGAGGATGGAGACATCGAAAGTTCCGCCGCCGAGATCGAAGACGAGCACTTTCTCGCTCTTGTCGCTCTCTAAGCCATAAGCCAAGCAAGAGGCGGTCGGCTCATTGATGATGCGCACGACGTCAAGCCCAGCGATGGTGCCGGCGTCTTTGGTCGCTTGACGCTGGGCGTCATTGAAATAAGCTGGGACGGTGATGACGGCCTTTTTGACCTCGCGTCCGATCGACTTTTCCGCATATGATTTCATGTAAGCGAGCACTTTCGCGCTGATCTCTTGCGGGGTGAAATCCTTATTGAGGCAGCCGATGTGGAATTTGTCGGAAGTGCCCATTTTGCGTTTCGCGCTTCTCACGGTGTCGGGATTGGTGATCATCTGGCGTTTGGCGGCGTTGCCGACGATTTCCTCCCCGCTCCCTTTGAAAGCCACGACAGATGGGGTGGTATTCGTACCCTCAGGGTTAGGGATGACTTTCACTTTCCCGTCGTCCTGAACGTAGCTGATGACGCTATTGGTGGTACCCAAATCGATACCGACGATGATTTCTTTTGCCATAATTAATTATCCTCCTAGGCCTTTTTGGCCTCTTCTTTGTTTGCGGAAGAATCTTCTTTCGCTTCTTCTTTCGTCTCTTCTTTTTCCGCCTTCTTTTTGCTGACGCTTACCATGGCTGGGCGGATGAGCCTATCCTTTAGGTAGTAGCCTTTTTGATGGATGATGAGCACTTTGTTCGGCTCGCCTTCGCTTTCTACGGCCTCAAGGGCGTGCATTGTCTTCTCGTCGAAGGAATCGCCGACTTTGACGTCTGCTTCCTTCACGCCCTCATTCACTAGGGCGCTGACGAGCTGATTGTAGATATAGGAGAAGCCGATTTTGTAGTTCTTCGCTTCTTCCGAATTGGCCTCAGCCCCTAAAGCGATGTAGAAGTTGTCGAGCACCGGGATGATTTCGTCTAGGAATCCGGCGGCGCGGTATTTGAGGGCCTCGGCGTGATCTTTTTCGAGCGATTTCCGGAGATTGGCGAGATCGGCGTAGGCCTCATAATATTTGTTTTTCCATTTGGCGCTTTCGCTTTGCGCCTCCTTGAGGGCTTTCTCTAGCCCTTCTTCTTCGCTCGGCTCTTTTTCTTTATGGGTCTCTTCGCTTTTCACCTTTTCTTCGTGGTCGGCGAACTCTTCCTCGTCGAGCTTGCTTTCTTTGCTTTCTTCTTCTGACATTGATCTTCTCCTTTCCTCGCGGCGCCGAAGTATTCGTCTATCGCTTCGGCGAAGTATTTGACCGTGGCCATGACTTTCTCATAGTCCATGCGGGTGGGGCCGAGGACGGTAAGGGAAGGATTCCCTGGGAGATTTAAGTCGCAGCTGACCACGGCCATGTCCCCGATCCCTTCCTTCTTCCCGATGCGGACTTTAACCCCGCTTTCGTCCGTCTTTCCGCCTTTGAGTGCCTCTCTGAAGGCTTTCGGATCCTCGATGAATTCGAGCAGTTTCCTCAGTTTCAGCGCATCATCGGCGAATTCCGGCTGATTGAAGAGGGCGTCTTTTCCGTAGAGCTGGATCCTCTCCCCCGTGAATCTCACGAAGGCCGAGAGGAGAGCCTCATATACCGCCTTTTCTCCGACATAGTAGTCTTTGAGGGCGGGCTTCATGGCTTCCATCTTGGGGACGATCTCGCTGATGCGGGTCCCAACGAGTCGATCGTTGAGCTCTTTCACCATCTTCTGCACCTCTTCAAGCGACAATTTGTCTTCGACGATGAAGGTTTTGTTCTCCACATATCCTTTATCGGTGACGAAGACCGCGGTTGCGCTATTGGAAGAGAGAGGGATAAGCTGGACGGAGGCAAGGGCCTCTTCTTCGCTCTCTGGCCCTAAGACCACGGAGGCGAGGTTAGTCATATGAGATAGGATCTCGCAGCTTTCCTTCATCACCTCTTCGACGGATTTCGCCTTTTCGGTGAGGACGCTAGCAAGGGCATATTTTATTTTGTCGTCCACTCCGCTCTCGCGAAGATGGTCGACATAATATTTGTATCCTTTCTCCGATGGGACGCGGCCGCTCGAAGTATGCGTCTTCTCAAGCATTCCGTCTTTTTCCAGCGCGTTCATCTCGTTGCGGATGGTCGCGGAGGAGCAATCGAGGGAATAAGCCTCAAGAAGCGTCTTCGAGCCTACCGGCTCGGCGGTCCTGATGAAGTATTCGACGATGTATTTCAGTATCTCATCGCGCCTAGTCATCGTCATCGCTTTCTCCTTTCCTTAGCAATCTCGCTTTGCGGGTGCTAGGAAACATTATAGAGACCCTTTTAGCACTGTCAACAAGCAAGTGCTAAAAATTGCCAAATTGGCGAAAAATGTCGATTCTATTCGAATAAAGAGAGCAGGATTCTGTCCAAAAGCAGCATCCCAAGGTCAGTCGGCTTGAGACGTCCCTCCTCTATTTTTAATAGGCCTGATTGATGGTTCGATAAATAGGCTTTCTCGTACTTTTCTAAGAAAGGGAAACCAAAGCGCTTTTCGAAATCGAGAAGCGAAAACCCTTTCTCGAGCCGGAGATTGGTCAAAAAGTAATATTCGAGCTCGTCTTTGGGGCTCACCTTCTCTATTTCCGCGCGGTAATTGCCTTTGAGGTAGTTAGACAAGGAAAGTGTGTTTTTGTAGCGGATTCCGCCTCTATATCCGCTTGCCCCTAACCCCACCGCATCGTATTCCTCATCTTCCCAATAGGTGAGATTGTGTCTGCACTCATAGCCGGGGAGAGAGAAATTGCTCACTTCGTAACGGTCATATCCCGCCTTCCTGAAAGAAGAAAGGATGAGCTCATATTGCTTTGCCGCCTCTTCATCCCCCATTTCGCGATATCCATCGAGGAAAAACCTCGTCCCTTTTTCAACGATCAAGGAATAGGCGCTTAAATGCGGCAAAGACAAAGACAAGAAAGCCTCGATGTCTTTTTTCGCTTCTTCTTCGCTTTCATTCGGCAAGGCATAGATAAGATCGGCGTTGATGTTACTTATCCCCGCCTTTCTAGCCCTATCAATCGCTTTCTTACCATCTAAGAAGGAATGCTTTCTCCCCATCAAAGAGAGCAGGCGCGGGCTGCTCGATTCGATGCCGATCGATATGCGGTTCACCCCGAAGGAGCGACAAATGCTCAGTTTTTCTTCCGAGAGCGACTCAGGGTTCGATTCGATGCTCCATTCGCAGTTCTCTCTTTTGAATTCGGATAGCTTATAGAGAAGGGATGAGAAATCCTCATCCGATAAAGAGGTGGGCGTGCCCCCGCCCACGTAAATCGAATCGTATTTCTCCCCCTTGTATTTGTCGAGTTCAAAGAAAAGGGCTTCCAAATAAGAAAACGCCCACTCGCTTCTGTAATAGACTTTCGGGAAGTCGCAATAGGCGCAAATAGAGGCGCAGAAAGGGATGTGGACGTAAAGGGAGGACATTATTTGTCGTCAGTCGAGCCGAGGTCTTTCTTCGAGATCGTCATCTCTTCTGGGTGATCTTTGTTGTATTGATCCATCTGGCGCTGAAAATCCTTATCGCCTTCCACCGTGAGGCGATGGGTCTCGTAATCGGCGGCGTCTATTTCGCTCGGCGCCTCCTCTTTTTTGATGGAGCGGGATTCAGCCTTCACTTCTTCTAGGCTCTTGTTCTCTTCTTCCATCGGAACGGTGAGGCGCTCAACCTCTTCCCGGGCGATTTCTTCATCCGTCTTCGGCTTATCGAGATTCTTGAAGTGCGGCGAATATTTCTTGATGAGGATGACAAGCAATACGATGAGGCCGAAAACGCCCAAGAGGATGAGGACGATGAGCCATGGGTTCGAGGTTAAATAATCTAAGGTAATCATATGGTTCTCCTTGCTAATTGCTTTCATTCGTCGTTATTTTGCTTGATGGGGGTGTAGACGAACTTGTTTTTGACTTGCATTTTCTTATAGTACCCCTCATTGACGAGTTTTTCCATAGACGTGCGCGCGGTTTCATAGGCGCAGCGCGCGAATTTTTTGTATTGCTGAATGGAATAATAATGACCAATCGTGCAGTGACTCGCCAAAAAAGAGGCTTGGCTTTTGTTGAGGGCGTAATTGCTCTCCAAGAGGTAAGAGACGTATTCCTTTATCTCTTTATCGCTCAATGGCGAATCCTTTTTCTTGATCGCGATCGCTACGCCGTTCGCCTTATTGACTTCCTCTTTGCTGATGGTCTCAATCGCTTTCCCCTTCGCTTTACTGGCGCTTCCCTCTTCTTTCTTAGGAGGGATGAAGGTTTTTTTCTCGCTGGCTTTCGTTTCCTCTTTCTTCGGCAAGATATCGCTTTCACTCGTGGAAGCGTTCGGCGCCTCGAAAAGCGAAATCTGCTTCGCCGAATGGCTCAAGTCGCTTTTCGCTTGCTCCGCCTTTCTTTCTTCTTCCATCGAAAGGGCGTTAGCTTCTTCAGAGAAACGCGAGAGCAATATTTCGTCAAGCTGGCTTTTCAGTTCGGCGCAAGAGGCCTCGATTATCTTAAAGGAGCGGGTCAAATAATAAGTCAAATCCCCCGCTTTCTGGGCGCCGAGGAAACTCATATCCTCAAGCACTGGCTCGAAGATGAGGGCGGAAGAGAGAGGGAGAAGGAAAGCCTCTTTCCCAAGTCCAGCTTCATAAGCGAGAGTATCGAGCGCCAAAAGAGTCGCCACCTCCTCGTTTTTGGAAGAAAAGGGGCGGACATAGATTATATAGAACATCCCGATGAGGGCTTTTAGTAGAGGCCTCTCATTCGAAGAAAGGAAGAGATAGAAATCGTCCATCATCGTCTCAATCAAAGAGGCAGGGGCATAAGGATAGACGGCATCGGCGTAATAAGTGTTTTTGGAGACCCGGTTATCGAAATCGCCTCTCCTATAATACTCGCTCAGCTCATCGACACCGAGAATAGAGGCATACGCCTTCCCGATGAAGGTATCGTCGGGTTTAGAAGGATAAGGGTCGGAAGCAAAATGACGCAACGACGAGTAATACGAGCGGAGCATCGCCTCCTTCCCCTCGCCCTTATCGCGGTATGTGCCGTTGATGATGGCTTTGATGGTGAGCTCGTCGGTTTTTGAGCCGTACGCCTTGTTTATGGGAGAAAGAGAAGAGAAATAAAGGGCTCTTTCCATTGAACTGATGTCGGATTGGTGCACGCCTTTTTTGTATAGATTCACGATCCGCCCGAGCGAAGATAAGCAATCATCGGCCTTTTTCATGATGGAATCGGTCTTCACGTAATAAAAGGATTTGTTCTTGATGCTTTTAAGAGGGAGAGCCTCTTGATGCTCTTTCCGGTAAGCGATGACCTCGTGCCAATAGCCGTCGATCAAAGAGGTTTTTAGAGCAAAAGAAAGCTCGGACTTCGTTAGATATTCCTCGTCTGTGTAGCGTTTTGCGATTGGTTGTTCCATATTTTCATTTTAAAAGCGAAGAGAAACGAAAACAACAAATAACTAAAAAACTACTAACGATATTGATATTTGCAAGGATTGACCGAAGATTTTTCGCTTCTGCTTATTTATCCTCATCAATCGAGAGGACGCTCATGAAGGCCTCTTGCGGGATTTCGATCGCGCCCACCGCCTTCATCCTCTTTTTGCCCTCTTTCTGCTTTTCGAGGAGCTTCTTTTTTCGTGATATGTCACCGCCATAGCATTTGGCCAAGACGTCTTTTCGGACCGCCTTTATATCAGCTCTCGCGATTATTTTGCCGTTGAGCGAGGCTTGAATAGGCACTTCGAACTGCTGACGTGGGATGATGTTCTTTAGCCGCGTGACGATCTTCAAGCTCCTAGCATAAGCGCTTCCTTTATAGACGATCGTCGATAAAGCGTCCACCACTTTGCCGTTGAGGAGTATGTCCATCTTGGCAAGGTCGCTTCTCTCGTAATTATCCAGCTCATAATCGAGGGAAGCGTAACCTTTCGTCGCGCTTTTCAAGGTGTCGAAGAAAGAATAGATGATCTCGCTTAAAGGAAGGCGGTATTTGACCTCGACCCTCGTATCGTCGAGATAGACGAGGTCTTCGTATATCCCTCTTCTGTCTTGGCAGATGGCCATTACGCTCCCGACGTATTCTTTCGGGGTCATGATGGATGCTTTCACAAACGGCTCCCTTATCTCTTTGATTTTCGTCAGATCCGGCAAAGCGCTCGGGTTATCGAGATTGATTAAGCTGCCGTCTGTCAAAACGACCTCGTAATTGACGCTCGGGGCGGTGAGAATGAGATTAAGCCCGTATTCCTGCTCCAAGCGCTCTTGCACGACATCCATATGGAGCAGCCCCAAAAAGCCGACGCGGAAGCCAAAGCCGAGGGCTTCGCTCGACTCGGGCTCATATAGGAGAGCGGAATCGTTTAGCGCGAGCTTCTCCAAAGCATCTTTGAGCTCGTGGTAGTCATCGCTATAGACGGGATAGAGGCCGCAATAGACCATCGGCGACATTTTTCTATAGCCAGGGAGAGGCTTACTCGCCGGAGAGGAGGATAACGTTATGGTTTCGCCGGGAATGACGTCTTTGATGTCTTTGATGGTGGCGGTGAGATAGCCTACTTCTCCGCTAGAAAGAGAGCCCGTGCTAACCTCGTTAGGGGTTCTGATGCCGACCTCGGTGACGGTGTATTTTTTCTTCGCCGCCATGAGCAATATCTCATCGCCAACTTTCACTGACCCGTTCTTGATACGTATCAAAACGACGACTCCGCGGTAGGAATCGTAATAGCTATCGAATATGAGAGCCTCCAAAGGCGCGGAATTGTCTCCGGATGGCGGAGGCACTAAGCTCACGACTCTCTCTAAGACATCGATTACCCCAACGCCTGTTTTGGCGCTCACCGCGATAGCATCATCCGCCGCGATCCCGATCCGTTCCTCGACTTCCTTTTTGGCGAGCTCGACGTTCGCGCTTGGAAGGTCGATCTTGTTGATGACCGGGATTATCATCAAATCGTTATCCACCGCCAAATAGGCGTTCGCGAGAGTCTGCGCTTGTACGCCTTGCGTGGCGTCAATCAAAAGCAAGGCCCCTTCGCAAGCCGCCAAGGAGCGCGATACTTCGTATGAGAAATCGACGTGCCCTGGGGTATCGATCAGATTGAAGATGTAATCGCCTGAATCTTTCGAATGGTATTTGACGGTGACGGCATTGAGCTTGATCGTGATGCCCCGCTCTCTTTCAAGCGGCATGTTGTCGAGCATCTGCGCCTTCAAATCGCGCTTCTCGACCGCCCCGGTTAACTCCAATATGCGGTCGCAGAAGGTGCTTTTGCCGTGATCAATGTGAGCGATGACGGAGAAATTTCTGATTCTGTCGATATCAAATGCCATAAATACCGGGCTATTATACCCTACTTCCCTCCTTTTGGAGGAAGAGTTTGATGCGCCTATGTTTCTTCTTTGAAAAGAGCCCTCATTTCCTTCTCGACGTCCTCTGGGCTAGTGAGCACCGAATATTTCTTCCATTTCCTTGAAAGAATGGACCGGTATTCCTTCTCTAGATACCGTCTATCGATGAGGAGAGCCACGCCTTTGTCTTTTTCGCTCCTTATTAGACGCCCCGTGGCTTGCATCACGTGATTGATCCCGGGATCAAGATAGGCGTATTCGAATCCCTTTCCCTCTTTTTTCTCGAAATGCTCGCGGATTTTGTCGCGCTCATAAGAGAGAGTCGGTATCCCTATCCCCACTATAGCGACCCCGCTCAAGCGGTCGCCGATAAGATCTATGCCTTCGCTGAAGGCGCCAGAGAGAGTGAGTAAGCCGACGGCACTGATAGAAGGATTTTCCTTGAACTCTGAAAGAAAGATCTTTCGTTCATCTTCGCTCATGGAGCGCTCCTGGACGAATTTGGCGGCGCGCTTGAAGACCAATTTGTCTTTGATGGATTCAAGATATTCGTAACTGGGGAAAAAGAGGAAATAGTTCCCGACTCGCGCGTCCACGAAATGCTTTAGGTAAGAGACGACCTCATCCATACTCTTTCCTCTGTCTTTGTAACGGAGAGAGACCATCGGGGCGAGGAGCAAGGAGAAATTGACGCTTGGGAAAGGCGAAGGGAGAAGGAGGTATGGCGCCTTTTCCCCATATATGGAATCCATATAGAAAGAGATCGGGGAAAGGGTGGCGGAAAATAAGACGCGCGTTTTGACTTTGTCTAGCGAAGAGCGTAGATAAGAACTTGCATCAAGCGAGAAAAGATGGAGGGTCGGCTCGTTTTTGGAAGAAAAATAAAGCAAGGAGTTCTCGCTGTAATCGGAAAGGAGCGAGGAGAAACGGTAAAGCTCAATCGACAAATCCTCGAAACTCTCTCCTAAAGAAGGGGCATTGCCTTTGCTCCTCTCCTCATTGATGTCTTTCTTATGCTCAAGGAAAGAGGAAATCGCGGAAGAAGCAGAGGAAGGCAAAGACTCGTAGACTATCTCCCCTTCTAGAGCTCCCTTTTCTTCCTCTTTCAGGAATTTCTCAAGCTTAACCACGCTTTTCTTGAGCGCCTTGAAAGGCGTTCCCTTAAGTTCCTTCTCGGCTTTCTTGAGGGAAGAAAGAGAGATGGATGCGCTATACATGTCGCGACCGCGGTCAATTAGATTATGCGCCTCATCGACGAGCACGATGCTCTTGCTGCTATCGCTCTCTTCCCCGAAATACCGCTCAAGACGGACGAAGGGGTCGAAGAAATAATTGAAGTCGCAGATGATGATGTCACTTAGCAAGGAAAGATCGAGCTGGAGCTCAAATGGGCACATCTCTTTTTCTTTCGCTAAGGCAAGCACGTAAGAGATGGAGAAGCGATTATTCTCTTGGCTCTCTTTCTCCATGACTTCGCGCAGTTTCTCATAGTACCCTTTGGCGAATGGGCATTCGTCGGGATTGCAGGCTTTGGAAGGAGAGAAGCACATCTTGTCTTTCGCTCTAAGCAAAGAATCGCGGATATATAGGCCTTTTTCGCGCAACAAGCTTATAGCTTCGTACGCGCTTTCTCTCCCCGTCGATTTGGCGGTGAGATAGAAAATGCGATCGGAGGAGGAAGAGGAAAGCGATTTGATGGAAGGGAAAAGGGCGCTCATCGTTTTGCCTATCCCTGTGGGGGCTTCGCAGAAAAAAGTGCCGCCATCGCGGCATACCGAATAGACGTATTTGGCCATTTCTCGCTGCCCTTCCCTAAAAGAAGGGTAAGGGAAAGCGAGCTCTTTCGCGCTTTCTTTGACCTTTTCCTTATGAGTAACGATCCCATCATAGAAAGAAAGATAACGGTCGATATAGGAATTGACGTGGCTCTCGAGCTCTTCTACGCTCAATAGCAGCTCCTTTCGCATCGATTCGTCTTTGATTTGGGAAATGTAGGTGAGGCGGATCGCCACTTTCTTCGCCCCGCTTTTATGGGCATACATGAGGGCGTAGCAGAAAGCCTGGCCGAAATGCCACTCGCCTTGGACCCTATAGAATTCGGAAAGCGGAGAGACACTCGATTTGATTTCGTCGATTATCGGGTATTCCTCGCCGAGTATGATGCCGTCCGCTCTCCCTTCGAGCTTGATGGACCCCAGTTCGCGGACGAAGGTCTCGGAAAGCGACACCTCGGAAAGATATTCGTTGCCCTGCTTTTTCTGATATGAGGCATGGATTTTGCTTCCGAGAGCCATCGTCTCGTCATTGTAGATCCGCTTATCGATATCGCCTTTCCTCAATAAAAAGTCGACAAGTTCATGCACGCTTAGCCGAAGGAAAAGCTTTTTGCCCATATCCCCGTTATTATAC
>CAVHTL010000030.1:0-13793 GCA_963638955.1 bacterium
ATATCTTACTAGGGTTACGAGCCTTTGCAAGCACTATTTTTACTTTTTTTCAATTTTATTTTTGGATACCGATTTATCGGATTATTTCGGCCTAAAAAGAGGCCTATGATTCTTTATATATGTATATATAGGCTATATAGGGTCCGCACCGAACGAAAAAAGGGGCGCTTGGCCCCTTTGGTAAATTCATCCTTATTCTTATTTCTTTGCTTCTTTTTTGCTTAAACCCAAAATCTCGCTTTTCTTCTTCTCGTATTCCTCTTCGCTGATGAGGCCTTCCGATAAATACTGTTTATAGGTTTTGACCGCTTCGATGCGGCGATCGATATCAACGCTTTCGAGTTCTTTTCCGAGCATCGCATCAATCGCGTGGAGGATATAAGCCGCCAAGAAGAGAGCGAGAGAGACGAATAGTAGATAGCCGCCAACCCCTAATTCATGAGCGGTATCGGAGGAAGAGAAAGAGACAAGATAAGAGACGGTCACGCCCAAAACGGCGAGAGGAGAAGACAAAGAAAGGGCGCTGGAGATGATGAAATGCTTTTTCTCTCCAAAGACGAGAAGAAGGAAACCGATGAGGAAAATGGCAAGCGAGAAGAAATAGACGACTCCTCCGCTTATCGATAAATAGCTTGCCTCAGCCACTGCTCCGCTGAGTTTATAAGCGAAAAGCGGGAAAAAGTTCGAAACGATGAAAACGATTCCTCCCAAGATGAAGCAGATCCTTTCTGCCAGCAACAAGCCTTTATTTGTTTTGCTCATTTTTGCTCTCCTTGATTATTTATTTGAATATATCACCATCGTCTCTTTTCTCAAACGGAAACTCCGGATTATCGACAGAAAGGCATAGGTTGATCATCATCGACACTATATACCTTATATATAAGAAGGCCGCCATCAAGTGGCGGCCTTTTCTTTCTATTTTTCCTTTATCGAGGCGACAATCATGAGGACCCTTACAAAGATCATGATGAAATCGCTATAGAAAGAATAGGCGTAATAGAGAGCGAGGTTGTTCGTAAAAAGACCACCTTGAATCTCTCTATTCATCCTATTGGCGTCAACGGAAACGAAGAGCATGATAACGACCGCTAAAACGGCAGCGGCAATGACGTTATAAATCGAATATACCGCCGGGTTGATGAAGAAAAGGATAAGGAAAGGAAGCGGGACGAAAATAACGGAGAAAAGCAGCCCCAAACCGATTAATCCAAGCGGAGTGAGATCGGCTTTGCTGAAGTATCCGATAAGGAAAAGGATAAGGAAAATGGCACTAGTGATGCCAAAGGCGATACCGATGGTCGAGAATTGGAGCCACATCGTAAAAGGAGCAAGAGCCAAACCCATGACGGCCGTATAGAGGATATAAGGGATCCAAGCGCCTTTTTTGGCTTTGGCAAGGGTTAAGGAAAGAACGATATTGATCACAAACAAAGCGACGAAGGAGCCAATCATAACCATAAAGAGAGTGAAACTGGCTTTTTCATAAGCCGCCGCGCCAGCTTGTAAGGCATTTGTGAGCATATTCGCGAAATAAAAAGAGAAGCCGAAGCAGGTAATCGCGGAAATTAATAACCCGATGCACATATAGCCCATGACCACGCCCAAAGCGCGGGCGCTATCACGTCGGCTGCCGACTTCGATATTGACTGAATTGATGGCCATAACTAGTAGACCTCCTTAAAAAGAGGCAGGTTGCCCCTGCCTCTAATTAATAGCACAATTTATTCTTTTATTGGAAGAACTATTTAAGCATTCCTTCGATAAGCCCTTTGAAGCTATCGACTGATAAGGAAGCTCCGCCCACCAAAGCGCCATCGATATCTTCTTGACTCATGTAGGAGGCGATATTCTCCGGCTTTACGCTGCCGCCATAGAGGATGCGCATATCCATCGCGACATCGCCGAAAGTCTCTCTGAGCGTTCTTCTGATGAAGCCGATGGTGTCTTCGGCGATCTCTTTCGAGGCGCTTTTGCCAGTGCCGATGGCCCAAATAGGCTCGTAAGCGATGACGACTTTTTTGGCATCTTCGCTTGTTAAGCCATCGAGTCCGGTCCTGATTTGCTCAGCTACCCATTTCTTGGTCTCGCCTTTTTCATAGGTGGCAAGAGATTCCCCACAGCAATATACCGGGGTCATCTCGTTAGCGAGCAGCGCCTTGATTTTGGCGTTGCAGGCCAAACTCGTCTCGCCATTGTATTCGCGTCTTTCAGAATGTCCCAAGATAACGGTGTCGATGCCGATTTCCTTGAGCATCGGAATCGAGACCTCGCCCGTGTAGGCACCATGATCGTGCTCATTGCAGTTTTGGGCCGCGACGATGCACTTCGGATTGATGTTCTCTTTGGTAGCAGAGAGACAAACAAACGTCGGGGCTACGCCGACATCGATAGAGTGAGCGACGGCAAAATCGATCAAATCGGAAGAGGCAAGAGCAAACGCTTTCGCTTCCGAAGGCGTTTTGTTCATTTTCCAGTTTCCGAGCAAAAGTTTCTTTCTCATACGTTTCCTTACTCCAAAATTAACGGAGGATGTCCACGCCTGGGAGATGCCCATCGTTTTGAATCATCTCCAAAGAAGCTCCCCCACCTGTAGAAACGTGGCTGAAGTCGGCTTTGTATCCAAACTGTTTTACAGCTGAAGCGCTGTCGCCGCCGCCGCAGACCGTGAAGGCCTTGCCTTTGAGATCGCGGATGGCTTCGCAGACCGCTTTCGTGCCAGACTGGAATTCCGCTTGCTCGAACACGCCCATCGGCCCGTTCCAGAAAACCATGCGGGCTTTGCTGATGATATCCTTGAATTTCGCGGCTGTTTTCGGTCCGATATCGCATCCTTCGAATCCCTCAGGGATATCCCCTTCCACCACTTTGATGGTTCTATCAGGGGTTGGCTCGAAACTATTGGTGACATAGTTATCGACTGGAAGGATGATGCGGCCATTGGCCTCTTCAAGGCACTTTTTGGCATAATCGAGCGCGCCTTCATCGAGGAAGGAGGTACCAATATTGAGACCCAAAGCCTTTCTGAAGGTGAAGCTCATGGCTCCGCCGATAATGATATAGTCGCATTTCTTGAGAAGCGTATCGATGACTTGGATCTTGTCGCTGACCTTAAGTCCGCCGAGAATCGCTACATATGGACGGTCGTCATCTTTCACTTCGACGCAGCGGGAGAGATTCTCGACCTCCTTGAGCATTAGATATCCCAAAGCGACCGGCTTGCCTTCGCTTTTGAGGATTGAAGGGACGCCGACAGTGGAAGCGTGGGCGCGGTGAGCGCTTCCGAAAGCATCCATGACGTAGGCATCAGCCAAAGCGGCCCAATCAGCGGATAAGGCCGGATCGTTTTTCTCTTCGCCTTTCTCGTAGCGTGTATTCTGCGCCAAAAGGATTTCGCCATCCTTCAAGGCGCCGACTGCTGCTTTGAGCTCTTCGCCTCTAGTGGCGTTCACGAAGCTCACTTTGGTATCGGGGAGAAGAGATTGAAGCTCTTTGGCGACCGGAGCCATATCGTTAGCCTTCTTCATCGCCTCGATTTTGCTCATATCCGGCTCTTTCCATTTGATTTTGCCTAAGTGCGACATGAGGAGGACCCTCGCCCCTTTCTTCGTCAGTTCTTCGATGGTCGGAAGAGCGGCCTTGATGCGGTTATTGTCGCGGATTACCCCATCCTTCTGCGGGACATTGAAATCAACGCGGACATAAACGACTTTGCCTTCTAAATTAGTGAGATCTTTTACAGTAAGCATTAATGTTTGCTCCTTTTCCCGAATAATAATATCACAAGCGAAAAACTCTTCCATAATCCTATAAAGGATTAGAGGGAAGAGCGGATGAAATATCGATTGACCGATTGAGCGCTAGAGAATGGCTGGCTTTATGAAACCCCAGAAATCGAAATTGCCAAAATCGAAATTCCCAAAGTCTACATCGCTCATACTGGAAAGGAGGGAGTCGATGATTTTCTTGATTTGGGAGATGAGTTCGGCACCATCGGCGAAATTCGTGGTGTTGACAGTAGAAGGAATCACGGCCTCCTCTTGAGCAAAAGCCAAGCTGCCGTTCATCTTATCGGAAGTCACGGTTTTCACGGTTCCGATTTTTGTCTCATTTCCGTCACTATCTTTTTTAGTGAGGTCTTCATTGCTCACCACTTCCATATCAATATTGAAATCGACGCTCAAGACCGTTTTCTCGGTAAACGTCACGAGGAATTCAAGAGCGTTGACTGTGCTATCGGCTAGCTCTGCGGCAAAATCCACGGTTTCGATATAATCCGAAGTCTCTTCTTGAGCTTTGCTTTGAGCATCGGTGAGAACTTCGATGAGGTCTTCTTTGTTCATGGAAACGTAGAAAGAGTAAGTCGAATCCTTACCCAAAACGCTGATGAAGTCTTTGTAATCTTCGGCATGGTCGGAGAAAAGGGAGAGATATTCATCGACATTCGAGAACATATCATCCTTTATTAGAGGCATGTTCTCGTCGGTAAGATTATGGGCGAGGTAGTAGCCAGTATTCATCTTCTTCGTGATGTAAGAGGCGATGGTTTTATAATCTGGAGCAAACGTAGAAACCCCTTTATCGATTAGGTTCTTGCATCCGCGCGGGTCAACATAGAGGTATGTATCGTCCATATAGACCTTCAAATCGCTGCCTTTGACTTTGAGAGTCTCTTCGGGATCATCGTCTTGTTTCATCTTCATCTCGATATCCCCGCCGATGGAGAGATTTGCTTTCGCTCCCGCGATGCTCGCGCCCGATAAGCCGGTGAGGGCGCCTTCAAAAAGAGGGTTGGTCACGTTGAGCGAATAAGATGTGACCGAATCTGTGCCTTCATTCGTATCGAGATAGGTTTTGGTTATGGTGCCGATTGAAGAGATGGTAGACGTGTCGTCCAAAGCAAAACTCAGGCTTTCCTGGGAAGGCATCGCTTTAAGAGCCTTTGAAAGCTTGCTGCATCCATTGTCTATATCGTAGCTTGTGGTTCCATTTTCATCAGGCGATAAAGAAGATGCCCTTCCATCGCTGCTGTCGTCTTTCAATCCGCTGCCGCAAGAGGCGAGCATCGTGACTAAGGCGAGGTTCATCAATAAGAGAGATATTTTTTTCATGAGTTTTACCTCCGAGATAAGTTTACATTAATCGTTAACGATTAGTATCACCTTTTTATTGAACAAAAAAGCGCCCTATCGCTAGGGCGCTTAAAGCACGAATAGCTATGATGCTTATTTCACGCCAAGGACGTGGGCATAGGCGCGAGCCAAGCGGACGTATTGGCAGGTGAAGCTGTATTCGTTGTCGTACCAAGAGACGACTTTGACGTGCTGGGTGCCAGTCGGGTCTTCGACGATCATCGTCATGGTCGCATCAAAGATGGAGCCATGGGTGTTGCCGAGGATGTCGCTGGAGACGATATCGTCTTCATTGTAGTCGAGAGCCTCGTGAAGAGGGCCATTGGCGGCAGCTTTGAGAGCAGCGTTGATCTCATCGACCGTGACTTTCTTCTTGAGGGTGATCGTGCAGTCGCAAAGCGAACCATCGGTAACTGGGACACGGATGGCGTTGCCGTTCAAAGCGCCTTTGAGTTCAGGGATGACTAGTCCGATGGCTTTCGCGGCACCGGTGGTCGTCGGAACGATGTTGGCGGCGGCAGCGCGGCCACGGCGGCGATTCTTGTAAGCGAGGTCAAGGATCGTCTGGTCATTGGTGTAGGCGTGGACGGTGGTCATGGTTCCGCCTTGGACGCCGAAGTTATCGTTGAGGACTTTCATGACTGGGGCTAAGCAGTTCGTGGTGCAGCTTGCGCCAGAGATGACTTTCATATCGGCGCTGAGCTTGTCGCTATTGACGCCATAGACAAATGTCGGGATGTCTTTATCGCTGCTTGGAGCGCTGATCATGACGCCTTTCGCGCCATTATCGAGATGGACGTTGCCATCCTCACGGCTCTTGAGACGGCCAGTGCATTCGAGAACGATATCGACGCCATATTCGCCCCATTTGAGGTCGTGCGGGTCTTTTTTGCCGAGAACCGGGATTTCTTTCCCTTTGAAAACGATGACGTTCTTGGTGATATTGCCGTCGGCATCTTTCTCGGTGATGCCTTTGATGTCATCTTTCATCCATGTGCGATGGGTGGTGTCATACTTCAATAAGTAGGCAAGATATTCGGCATCGACCAAATCGTTGATCGCGACGACTTCGAAATCGCCTTCTTCATAGGCTCTGCGGAAGGCAAGGCGTCCGATGCGGCCGAATCCGTTAATAGCTAGTTTAATTGACATTTAATGATGTCCTCCTTATGTAAACCGCAACAAGAATGATACAACCTTCTAAAAGAAGAAAACAAGGGAATGTGGGGAAAATTACCGATATGGCGTTTAAAAGGGCATAGGCGGCTTTTCGAAGGCGAAAACTGACCTAAAGAGGTGCCTTTTTGTCGCTTATTTGATTGGAGAATAACTCTGATAGGCTCACGCCAAGAGCGTAGGCGACCCTCACCAAAACCTTGACAGAGGGATTGCGAAGCCCACGTTCCAAGTCGCTCAGATAGCTTTTTGCCACATCCGCCTCAAAAGAGAGGCGCAGTTGGCTCATGCCTTTCCTCTTTCGCAGCTCTGCAACGCGTTTGCCAAGCAAAAACAAGGCATCGTCGGCTCTTTTCTCTTCTTCGTTCATCTCTCTTTTTCCTCCAAATACAAGGAATGGATATACCTAAACAAATGATTGACGTTGCTTTTGCTCACGGCGCTTGCTAGCTCTTCACTGAGCAATACGCTCAATTCCGAAAGCGAGGCATCGGGATTGGAGAGGCGAAGAGAGACCAAGGCGGAGAGTTTCGGGTTTCTGGTTCTCTCGATAGCCCCTCTTTCATTCAAAAACATTATTTCTTTCATTTGTCTTTCGCTGCTTTTGAGCGTCTTGCTCATGTTCGCGGCATCAAGGTTTCCTAGTCTATTGGTTTGGTTGGAGAAATCGCGGTCGATCCTGACATCCTCGAAATAAAGGCAAGACTCCTTTGCCCCAAGCAGGATCAAAAAGTTGCTTATCTCATCCGCTCTTTTGAGATAGCATACCCATTCGTTTCTCCGTTTGATGTAATTTGCGTGAAAAGAAGCACCAACGTAATGATTGATGGTCTTCGAAAGCCACTTTGCGTAATTCTCTTCGTAAAGAGCGATTTCAAGATGATAGGAGGTGCTTTTTGGATCGTTGACGGAGCCAGCCGCAAGAAATGCCCCGGCAAGAAAGGAGGGGAATTCCTCATCGCTCACGCCGATTGACGGCATTTCGCTATCTAGCAAAGAGATAGACAAATCATCCAATATTTTTTTGACGTCCCTCTCGACGATAATGAGGTAATTGATCCTTTTCAAAAACCCAGCGCTTCTAGTGTAGGCAAAGCGCACGTCGACCCCGTAACACGTGTGCAAGTAGCGGTACACCGCTTTTGCGATATTGGCTTTTTCGCTTCTCGCCTCGAGTATCTCTTTGCCGTCTTTATATCGCAGATGACCATTGATTTTGATAAAACTCGTCAAAAAAGCCCGCATTTCCGGCTCCGATCGTTCAATTAATGCAACTTCGTCTTTGACGGAAGAAGCAAATGACTGCGTCTTATCGTTTGCCATATTTATTGAGATAGCTGATAGCGGAAGCGCTAGCGATGGCCCCATCGCTTGCGGCAGTGACCACCTGGCGAAGCTTCTTGCTTCTTATATCGCCAACGCAGAATAGGCCAGGGATATTCGTGGTCATGTTTTCGTCTGTGATGATGAAACCGTTTTCCGTCTCTAAAGGGAAGGAGGAAAGGAAAGAGGAGGCGGCTTCTTCGTGCAAAAGAGGGAAAACGGCCGATAAAGGCAGCTCTATCTCCTGCCCGTCTTTTTCGTAAAGCAATCCGTTAACCGTATCTTCGCCTTCGATGCGTTTGATTTTCGCGCCTTCCACTACCTTGATTTTTGCCTCAAGATCCACCGGCGTCTCCCCCTCGGTCAAAAAAAGGTAAATTTCGTCAGTCAAAGAAGAGAGATATGAAGCTTCGACAAAAACCTTCGCTCCTTTTCCGATGACAGCCATTCTCTTCCCTTTGAAGAAACGGCCATCGCAAGTGGCGCAGTATGATACGCCTTTATGAAGAAACTTCTTTTCTCCAGGTATAGAGGCAATATTATCCAAACCGGATGCCACTATGACGCACTTCCCTTTGTAGCGGCCTGTGTCAGTGCCGATTAAAAAACCCTCATCCTCTTTCTTGACTTCGCTCACGCTTCCATAAGTTCCGCTCACGCCATTACGGGTGGCGCTTTCTAGGAACGAATTCGCTAAAGTTAAGCCATTTGTAGAGGCAAACCCAGGATAGTTATCGATTTTCGGGATCGTCAAAAGCTTTCCGCCCGGCGCCCCTTTGTCCAGCAAAAGAACGCTTTTGTTCGCTCTTCCTAGATACAAAGCAGCCGTAAGGCCAGCTGGCCCCGCTCCAATGATGACCACATCGAATTCGTTCATAATTATCGCTCCCACTATAAGTGTACTTTCTTTGCGCGGCTACCACAAAGGCATATGCATTACTCGGAAAGAAAAACAATCTTAGGCTCTACAAAAAAGACAGATGGGTAGATAAGGAAAAAAGAGAATCAGTCTTCTTTTTTCTCAGGCATTGGGGCTAGTTCCCTCACCGGTTTGAATGTAAGGAGATAGTCGACGGCTAAAGTGGCGCTCCATGCCGCAAAACCGACGAAAAGGAAGAAGCCATAAGAAAGGGAGTAAGTGATTTCGAGATTTGAGGAAGTGAAGGTATCTAGCCCGTTTGTGAGACCCTTTCCAAACAAGAAGAAGCAGATGCCGAGGATAAAGAGAATCGATCCGGCTAGAGCTGCCGCTTTAGATTCTTTCTCTTTGTTTTTGTAGATTAGATAAGCGCTGGCAATCATCGAAATCGAGGCGAGAATTGCAAGAATAAAACCAACAAGCAGCAAAGGCGTCTTGCCTTCGAATAACACCGCAAAACCCGTGTAAGTACTGATCAAGGTGGCATTGTTATTGCCATCTGTATAGCCGCCGCTATAGGAAGGCAAGAAGAGGAAGCAAACAGCCAAGAGCGTTATGCAACTTGAGACAAGAGGAAGAACATACGCTTTGTGGTTCTCGTTCTTCTTGTAGTAATCGTAGAAGTGAAAATAAGAACATAAAGCCAAGCCGATGACGATGTAGATAAGGGAATTGCAGATACTCCATGCGTTATCGGCACCCATGTTGAAAGAGGAATTCCTCATCGGTTCCATGATGACTCTCACTACGCCATACCAAATGAAATAGAAGCCGGTTAAGTCGCCTTTGACTAGATACTTTTTGCAAAGTTTTCCAAGCAGATAAACGATGATGAAATAGCCTGCGATATTGAAAATGCTCTCAATAAGGAAAAGCGGTACGTTGATCATGCCTTCCGCAAGGAATTTGCCCGTATAGCCATCGAAGTGCATTTGATTTCTGATCCAGGAAGGGAGCCACATCCAGGATGACTGATCAACGGTCTCTCCATATACTTCGTTGTTGAAGAAGTTGCCCCATCTACCGATGGCCTGAGCCAAAAGAATCGTGGGCACGCAAGCATCCGTCGTGAAACGCGGGTCGCAGTATTTGCGGGCGAACTTAACCAATAGATATCCGGCGAGTACGCCAGCCACCGCCCCTCCTAAAATGGTTAACCCACCATCCCATATCGCGAAAGGATTGCCTTTTCCGTTAGCGAATTCGCGCTCATAGTTACCAACCACGTACCATACTCTCGCCCCGACAATGCCAGCGGGGAAAGCGATAAGAATGACAATATCGAGGAGTCCGTGTCTCTTGTATTCCTTAAACATGATGCGGTCAGCCACAAAGTAAGATACCAAAGCACCGCTTACGATAATCACGCCGTACCACGCCAAATGGAAATCACCGGATTTGCTTCTATGGGCGGCGCTTACCCAATAAAAGCCTTCGCTCCCTATCGCAAAGCCACTCACAAGGGGGTAAGTGAGCCATGGGGAAAGACCTTCCATAAAAATCAAAAACCCTGCAAAAGTCGCGGCGATTGATATAAAGAAGACGAAATTGAGCTCTTTAGCGAACCCTTTTTCCGTCTTTTCCTTTTTTGAGCGGATAATCGCGCTTGATATCAATAAAGATGCGCTGCCTCCAAAAAGGAAGAGCCCGAGCAAGAACAGAGACATATATAAGGCGCGGTCAGTACTCCACTCATCATGGATGAGATAAGTGCCTAAACCCGCGATGAGGCTTCCAAACGCAGTGATAATGCCATATCCGTAAAAACGTTTTCTGCAATTTGAATCAAAAGCTTTTTGGCCAGGGCTATGGATGAAGGAGTGAACGAATTTCCCTAGAAGCGTCGAAGATGCGGCAACGGTCAATAAGCCGATAATCTCTAAAATAATGCCTGGTACCATAACTCTATAACTCTACTCCTCGTATTCGCCTTTGTCTTTGGCTTTTTTGAGTGCTTTCTTAAGATATTGCCCAGTGTAAGACGAAACGATTTCAGCCACTTCTTCCGGAGTGCCAGTGGCGATTATATTTCCGCCCTTCTCTCCACCCTCTGGCCCGATATCGATGATATAATCGGCGACTTTGATTATGTCGAGGTTATGCTCGATGACGATAACCGTGTCACCGTGATCGACTAAAGAGGAAAGGACTTTGATGAGGCGTTTGACATCATCTGTGTGCAAACCAGTCGTTGGTTCATCGAGGACATAGAGAGTCTTGCCAGTCCCTTTTCGCTGAAGCTCATTGGCGAGTTTCACTCTTTCCGCCTCTCCGCCCGATAAAGTAGTGGCCGCTTGGCCGAGTTTCACATAGCCTAGCCCAACATCATAAAGCGTTTTGAGAGAATGATAGATTTTCGGACGCGAGGAAAAGAAATCGAGCGCTTCTTCGACCCTCATTTCGAGGACATCGTAAATCGATTTGCCCTTGTATAAGCAAGATAAAGTCTCTTCGTTGTAGCGTTTTCCATCGCATTCGTCGCATTTTACGTAAACATCGGGGAGAAAATTCATCGGGACGTAAGTGAGCCCGGCGCCTTGGCATTTCTCGCATCTTCCGCCTGGGACGTTAAAAGAGAACCTGCCCTTATCGAAGCCTCTTGCCCGCGCTTCTTCTGTTTCGGCAAAGAGGGCGCGGATATCGTCGAACACCTTTACGTAGGTGGCTGGGTTGCTGCGAGGGGTTCTGCCGATCGCCTCTTGCGAGATAGGCACAAGCTTATCTACGTTCTCTAAACCGGAAATCGATGAATAGGCGCCTGGGAAGGTCTCGTTCCCCGTCAGTTTTTTCTCGACGGCTTTCACGAGCGTCTCATTGATGAGCGATGATTTGCCTGAGCCAGAGACTCCAGTGACGACGATGAACTTCCCAAGGGGGAAGGTCACATTCACTTTCTTTAGATTATGGCAAGAGGCGCCTTTCAGAATAATCGATTTCCCGTTTCCCTTTCTTCTCTTCATAGGGATTGGGATGAATTTCGCGCCAGAAAGATAAGCGCCGGTGATGGAATCCTTGCAATTCTCCACTTCTTTTTCTTTTCCTGCTACGACAACGCTTCCACCGTGCACCCCCGCTCCTGGCCCGATATCTACCATATAGTCGCTTGCTCTCATTGTGTCTTCGTCATGCTCAACGACAATGAGCGTATTGCCGAGGTCACGCATTTCCTTGAGCGTCTCGATGAGTTTTTCGTTGTCCCTTTGATGCAAGCCAATCGATGGTTCATCCAAAACGTAAAGGACGCCGGACAAACGGCTCCCGATCTGGGTTGCTAGGCGGATGCGCTGGCTCTCTCCGCCGGAAAGAGTCATCGCTAGACGGGACAAAGTAAGGTAGTTGAGGCCGACATTGCTGAGAAATTTGGCACGATTATATATTTCTTTCAAAACGAGATCCGCGATTTTGAACTCGTTTTCCGTCAGTGTTTCCCTCACTTTCTCCGTCCAAGAGAGAAGCTCGTCTATCGATAAGCAAGTCGTCTCATATATATTGAGCCCATTAACTTTGACCGCGAGAGCCTTCTCGTTTAGCCTCGCTCCATGACAATGCGTGCATTCGGAATCGCGCATGAAAGACTCATAATAATCGAGCATCCATTTGGAACTGCTATTGGCGTAAAGGCGCTCGATTTTACTCTTCACCCCTTCCAAAACGCCGTGCTTATGCATGATATTGCCGTTCACTGTTGTTATTTCGCGGTCAATCGGCTTTTCTGAGCCATACAAAACGACGTGTTTTTGTTTCTCGCTCAAATCTTTCCAAGGAACGTCATATGGAATCTTGTAAGTGTCCAAAAGAATGCAGAAATCCTGCCATTCGATATTAGAACTCCCCACAAGGTTCTTGTAATAACGGATGCATCCTTCATTGATTGTTTTGGATGGATCAGGAACAAGCAAATCTATCGCGACCGACCTATTTATGCCTAACCCGTGGCACGATGGGCAAGAACCCATTGGCGCGTTGAAAGAGAACAAACGTGGCTCAAGTTTCGGTACGGAGAAACCGCACTCCGGGCAAGTGTGATTGCTTGAAATAAGCCTTTCGCCTTCAGAAGAAAGTACGATTATCTCTCCGCCTCCCTCGTCCAAAGCAATCGCGACATCATCGCTCACGCGAGAACGAACCCCTTCTTTGAGGATGATTCTATCGACAACGAGATCGAT
This sequence comes from bacterium, assembly GCA_963638955.1. Lineage (GTDB taxonomy): Bacteria > Bacillota_I > Bacilli_A > RFN20 > CAG-826 > UBA4951. Next base: position 12,717 of record CAVHTL010000030.1, read on the forward strand.
GGAATGGCGCTTGTTCTTATCAAGTTCAGGCACCTCTTCGAGGAGCATTATCTCTTTGTCCACGCGTACGCGTGCATATCCTTTCTTCTTTAAAGAGGCGAAGACATCCTTTTGGCTGCCTTTCTCTTGCTTCACGATCGGAGCGAGAATCTGGATTTTTTCTCCTTCTTTATAAGAAACGATAATGTCGGTTATAGCGGTTGGCGAAAAAGCCACGATCGGAATATCGTGCTTTGGGCAATACGGCACGCCGACGCGCGCAAAAAGCAAACGAAGGAAATCGTATATCTCGGTTACCGTGCCAACGGTCGAGCGCGGGTTATGCGAGGTTGTCTTTTGATCTATTGAAATCGCCGGCGAAAGCCCTTCAATGCTGTCGACGTCCGGTTTATCGACCCCTCCTAAAAATTGACGGGCGTAGGGAGAGAGGGATTCAACATATCTTCTTTGCCCCTCCGCGTAAATCGTGTCAAAAGCCAATGTGCTCTTCCCGCTGCCGCTCAATCCGGAAAAAACCGTAAGCGTGTTCTTCGGAATCGCGACGTCCACGTTTTTGAGATTGTTCTCGCGTGCGCCTTTGACAATGATGTAGTTCCTTGAATCCATACGGCTAATTATAGTGGACGCGTTTTTTCTTCCTAGTAAAATGCGCTTTCCTTTTGGAAAAAAGGAAAGGAATATTGATGAATGGGTATCGTCATTCAGAGAGGAGCTCATGGGCGAGCAAAGAGATGGAGCGCCCATTCAAAAGCCAAAAACGGAATCGGTGCCATCAACGAATTATGTGTATGAACGAGCCCTCCATTCAACCGCCTCCCGAGGGTTTGATGGGTCTGGTTTTATTGATTTACACAAAATTTATCAGTGGCCCTCTTTATAGAGACAGCTCCCATCTTTTGCCGCAACTAAAACAGCTCAAAAATCGTGTACTAACGCTCCTCAAATGAATGTGAGCGAATATTGAAATCTGCCTTATGAACACGATATCTTTCAATCCTGATGAAAAGAGGAAAAGACTCGTCTATAATAGCCTACGCGTCGGGACGTAGCGCAACTTGGTAGCGCGCTTCCTTGGGG
>CAVHTL010000031.1:0-3787 GCA_963638955.1 bacterium
GACGGAAAAGGGCTCATCAGCAAAGAATTCAAGAAGGGCTATAAGACTTCTCCGACTCTTGCCTTCTCTTCCTGCAAAATCGGCAATACCTCAGCGGTGAGCGAAGGCGACACAATCTATATGCAGGTCTCGCTCAATAACCCAGAAGGCGCGATCGCGAAAAGCGCGGTGATCAATGGGCGCACATACGATTGCACTTCCGCCACCACCGCTTCGAAAATCTTCGTCGAGATCGTCAATGACGGACAGTTTGAAGGCGGGGACACCGAACTCGTAGTGGAGAAAGTCAACGTCGAGCTCGATGGGCAAACTTATTCCATCCTTCCTCTAGGCAGCAACAAAGATAGTGTCTTCGTCAACGGCATCCTCGAGGTCGTTGAGTTATATGCAGCTGATGCAAATGGCGAGAGGAAAGAGCTTCCCTATTATTTCTCAAACGAGGATGTCTATATCGGCGTCGAACTCAAAAACAAAACTGGGTATAACGTTAACAAGATGACGCTTACAAATTTGAATTACAACGTCGACGAATACTCATCGTTTATCAAAAAAGACGACAACCACTGGGTCGTGAAAATGGATGATGGCGCGTATCAATCTGATGGCAGTAAAGTAATTGCCTTGTCTCAACTTTCATACTCAAATGACTCGGTAAATAAAACGCTGACGATAAGTAAGTCCGCCACTATTTATCTTCTCAACAATGATTCTCCGATTTCAGTAACGTCGAAAGAGCAATTGCTCAATATGAATGAAGGCTTCCATTGCTATTCGCTTCAAAACGATATCTCGCTTAATGGCGAAGAATGGCGCGGCAAGGAACTGAATGGCGTATTCCTTGGCAATGATCATACGATAAGCGATATGTCTTTCATTGGGACGCACAAGGATTCAGACATCAGCTTAGGCTTGTTTTCTAGTGTTTACGGACTTGTCGACGGGATCAAAATCAAAGATTCAACATTCATTGTCGATGTTCAATCGAGCGACCGGACATCAAAATTCAATGTGAAAAGTGGATTTATCACTGGGCTCTTAGATTCCCGTTCGATGATTTCCGACTGCTCGATAGATTCTGATTCCATAATGAATATAAGCGGTTCGGCGCTTTCGAGCAGTGCATTCGAAACCGGCGTTGGCGGAATAGCGGGACTCATTCGTGGTCGCATAGAAAATTGCGTAAATCATGGCTCTATATCGTTTTCCGGAACTTATGTCGGCGGAATCTGTGGCTTTTTAAACCCAAGTTCAAGCATTAACAAATGCCTAAATTTCGGCACTGTAAGCGGTGACGGCGATGTCGGCGGCGTTGTCGGATATGCGAGTGATCAAAATTCGATATCTAATTGTTCAAATAGCGGCTCTATAAGCGGCAGCTACTATGTCGGCGGCGTTGTAGGTTATATTCAATGGGGTTCCATCACAAATTGCGACAATACCGGCTCCGTCGATGGCAAAAATGAGATCGGCGGCGTTGTCGGATATTCGTATTCGACACCGATGAAAGAATGCGAAAATAATGGAATTGTCACTGGCACTTACAACGTCGGCGGCGTTGTAGGAAGTGCGGGTCAACAAAGTTCGGTATCTAATTGTTCAAATACCGGCACTGTAAGCGGTGACGAGTATGTCGGCGGCGTTGTAGGTTATGTTTATCGGGGTCCCATCACAAATTGCGACAATGCCGGCTCTGTCAATGGCAAATATGCGATTGGCGGCATTGTCGGATATATGAGTGACCAAAGTTCGGTATCTAATTGTTCAAATACAGGCTCCGCCACTGGCACTAGCTATGTCGGCGGCATCGCGGGCCACAAAGATAACGATTGCATAATTGAGAACTGCACGAACACCGGTGTGGTGACCATCAACAATAAATAAGTCTAGAAAATAGGCGTATTATCGTGATTGCTACCAAATAGTTTAATAAGCAAAATGTATTAGATAGCTCCGCCACTTCAGCGTCTTCCTCTGGCTTTCGCGGATGGAGACCCACTAAGATATCTCCTAATATTCTTGTTGCTAGAAAAGAATACGTTAGGCCAAGATTATATCGTCCATTATCGCGACATCGAGGAAAAGGAAGTCGACATCCTCTACGTCGAATCCGATTCCATTTACCCGATTGAGATCAAAAATGCCCTCGCTTCAAAAAAGAGGCCAAATTCATGCTTCTTGATTCAAGGCGCCAATTCATCATGTTTCAGACTGTTTTTTGCGTTTTGCCTTGTTCTGCACCCCTTTTTAGGAAACATGCTCGCAACTTTTAATTCGATGAAATCTTGGTTTTTCGCGTTTTTCGATTAAATTGCTAGTCGGCTAGGAATTTAATCGCATTTATTTTATAATACTAACTTGTGAGGTTCTTATTATGTATTTTCGGAGAGATATAGAGACTTTTTTGCTAGAGGCAGGCAAGCACTTTGAATCAATCGTCCTCTACGGGGCTAGGCAAGTTGGGAAATCAACCGTCGTCGAGCACATTTTCGAGAACAATGTCTCTTATTTAACCTTAGACGATTATAACGAACTCGATCTTGCCGTAAGCAATCCCCGATTGTTTCTTGAAAGGCATCCATGGCCACTAATAATCGATGAAGTGCAAAAAGCCCCGAATCTATTGAATGAGATAAAAATCAAAATAGACAATGAGCGGAAGAGAAAAATGAAAGAAGGACTCCCGCGTGAGCTTATGTACATTCTCACCGGGTCTAACCGCTTTGAGCTTCAGAAAGGGATTTCCGAGTCGCTCGCTGGGCGGGTGGCGGTCATCGAAATGGGATCTTTCACGCAAATGGAGGCCATCAAAAAAAGGGGAGAGATATTCCATCCCGATGTTCAAGGATTATTGAAGAAAGAAAAAGAGGCAAATATCCCATATGTGGGGCAAAGAGAGATATTCGAAAGGATATTTCGCGGCGGGATGCCAGATATCGTGGCGAATAACCTCCCGCGTGAGACATATTTCAAATCATATCTCTCTACTTACATTGAGAAAGACGTGCGGCAACTCGTGGGCGTTTCCTCGGAACTCACTTTCAGAAGGTTTGTCTCTTATTTGGCCCTGCGCACGGCCCAGCAAGTCAACTACGAGGCCTTTTCTAGGGATATCGGCATAGATTCTGTCACATGCAGGAGGTGGATGTCGATCCTATCTGCCTCTGGTCTCATCGTCCTGCTTGAGCCCTATATGGCTTCAAAATCGAAACGCATCATCAAAGCGCCGAAGCTGTATTTCATGGACACCGGCTTATGCGCGTATCTATCCAAGTGGCCAAACGCGGAAATCTTGATGGAAAGTGCGATGGGCGGGGCTTTTTTCGAGACGTTCGCGGTGAGCGAAATAATCAAGAGTTTCTATAATGCCGGTAAAGAATACGAAGACAATATCTTCTATTATCGCGACATCGACCAAAAAGAAGTCGACATCCTCTACGTCGAATCCGATTCCATTTACCCAATCGAGATCAAAAAGGGCGTCGCGCCGATTAAGGCAAACAAGAATTTCAAGGTTTTGAATAAATACGGAATGGAGATCAAGGAAGGCCTAATAATTGATTGCTCCGAGAAGATAATGCCGATCAACGAAAGCGCCTGCCATTTCCCGATACATCTATTGGGGATATGACTGTAAAAAGGCCCTCGCCTCGAAAAAAGAGGCTAAATTGATGTTTCTTGATTCAAGAGGCCGATTCATGATGTTTCAGAATGTTTTTGCGTTTTGTCTCTTTCTGTACCCCTTTTTGCGAAACATGCTCGCAACTTTTAATTCGATGAAATCTTGGCT